>PKSX01000200.1 GCA_002869435.1 Marinilabiliales bacterium | reverse complement strand
AGCATTTTGCTTATGTTCAGATTTGATCCCAATTCAAATCCGTATGAACGGTTAATTGCCAGGTTATCCCAACCAACAGTGAGAATACCTTGATCATTTACGTACATGGTGCGGGCAATTTCATCATTCACCTGACGGAAAAATCCGGTCATACTCAGCATATGTTTTTTGGCGATGAAACGAATATGCGAAAGTTCGTATGAATCAATAAGCTCGGGCAACAGATTTGCATTTCCTTCCTGATACAAAAATGCATCACTGTACATAGGTGTGGGGCCCAACATCCAGTCTTGAGGATAATTAATCCGACGTGAGTAAGATAACATCCATTGGCTCATGTTTTTCATACGTTTGCTAATGTGAATGGATGGAAACCAGTACAGATAATCCTGTGTAATGTCTTCGTAATTGTCGGAATCGAGAATGAATTCGCTGTAGAAGTCTTCGGCACGAAGCCCGAGTTGTACATCAAACTTTTTAATATTTCCGCTTAGCATAAAATAACCGGCATGCTTGGTTTGCGTAAATTCCTGATCAGTACTGTAGAGCGAATCCATTTCCCAGTTTCCGGCATTGTATGTTTTTGCATCAAAATATGCAGTGTAGGGTCTATAGGTAAACTGATAACCGGTTTCAAGCTTGAATTTCTTGAAAAGTATATCGGAATAATCGACATTAAGCCTGTATTCACTCAGAAAAGCATCTTCGCTGAATCTTGAGCCTTGTGTCATATCCTGAATTTCAAATTCTGAGTTTGAATTATATTGGTAGCTTTTATGGCTGATATCACCGTCCCAAATCATACCGAAACCTGTAATTTCAAGCTTACTGGCAGATGTATCAAATTCGTGAGTATATGAAAATGTACCGTTATAAAAGGTTCCGGGCACTGACGCAAGATAATCAGTAGTATAATAGCTTAAATCTCCACCGGGAGAGGTTTCGGTATAATCGCTCAACATGCCCATTTGCCATTTGTTTTTTCCAATTTCACCACCAATACTAATTACGTCTTTGTCGCTTATCTTATAATCAACGCCAAGGCGAAAAGACGAGTTTGTGTTCTCCATTTCACGGGCTGCGTCCCAATAAAGACTTGAAATTGAATCGGCAGCATAAATGATTTCGCGCTCATTCTCGCTGTTGGGTTTGCGTTGCATTAAATTATGGTTCAGCATTCCGTTGATGGACCATTTATTTCTATTAATGGTAAACGATGCATCAGCGCCCCAACCGCCCTGATTATCAGCACGAGCATTAACAAGGGCAGAGAATCCATTGTCTTTTTGCTTTTTCAATATTATATTAATTATACCCGCTGTTCCTTCCGCATCATATTTAGCAGAAGGATTGGTAATGATTTCGACCTGATCTACCATGGAGGCCGGAATCTGACGCATGGCATCTTTTGCATCAAGCACGGTTGGTTTTCCGTCGATTAATAAAACAAACCCTGTGCTTCCTCGCAACATTACGTTATCATCGTTATCAACAGTAACAGAAGGACTGTTTTTCAATATATCGATCACGGTACCAGTCGCAGCATTCTGCAAAGCCTCTGCGTTAATAACCTGTTTATCTATGTGATATTCAATCGGGTTTTTCTCAGCAACAATTTCCACACCGTCTATTCCAAGGCTGGACTGCGATATTTTAATGACACCAAGATCTTTAAACTCATTATTTGAGTTTATTTTAATGTTTTCAATCATCATTGAACCGTATCCGACAAATGAGATTTTAATAAAATAATTACCTTTTCTAAGGCTGCTTATTACAAACTGACCGGTACTATCGGTAATTGATCCTCCTGCCAGTGTGGAATCAGGCAATGAAAAAATGCTCACATTGGCGTATTCAATGGGCGCACCACTTATGCTGTCGGTAACTACACCTTTAATAAAGGCGCGAACAGGATTTTCGTTGGCTTTAGCACCAAATCCTATCAGGCTTACAGCAATTAATATGATTACTTTTCTGATCATGCTATTCGATTTATGCAACAAAGATGTAATGATAAATGAGCGATTGCAAACAAGATATATTAATAGTCTTTGTTTCTCTACCAACACCCTTTTTCGTTAAAAACAGTGTTAAATGTTATAGCTGGTGCGATAATAGAGCATTTCAGGCGTTTTGTAGAAATAATTTTTCTTTTCTTAGAATCTTTACGATATTCGCAGTATAAACACAGATCAAATGAAATTTCTTATTCAGGGATATAAAAACAAAGGCCAGCAGATTTTTGCCCACGTGCTGTTTTGGGTTTTATATATGTCGGTTTACTCCCTGATAGTAAGTATTCCTGTTGAGCTCACTTTTTGGGATCTGCTTAAAAGAACCCTCTATTTTTTACCGGTTGATATTGTAATTACATATGTACTTATTTATGCATTGCTGCCGATGCTATTTAGAAAGCAATATTTGTTTTTCACTTTGTTCTTTATTATTCTAACTGTTATAACACCAATAACAAACCAGCTGATAAACTATCATATTTATCTGCCAATTTATCATCCGGATCTTCTCGAAAAATATACTTTCTGGCAATTCAACTACTTCTACTTTACAATTTCATCATTAAGCATTGCATTATTTGCCGCAGCCATTAAACTATTAAAACAATGGGTAAAGGAGCAGCAACATCGCAATTTTCTTCAAAATCAAAACTTAGTGAGTGAGCTGGCTTTATTGAAAAACCAGATCAATCCTCATTTCATCTTCAACACGCTAAATAATATTGATTCTCTTATAGCCATTGAGCCCGGAAAAGCATCAGAAAGTATTATGAGACTCAGTGAAATTATGCGATATGTCTTGTATGAAGCTACTGCGGACTATGTACCCCTTGAGAAAGAAATTAATTATTTAAAAAACTTCATATCTCTGCATGAACTAAGACTTGGAAATACATTTTTTAAATTTGATTTTCATCAAATGCGAAAAGAATCTCTGGTGGCACCAATGTTGTTTATTCCTCTGGTAGAGAACGCCATTAAGCACGGGGATAAAAAAGTAGAACATCCCGGTATTATCATCAAACTTGAATCGAGTGAAGAAAAAATTTGTTTTGAAGTGAGAAATAAGTTAAGCGATGTTAGCATTAATAAAGATAATGCCGGGGGAATAGGAATGGTTAATCTTCGCCGTCGCCTTGATTTGTTGTATCCCGACAGACATACTCTTGAGGTATCTGTTGTTGATGATAAAGAATATAAAGTACGCCTATGCATCCACTAAGAATATCATGTGTTGTTGTTGATGACGAGCCTCTGGCCATTCAAAAGCTTGAAGGATACATCGCCAAGGTTCCTTTTCTGGAATTAAAACAATCATTTGACAATGGAATATCTGCTCTGGATTATCTGAAAAAGAATACTGTGGATTTATTGTTTCTCGATATTCAAATGGATGACCTTACAGGTATTCAATTGCTGGAAATACTGAAAAACAAACCCTATGTTATCATTACTTCTGCCTATGGCGAATACGCTCTTAAAGGTTACGAGCTGGAAGTAAGTGATTATTTGGTAAAACCCATTTCATTTGATCGTTTTCTTCAATCTGTGAACCGCGTTGCCGATAAGCATGCTGAAATAGAAGGAAAAGAAAATGACATTACTGTTGTAGCCGCGCCCGATCATGCAAAACATGAATTCATTTTTGTAAAGACCGAATACCGTATGCAAAAAGTCATGTTTAACGAGATTCATTATATCGAAGGCATGAAAGACTATCTTCGTATTGTGTGTCCTGATGTTCGAATTATGACACTTACTAATTTTAAAAATATGCTGAGTATGCTGCCCGACGATCAGTTTTGCCGCATACACAAATCATATATCATCAATCTCTCGAAAATTCAAAGCATTGAGAAGTCACATGTGGTAGTTCTTAATGAAAGGTTGCCCATTGGCGATAGTTTCCGTAAGGCATTTTTTGAATTGCTTGAGAAACTTAAGCTCATTAATCCAAAACAAATGTAGATTTTTCGCCAAAAGATGAAATTAAATCCATGTATGACAATATTACCTTTACAGATTCCTGAATTCAGTACAAAGAATATATTTCAAGAACACATTGATTTAAATAGTAAATTCTACTTTTGTGCTTCAAATTGAAATTAAACCGCAAATAATCTGAAATAAAAACTGATATGAAAAGAACACTCGCATTTTTAACACTACTGGGTATTTTGGTTAAAGGAATGCTTGCTACAACTCCCCCAGACGAGGGAATGTGGCTTTTGATGTTCCTTGGTGAGAAAAATTACGAGGCCATGAAAGAAAAAGGCCTCCAATTAACAGCCGAAGAAATTTACAGTATCAATAACAGCAGTATGAAAGACGCTGTGGTTGGCCTGGGAAACAGCATGATGGTTCCAGAGGGGTTTTTCTGTACAGGAGAAATTATCAGCGAACAGGGTTTGGTTCTTACCAACCACCATTGCGGATTCGATATTATCCAACAACACAGTACGCTGGACCACGATTATCTGACTAATGGATTTTGGGCAAAAAGCATGGACGAAGAACTTCCCAACGAAGATCTTAGCATGTCTATTCTGGTTCGCATGGACGATGTTACGGACAAAGTACTAGAAAACGTAACTGATGAAATGAGCTATGGCGAGCGCCAGGAAGCCATTTCTGCAGCCAAAAAGAAAATTGAAAGAGACGCAGCAGAAAAAGGTAAATACGATGTAGTTGTTAAAGATTTCTTTGACAATAACGAGTTTTATCTCTTTGTGTATGTCACATACAAAGACATTCGTTTGGTAGGGGCTCCTCCATCAAGCATAGGAAAATTTGGTGGTGACACCGACAACTGGATGTGGCCTCGTCATACAGGCGATTTTAGCATGTTCAGAATTTACACTGCCCCTGACGGATCTCCTGCTGAGTACAGCGAAGATAATATCCCTCTGAAACCCAAATATTATTTCCCCATCTCTCTTGATGGTGTTCATAAAGGAGATTTCTCAATGATTATGGGCTTCCCGGGAACAACTACACGCTATCTTACTTCACATGGTGTAGAGCTGGCGCTAGATGAAAGCAACCCGGCCGTTGTAAAAATCAGAGATAAAAAACTCGATATTATCCGCTCGTACATGAATGCTGATCCAAAAATTAAATTGCAGTATGCATCCAAATATGCTCAAACTGCTAATTACTGGAAGTATTTCATTGGACAAAGCAAAGGTCTTAAGCGCTGGAAAGTATATGAAGAACGCAAAGCTCTTGAAGACGAATTTGTAGCTTGGGTCAATAAGGATGAAAAGCGTAAAGCAAAATATGATGGATGTATTGACGAAATTGCTGCCGGCTATAAACAACTTGCTAAATTTAATCTCTCTTTGAAATATCTTGAAGAAGCAGTTTTTCAGGGTCCTGAATTCATCTATTTCTCATTTGGTGCATATCAGCTTTATGGAACACTTAAAGCACAAGATGAGGCCGGTAAAAAAGATAAAGAGAAATATGATGCCAGTATTAAGGGTTTGGCCTCTGTTTTTGATGCTGATCTCGAGGGTCATTTTAAAGATTATAACGCCATGGTAGATAAAGATCTCTTTATCGCTTTAATGGAAATGTATTACAATGATATCCCTCAGGAACAACATCCATCTGTATTTGCAGAGGTTCAGGGTAAAAAATTCAAAGGCAGTTTTCAGGCATGGGGAGAATATGTTTTTGAAGAGAGCATTTTTGTAAATGAAGAAAAACTTCGTGCTTTTCTGGCCAATCCTGAATATGATGTTTTAGCTGAAGATCCGGGTTGGCAAATCACACTTAGCATGGTTGATGCTATACGCGATGTATATGGAAATATTTCAACTGTTGAAGATCAAATCAATAACGGAAGCCGTCTCTTTGTTGCCGGTCTTCGTGAAATGCAACCTGAGCGTAATTTTTATCCCGATGCTAACAGTACAATACGTCTGACTTACGGAACCATTCAGGATTATTATCCTGCCGATGCAGTTCATTATGATTTTCGCACAACACTTGGTGGTGTAATGGAAAAAGAAGACCCTAAAGTTGACGAGTTTATTGTTGAACCTAAACTTAAAGAACTTTATGCCAAAAAAGACTTTGGCCCTTATGCTGAAGACGGCGTTCTTTATACCTGTTTCCTTTCAGATAATGATATAACCGGTGGGAACTCAGGCAGTCCGGTAATCAATGGTAAAGGCGAACTTATTGGTATTGCTTTTGACGGAAACTGGGAAAGCATGAGTGGTGACATTGACTTTGAACCCAGTGTTCAAAGAACCATTTCTGTTGATATTCGCTATGTACTTTTTGTTATTGATAAGTTTGCAGGAGCACAAAACCTTATCGACGAAATGACTCTCAATAAAACGGAAGAATAAAAGCTTCGAAATATTACCAGAAAGCCCTGCAGAAATGCGGGGCTTTTTTTATTAACAGAAGCTACGGGTTTTGCCATGTGTCGCAGATAAAACTCTATAGGATAATGCAGCTTATTTGTGCTAATTTTTTACTTTTACAAAAATTTCAGGCCTATGTTATTTTCAATGACCGGATACGGCAAATCACAAAAGGAAGGAAATGATGTTCTCATTACTGTTCAGGTGCGCACACTGAATAGCAAACAATGTGACCAGAACATTAAATTACCTCAGCGATATCGTGAGAAAGAACAGGAAATTCGACAACTAGCCTGTAATATTCTGAAAAGGGGAAAAATAGACGTCCTGATTAATGCCGAAACCATAGAAGGAAACGGTAATTTTACCATCGATCACCAAAAAGCACTTCATTATCATTCAGAGTTGAAAAACCTTAGTGAAAAGATGAGTATGAAATCAAACGATGACTTGCTTGGCCTTGTTTTGAAAATGCCGGACGTGGTTATTCCATCATCAGATGAACTAAATGAAGAGGAGTGGTTTGTATTGAAAGACTGTACTTTAACTGCTGTAAATGAGTGTATGGATTTTCGAAAAAAAGAAGGTGCCGCCCTTGAAAAAACCCTCATTAATCACGCTACTATCATTGAACAAAAGTTATCTCATATTCCGGAATATGAAAAAGAACGTATTGAATACCAGCGAAATAAAATTGTAAAAGAACTGGAAAAACTCCCTCAGAATCAAGACTATAATCCTGCACGTTTCGAAGAAGAAATGGTATATTACCTTGAAAAAGCAGATATTACCGAAGAAAAAGTAAGGCTGGCGCAACATATTCAGTACTTTAATCAAACAATAAAAGAAGCCAACAGCGATGGAACCGGGAAAAAACTGAGTTTCATTGCACAGGAAATGGGCCGGGAAATAAACACCCTGGGTAATAAGGCGGCGCATTTTGAAATTCAAAAACTTGTGGTGGAAATGAAAGATGAATTGGAAAAGATCAAAGAACAGGTTTTAAACATTCTGTAATGGAAAAGGCAATTATCTTTTCAGCACCCAGCGCCTCCGGAAAAACAACTATTGTACATCGCCTGATGAAACTGGGGTTACCCTTGGGTTTCAGTATATCGGCAACCAGCAGAGAGCCGCGGAAGCATGAAAGAGACGGAGAAGATTATTTCTTTTTGACGGCCGAAGAGTTCCGGGCAAAAATCGATGCCGGAGATTTTCTCGAATGGGAAGAAGTGTATGAAAATGTCTATTACGGCACCTTAAAATCTGAGTGTCGCAGAATATGGGATGAAGGCATGGCTATTATGTTCGACGTAGACGTTAAAGGCGGAGTTCGGCTCAAAGAAATACTTGGAGATAAGGCACTGTCTGTCTTTATTAAGGCACCTTCGATGAAAGCACTGGAGCAAAGACTCAGAGATCGCAAAACCGAAACTGAAGAATCTATTCAAAAACGTCTTGAACGAGCAGGATTCGAAATGAGTTTTGAATCAAAATTTGACTCCGTTATAATTAACGATGACCTTGAAGAAGCTATACATGAAGCCGAACAGGCTATAATAGACTTTTTGTAAAAACAATTATTTTAACCTGAGCTTTTTAAAGTTCAATTATTCATCTAATACACCATCAGTTTCCTTGACTCAGACTCACCAAACTCGTTACTGAGAGTAATTATGAAAATACCTGTTCCAAATTGTTTCAGGTTGATCATTTCATGATGACCATTAATCTCTTTTGTCATGACTATTTTACCGCTTTCATCATATACAGAAAGCATATTGAAATGGTCATCAACCTGATCAATATTAATCAAACCACTACTTGGATTGGGAAACACATTCATAGAACTATTGAATAACTCGCTTATTCCATTGGCATCGTATTGTGACCAGTAATACTCTGTTTTATTATCATATTCCCAGGCACTGCCACTCCAGGTAGAAAATACATGTTCGGTTCTATTATAATAGGCATCATAAGTGTTTTCATACTTGTCAACATTTACCCAGGCACTGCCACTCCAGGTTTGATATAACTGTTCTGTAAGATCAAAATTTGAATTATAAGTATATGTGTACAAATATGAATTCACCCAGGCCCCTCCAATCCAATTACTTGACTTTAAAGTAAGTCTGTCATTGTTTGAGTTATAAGTATATTCAAGAAGTGAATTGTACTCCCAAGAGCCCGGATACAAATCCTGCCTGCGCGTTAGAACATTTCCATTACCATCATATGTATACACAAGGCGATAAGAATTATTATACGATGAACCATTATAAACCTGATATGCGTCAATAGTCAAATCATTTCCCGAATATGTATACACATGGCGATCAACTATATCCCATTCATCATTTACATTGTCCCATGTATAAGATATTTTATATTCGTTTTGATTACTGGCATTGTATGTATACTCAATTTTTGAATCATTTTCCCAATGGTCCGTAATCCAGTTTTGGTTGACCTCAATAAGCTTGTCGGTTCCAGAATATGCAAAAAATTTGTGATCTACATTTTCATATAACGATGTTGCACTATTGTAATCCTGATGTAATAAAGTTTGAACAAGGCCTTCGGTAGTATATGTAAACTGATATTTTGCTCCGGGCTCCCAAATACCACTTGCATCGTTATAATCATAAACATAATACTTTTCATATAAAGTGTCGTTATACATTACCGGAATTATTTTCCCGCCACCTGTAAGCTGATTTGTATTGAAATCATATGCCATCATGAAGCTGATATCATTATACATCATCCCAAGCTGTGTGCTTTCATAATTTGTAAAACAATAATGCATTATTGTATCGTTTCCCCAGTCAAGCAAAAAAGAATTCCATGGTAAAACAGTATACATTTTATACATCACACTGTCATACCATTCCAGGTGATATTTGATAAATTCATTCCAGACGCCAGCATCATAAAAATATGCGATTTTTTCATACGGAAAACCGCTTTCCCAGTGACGAACAGTAGTAATTTCCTTTTCGGTAAATTCCCATCCACTATTATAAACATAGTCTATGGTTGAATCCAATACCTGAACAATTGCATTCACGTTTCTTACCGGAACTGCATTTTTGTTTTCAACTCCGGTGAGCTGATTTAATGTAATTTGCTGTGCTATTGACGAAACAGACAGCAATATTATACTCAAAACAACAAGTGATTTTTTCATGCTCATTTTTTTTACAAATGTACGGAAGAAATAAGTATTCAGGTGCATTTTTGTGGTAAACAGCCAATTTTTTGAGATTAATTTCGTTTTACGATGGAATTTGTGAAGACAAATCAAAAATCTTACTTTTGTACAAAGCTTTATACCATGAAAAACCTGTTTGTATTAGCATCTCTTGCGTTTTTACTGGCTTCATGTGGTGGCATGACCAAAGAAGAAAAAGACGAAATGAATAATTTCGACGATTCCATAAAAAGCGATACTTCAATTAACAGTTCCGTAGATGCTGCCAATGATTTTCTGAATAATGATTCCGTCGGCGTGGATAGTATTGCCGTTGCTCCGGTTGAGTAATTAAAACTGTTTAATTTTAATCCGTAGTTCCTTAGTTTCTTTACTCTCCCGACGAGAAGTTATCTCAATAAATACAAAGCTGTTTTTATCACTTCATCATCTGATAAGGTTACACGATAATACGCTTCATAGTCAAACATTTCTCTGGCCACATTGGCTTTAATAAAGTGCCTAATTATTTTACCGTCTGAAGGTGAAATATCGGATTTCATACCTGATGTAATTGCTGAGTATAAAGATCCCGGAACAGTGAAGGCCGCCATGAACACTTGCACATTTGGATATCTTGCATTCAATTCATGTCTGTTATTATCAACAAAGTCAAATACTTCCTGAAACAGCTTTCCGGATCCAAATAACTCGGTACGAATACCGGTAGGCATTAAAAAATCTTTCATTACCACAGAGTCGGGAATAATGCCACCGCCGCCATAAACAGTTCTGCCATTCAGAGTTGTATATTTCAGTGAATCGTTTTTAGCATTATTATATTCCCAGGCAGCAGAATCATCTAGCATTAGATTTTTATAAAAATCAAGATAGTATTCTTCTGCCCCTTTATCATAAGGTCTTTGGATACAGCGACCAGAAGGAGTATAATATCTGGCTACAGTAATTCGCATAGCCGATCCGTCTTTAAGGTCTATTTGTTCCTGCACAAGGCCTTTTCCAAAAGTACGACGCCCCACAACAAAGCCACGATCATTATCCTGAATAGCTCCTGCCAGAATCTCGCTGGCTGATGCTGAAAACTCATTTACCAACACTACTATCTGTCCATCCTCCCATATTCCGTTACCACGGGATTTATAGTTCTTTTTCTTTCTGTGCAAACCCTCTGTATATACAATGGTTTGACCTTTCAGCAGAAAATCATCTGCAATGTCAACTGCAGCACTTAAAAAACCACCACCATTATCACGCAGATCGAGAATCAGATTTATTGCACCCCTGTCACGAAGTGATAGTGCAGCTACTCTAAATTCTTCATAAGTAGTGGCAGAAAATGAGTTTAACTTTATATAGGCATTTTTACTATCTATCATAAATGCAGCTTCAAGGCTGTTCAGCGGAATAACATCGCGAATAATTTCATATTCTGTGATTCCATGTACACCACGGCGATAAATACCCACCATTACTTTTGTGCCTTTTTCTCCTTTCAGCAACCGCAAAACATCTTCATTCTCTATTCCAATTCCAGCCACGTTTTCACCATCAACAGTTACAATGCGGTCACCGGGTAAAACACCTTTTTTATCACTTGGTCCGTTGGGAATAGGATCAATGACCACAATAGTATCCCGTTCAATACGAAACTGAACACCAATTCCCTCAAACTCACCCATCAGCGGATCATTTACTGCATCAAATTCTTCCTTTGTTATGTATACAGAGTGTGGATCAAGCTTTTCGAGCATTCCGGTAATGGCATCCTGAATCAAAACTTCATGATCAACACTATCAACGTAATTATCAAGCAAGAAAGATATTACTTCAGAAATTTTCTCTTCCGATTCATAGTTCTGATTAGTCTGTATGGATTTTCCACCGGAAAGAAGATATCCAAGCATTACGCCAATTGCAAGTAATGCTCCGTATATAAAGCCCTGATAAGATTTTTTCATAATAACAGTCTCAATGAGTAGTGTAAAAATAACACATTTTTCCTTTGCGTATTTTATGGAATATACAAAACGATGTTACCCTTCGACAAGCTAAGGATAACATCGTTTATAAATTGATGAAAGAAGTATTACTTCTTAGGCTGCCAATAACAGCGTTTTGGCGACTCAATTCTTTCGTCCTTTTTCAAATCTTTCATCGCTTTGTCTACTTCTTTTCTGTCGAGGCCGCTAATATCGGCTATTTGTCCGGCTGATAATGGTTTATCTGCCTTTTTCATCGTTTCAAAAACTTTGTCTTTGGTTTCCATACTAATTGTTTTAAAGGTTAGTATTTAAGTTGTTCAAACAGATATGCCGCCAGTTTATCAATAGCAATTCGTTCTTGTTTCATACTGTCTCGCTCGCGTATTGTTACTGCATTATCAGAAAGCGACTCATTGTCAACCGTAATACAAAACGGAGTTCCAATAGCATCCTGACGGCGGTAGCGACGACCAATGGCATCTTTTTCATCATACTGAAGCATGAAATCATTTTTCAGATCATCAAAAATTCTTCGGGCCATTTCGGGCATTCCGTCTTTTTTCACCAATGGTAAAATAGCCGCCTTAATTGGAGCCAGGAATTTTGGTAATCTCAAAACTGTGCGCTCAGAACCATCGTCAAGCTTTTCATCTTGTAAAGAGTGACTAAACACCGCCAGGAAAGTACGATCGAGGCCAATAGATGTTTCTACAACATAAGGAACATAGTTTTCGTTCAATTCCGGATCGAAGTACTGTAATTTCTTACCACTGTATTTCTGATGTGCACCCAAATCGAAATCGGTACGACTGTGAATACCTTCCAGTTCTTTAAATCCAAATGGAAATTCAAATTCAATATCAGTAGCTGCATTGGCATAGTGAGCCAATTTATCGTGATCATGCCAACGGTATTTGCTTTCCGGAAATCCCATTTTTTTGTGCCACTCCATTCGTTGTTCCTTCCAAAACTCAAACCATTCCATTTCAGTTCCGGGTTTCACAAAAAACTGCATTTCCATCTGCTCAAATTCACGCATGCGGAAGATGAACTGACGGGCAACAATTTCATTTCTGAAAGCTTTTCCGGTTTGTGCAATTCCAAACGGAACTTTCATGCGACCCGTCTTCATTACATTGAGAAAATTAACGAAGATACCCTGAGCGGTTTCCGGGCGCAGAAATATCTTGTCGGCACCTTCACTAAGTGATCCCATTTTAGTATCAAACATGAGGTTAAACTGTCGAACATCAGTCCAATTTCTCGAACCACTGATCGGACAAGCTATTTCAAGGTCTTCAATAAGTTGTTTTACAGCAGCCAGATCGTCAGCTTCAAGACTCTTTACCATTTTATCAATAGCCTCATCGGCTTTATCAAGATATCCTTTTACGCGAGGATTGGTTTCACGATAGAGCTTTTCGTCAAAATCATCCCCAAAACGCTTCTTGGCTTTTGTGATCTCTTTTTCAGCCTTTTGCCTTTGTTTCTCTGCATAGTCCTCTATTAAAACATCTGCGCGATAGCGTTTTTTGCTGTCCTTATTATCTATCATAGGATCATTAAAGGCATCAACGTGACCCGAAGCTTTCCAGGTTGTTGGGTGCATAAAAATTGCAGCATCTATTCCAACTATGTTTTCGTGATGCTGCACCATGCTTTTCCACCAGTAATTGCGTATATTGTTTTTCAGTTCAGAACCGTATTGTCCGTAATCGTATACAGCGCTCAACCCATCATAAATCTCCGACGACTGAAATATATAGCCATATTCCTTTGCGTGTGAAATAATCTTCTTAAAAATATCTTCACTCATGCTTTCTTTGTTTGATGGCAAAATTAGTAAAATTCCGTGCATGAAATTGTATCATAAATGTTGAATCAACAACAAAGCACTTAAAGAATTATTGAATTAATAATTCCAATACCGATGCTCACACAATTTTTATCTTCATTTGCAGTTTATTCAGTACTTTTACACCCTTAAATAAAGAAACGTGACGCATTCTATGTTGGTAAAACTGATTAAAACCAGCCTGATAATACTTCTGATCGGATTTTTGATGATCTCTTGTGAAAGTGATGATCAGCTGGGCTTAGACATACAACCACCCTCTGATTTACTTGATGTTGAACATATTGACACCATTCCGATTATTGCCTTTTCGGATCGTGAAGATAGTGTTCGTACAGATGAAACCTCAAGAAACCTGGCAGGATATTATGTAGATCCTGTATTTGGGCCGGTATACGCTGCATTTTGCTCACAAATTCGTTTGTCAGAAGAAGATGTAACATTTGGAAATAATGTCATCATTGATTCATTGGTGCTTAGTCTTGAGTATTATGACGTATATGTGAACAATAAAACCAATAACCGCACAACACTTTCTGTGTATCAACTTGATGATCAGCTCTATATTGACAGTGCATATTATAGCAATATGCCATTCAACACGGGGCGTTTGTTGGGGAGCAAAACCTTTGTTCCTGCACCGGAAGATAGTGTTCCTGTTGGTAATGATATCAAAAAGCCACAAGTACGTATTACGCTGGATAAGAATCTTGCCAAGGATTTTGTTGCAGCTGCTGATATGGGTTATCTTTCAGATAACACTACTTTTGAAGACTTCTTCCATGGTATTTGTGTTGTGCCTTCAACCAATATATCTGGTGGCTCTCTTATTTCATTTGATATGTTAGCTACAACAACATGTCTTACTATGTATTATCGCACTGATACGGATACACTGGACTATGTTTTTGAAATCAATTCTGCTTGTGCGAGATACAATTATTTCAATCATTATAGTTTTTCGGGAGCAGAAGCCAATTATATTGCACAAATGGGTGGCGACACAGCATTGGGACAAGATAAGCTTTATCTTCAACCTATGGCCGGTAGTAAAATTTTTATTCAATTCCCGGGCATTGAAGATATGGATATTCTCAGTACCATTGTAATCAACAAAGCTACTTTAGTTATTCCGGTTGATGAATCAGATTTTTTTGAACCTATTTACGAAAGACCTGTCACACTCACTCTTGCAAAACTTGATGAAGAAGGCGAACTTCAGTTTCTGCCTGATCAAATTTATTCCGAATCATCGTTTGGGGGAATATATGACGAAGATTTGAAAGCATATACATTTTCTCTTACCCGATATATTCAGGATTTGATTATCGGTAACGAAGAAAATTTCGGTCTGTATCTAATGGTTTCCGGCTCTTCTGTTCGCGGAAACAGAGTAATTTTAAACGGACCAGGAAATTTATCATCTAAAATGAAGCTTGACATTGCTTACACTATTGTGAATTAAAATCAGTTTTTATGTGCGGAATTGTAGGATATATAGGGCCAAGACAGGCGTATCCGATATTAATAAACGGTTTACACCGACTCGAATACAGGGGTTACGATAGTGCCGGAGTTGCTTTACTAAATGGATCTGTACGTGTTTTCAAGGCACAGGGAAAAGTTCACGAACTTGAAGACAGCATAAAAACTGAAGATCTGACAGGAAATGTAGGTATTGCACATACTCGTTGGGCCACTCATGGCGAACCTAATATTATTAATGCACATCCGCATTTTTCACCTTCGGAAAAACTTGCCATTATTCACAATGGTATCATTGAAAACTATTCAACACTAAAAGAAGAGCTTATTAATCGGGGTTACGAATTTCACAGTACTACCGATACTGAAGTTCTGATTCACCTGATTGAAGATATTATGGTGAATGAAAATGTTGAGCTCGAAAAAGCAGTGCAACTTGCTTTAAGTCAGGTTATTGGGGCTTATGCCATTGTTATTATTTCACAAGATCACCCCGACATGCTCATTGCTGCTAAAAAAGGCAGCCCTCTTGTTATTGGTATTGGAGACGAAGAGTTTTTTATTGCATCAGATGCAACACCTATCGTTGAATTTACCAAAAAAGTTGTTTATCTCGAAGATGAAGAAATTGCCATCATTAAACGGGGTGAAGAGCTAAAACTTAAAACCATAAAAGACAAGGATAAAAACCCATATATTCAAAAACTTGAACTTAATTTATCTGCACTGGAAAAAAGTGGTTACCCGCATTTTATGCTGAAGGAAATAAATGAACAGCCCAACTCTGTTCACGATAGCATGCGCGGAAGATTAAGTCTGCAAAAGGGTGTTATTTCTCTGGGTGGAATTATTGATTATGTACAAAAACTTGCCAGTGTAAACCGCATTATTATTATTGGTTGTGGTACATCATGGCATGCTGGATTGGTGGGTGAGTATCTTTTTGAAGATCTGTCAAGAACAAATTGTGAAGTAGAGTATGCTAGTGAATTCAGATATCGGAATCCGGTAATTAATGAAAATGATATAGTAATCGCTATTTCGCAATCAGGTGAAACGGCTGATACACTGGCTGCCATACAATTGGCAAAAGCGAAAGGAGCAACTATACTTGGTGTATGCAATGTAGTTGGCTCATCAATCGCACGTACTACCGATGCCGGGTCATATACTCATGCCGGTCCCGAAATAGGTGTAGCCAGCACAAAAGCTTTTACAGCTCAGGTAACTATTTTGACAATGATGGCTTTAATGATTGGGCACCAAAAAGGAAACATAAACAAGTCAAAATACGTTCAGTTTTTAAATGAATTACAACGTATACCGGATAAAATCAAAACAATTCTCTCCAATACAGAAGAGAAAATAATTAAAATTGCCGAACTCTTCAAAGATAGCCGTAACTTCCTTTACCTTGGTCGAGGCTATAATTATCCTGTTGCCCTAGAGGGCGCATTAAAACTTAAAGAAATAAGTTATATACATGCAGAAGGATATCCCGCAGCTGAAATGAAACACGGACCAATTGCCCTCATCGATGAAGAAATGCCTGTTGTAGTTATTGCCACCAACAGAGGTACTTATGAAAAAGTACTCTCTAATATTGAGGAAGTTAAAGCCCGTAAAGGAAAAATTATTTCTATTGTAACTGAGGGTGATACTCAAGTGAAAGAACTTAGTGATTTCGTTATAGAAATTCCGGAAACCGAAGAGTTTTTAGTTCCGATTCTCGCCACTATTCCATTACAGTTACTCGCATATCATATTGCTGTTATGCGTGGTTGTAATGTTGATCAGCCCCGAAATCTTGCAAAGTCAGTTACAGTAGAATAATTAGTCTTATTTATTTAATGCCAGGGCTTTACACTCAATAAAACTTGTAAAGATTTACGAATTTTGTCAAATTGAATTGCAAAATTGTATCATTGGGTACAGTTTTGGCAAATCATTTTTTACCTTTACACAAAAATACTTTGATCATGAAAACCATACGTTTTATCTTTTCATTTCTATTGGTTGCGGGAATTTCTTCCGTTTTTGCACAACACCTGCAATTTTCCAGTAGTTATACCGAATGCAAGGGCCACCGAACAACAGTTAACGATGTAGAATTCAGCCCGGATGGGAAAATACTCTACAGTTGTGGTGGTGCGTATCAGATTATTGCTTTTAATGGTGATAATGGATCACAGTTGTTTTCATTTACTGACGAAAACAATGGAAATATCCACAATATTTCACTTAATAATGATGGATCTCTTTTGGTTTCTGGTGGTTATTCCAATAAAAATATCAGAGTTCACAATGCTCAAAACCTTCAGGTTGTTTATACAATTAAAGACTTTTATTCAGTTGAAGATATTTGCTTCAGCCCGGTGAATAATGATTTTGCTGTTGTTGGAGCCCTGCCTAATAACAAACAGGCCATAGTAATTTATAATGCTGATACTAAAGCAAAAGTCAAAACACTATTTGTTCAGGGGAGTAATTCTTCGCTGCCTATGTGTTTAACATACAGCCCGGATGGTAAATACGTAGCTGCCGGTTTTGCCAACGAATCAACCGGAATTGTGATTTACGATGTCTCTACGGGAAATAAATACAGATATATTCCTCATAGTCTGGATATTAATTCTTTAGGATATAGCCCTGACGGACAATATATTGCAGGTGGAAGTAAAGATGAAATCACCATTTGGAATACAAGTAATGGCAATCAGGTACACTCTTTAAGCGGACTTGAAAGCTATGTGCTTACGGTTGACTTTAGTCCTGACGGCAAATATATTGTTGGCGCAGGAATGGATCATAGTTGCGTTTTTAAAATGTGGGAGGTAAGCACTGGCTCACTCGTACAAAGCATGGACAAACACGGCCCGGATATTAACGGTTTAAAGTTCAGCCCTGACGGACAGTCTCTGGCTGTAGCTCTCAGAACATATGGCGATGCTTTTGAAGTAACTACAACAGCAATATTTAAAACCGGAGAAGCAGTTGATAATTCTGACTGGTATAAAGTTGCTTCTTCTAAAGCAAATCTCAGACTAGAGTTTCCTGTAGCACCCAATGAAGAAACAAGCGGTGACCAGTATTATGGTTATTACGATTATACATTAAGTCATTCCGGCCATACATATCAGGTACGAGTCACCGAGTATAAGTATGATGTAACCAGCAGTAAACGAAGCGAAACAATTAATAGTAAAATTAATTCATACAAAACCAAACTGACTAATCCACAGGTAATATCAGTAAACATTGGTGGTACAACAGCTAAGGATCTTATCGGAACGAAAAGCGGAGCCCGCTATCACTACAGATTTGCTTTCATCGGAAACATGTATTATTACATGCTTGTTGTGAACAGAAGCGATGGTGAAACTGCTGAAGAAACACGATTCTTTAATTCATTCAGTCAATATTGAGCCGAAAATATACCAGAGTAAACATGATTGGTTTCTCAGGAGTAGTGATTATGTGTAAACCAATCAAAAGGCGAAGAAAAAACCCCAGAACAATGTTCCGGGGTTTTTAATATCTTATTGAATCATTTATTTTCGAATCAGTATTTTTTTACTGTATACAAAATCTTCAGATTTCAGTGTCAGAAAATAAATTCCCGAGGAAATACCATCAAGGCTAATAGTTTTGTTTTTAAACTCACCAATTTCTGATAATAAGATTTTGCCATTTATATCAGTAAGTTCAACAAATTGATAATATTGTTCTGATTCAATATTGAGCACATCCTGAGCCGGATTTGGATACACTCTTATTTCTTTCTCAGTCTCATCAATAGCTCCGGCAGTTTGTACTAGAATATCATCAAGTGCAGCTTCGGCACCATCGTATCCATAATAAACAAATGCCAGTGCAAAAGTCGAATCTCCAATATAGTCAGCCAAATCTACCTGAGCCATAACCCATTGAAAACTAGTCCACGCAGAAGTATCTGTATCAAGTTCATGCCAAACAGTGTCTGGAAAAGTCATACCGCTGTCAATACTGGCAAAAACATATAAATCATAATTATCGTAAGGAGTTATTCCCCAGTATCTTGAAAACTGAAAATAGAACGTAAGAACAGCGGAAGTAACACCGCGCATATCCATTACCGGGCTAATAAGAAATTCATTTTGAACACCAGTTAAAGAATCGTCATACAAACAATGCGCATAAAAAGATCCTGAATGAGGGTCGTATGATGCAGTGTCCCAGGTTTGCGGAGTAGAATCAGCAATAACAGTCCAGCCGGCCGGTGGAAAAACACCGGATTCAAAATTTTCATAAACAAGATTATTTTTCAGGCCAAAAACCGGAAAATTATCACCATGTTTTACCGTGTTCACTTTTGAATTTTCCTGTGCAAGGAGTGAAATTGTAAAAAAGCTGATCAGTGAAAAAACAAGTATTGATCGCATAATAGTAGAATATTTGTGCAAAGATAGTATTTTAGGGTAGAACAAATTAAAATGAGAATTATTGCATTATCTCAAATTTGAGTTGTTATTCTGATTCATAAAACAGCATTACTGAATACTATCAGTTTCTTCAGTTACTGGAACTTCGTTCTCTAAAGGTTTTAAATTGGCATGAGAAATCCATTTCCAGCTTCCTTCTTCAACCATAAAAACACTCATCCGGGCAGCCGGATCCTTTGAAAGACGTTGGCCCTCAATGGTTTCTTCTACCGAGACAATATATGTTGCAACAATAACATCATTGTTTTGTGTACATATTAAATTAGAAATAGTGTAAGAGTCTATATTAAGCCCTGCTATAAGTTCTAACTCGGCAGCTTTATCATTTGCTCCGTCTTCATGAACGGCCTGAAATCCATCAGCCATAAAACTATTATCAGCAGCAGTATCAGCATTTTGAAGATTTGTCCACAATTGATTTACCAATTCTTCGCCCGAAGCATCAGGAATCTCTGTTTTTGTTTTGGAACCACATGATACAAATAATATTGTGGCAGTCATAAAAATGAGACAACTAAAAAGAAACGTTTTTTTCATAATAATCATTTTTAAAATTAATAGTCGATTAAACAAATGTATGATTTTTTGATTTACTTTTATATTGAATCTCGTCAATTGTTTTGTTCTATACTTATTTATAATTGATTTTCGTTATTAATTGTAATACCTTAGCAAACATGAAATTCAAATAAAATGAAGCATTTTCACATTTTTTCAAGTCTTATTATTCTAATATTCATTTCATTACAAACACAAGCTCAAACAGAAAGAGTAATTCCTTCAGATAATTATAATTATACAGAAAACGATACTGCAGCAGAGTATTTTGAAAAAGGCAATTACTATTTTGATAAAGGCAGACTCATTCAGGCCGAAAAATACTATAAACTAAGTATAGAGGCAGATTCCGAATTTGTGGAAGCCTATGATAATCTGGGCCTTACATACAGACATATGAGTGAACTTGACAGTGCTGCAAAGTATTATCAAATATCAATACAATTATATCCTGAAGGCGATATGGCTCTGCAAAACCTTGGAGTAGTGTACGAAAAACAAAAAAGGTATGAAGAAGCTATAGACATATATACCAAACTTATTGCTCAAAATGAATCAAATCCGGAAGGATATTACGGTAGGGCACGTATGTATATATTTATCGAAGAGTATGATGCCGCATTAAAAGATGCATTAATTGCAGAAGATATTTACAAAGCGATGGAAAGCAAATATGTTATGGATGCACATTATATCATAGGGCTCATCTATTATTTTCTGGACGATGTAGAAAATTCCAAATTATATCTGCTAAAAGCGAAAGACGAGGGAGTTGATGTTCCACAATCCCTCTTGGATGCTGTTGGCGCAGATACCAATCCCAGATAAAAACCAAGAATTTAATTCACAGATAACTCGGCAACACGCGCAGCTATATCAAGCGCCTGAATAACATGATCGGGCTTGGTAAGGCGGTTTTCATATGTGGCCGTTACCATTACATCGTCGAGTTTGAAGTTGACTTTATTGCCAACTGCAGCTACATCGAGATAGTGCCAATTACTTAACAATTCTCTTAATTGATTGTCTGAAGCCATTTTTGATGCCAACGCATTATCTTCACTGAAAATTCTTACACGTTTAAGCATTCCCTTCAGCTCTTTAATTTCCGGTAGATTTACTTCTCTGCCGGCAATCTTATCCATAATCCATTGATCCGTACGAAGCACACCCACTTTTTCCTTCAGAATAATAGAATTCACATCCACACCAAGATCAATTTCAATATAAATCTTTTGCCAAACCATATTTCTACCGTGAAAATCTGCACGTCCTCCAGCCATTCCTTTCATGGCTTCGAAACCAATTTCGGCATAATTATACCCTACCCCAAAACTTACTTTTGTGGGAAAACCACGATATGTGCCCGACAAAATATTGCCGTCTTGTTTTAAACCGGTTCGGGCCAGAAGATCCGGTAAATAATTTTTTGCTCTTTTTCGTTGACGCCTGGCTCTTCTTATCATAAGCGGAACAAAAACAAAAAGCATTAAGGCCAGAATTACAATCATGGCAATTACGCCGGGATTCGATAATAAATTACTTGTACTGTACATGGTGGTAAATTTTTTGTTCCCTAAGATATGAAATCCAGAAAAGCAAGTTCAAATTTAATTTGTTATTATTTATTTAAAATTCAGTGGATTATATCTTTACCCCCATGGGTGTTTTACAAAACCTTAACACTGAGTTTTCTTTCTATGATATTTTCTGATCATATATGCACAAATATTTTAAATATAATGGGGTATTTCAGATGTTTTTTACGAAAGTGATTTTAAATTTTACGAATTATAAAAACAATAATTTCAGAAACCCTACCTTTGCAAAACTTAAAATACTTCAATGACTTTTGCCGAACTTAAATTAGACGATCGATTACTTACGGCCATAGATTATATGGGTTTTGAAAATGCCAGCCCGGTGCAGGAAAAGGTTATTCCCATTATTCTTGAAAATCGTGATCTTATAGCCTGTGCCCAAACCGGAACAGGAAAAACAGCTGCTTTTGTATTGCCGGTTTTGCATAAAATTGCACAAAAAGAAAACCGTGGTTGCAATACCTTAATCATAGCCCCCACGCGGGAATTAGCCCTGCAAATTGAGAAAGAAATACAAGGTTTTGCCTATTTTACCAATGCTTCGAGTATTGCTATATATGGCGGCGGTGACGGACTTGGCTGGGAAGCACAAAAAAAAGCACTTACGTCTGGTACCGATATTATTATTGCTACACCCGGAAAGCTAATTTCACACCTTAATATGGGTTATGTTGATTTTAGTTCCGTAAAACATTTCATATTGGATGAGGCCGATAAAATGCTTGATATGGGTTTTGTAGATGATATCAGAAAAATTGCCGAACATCTACCTAAACAAAGACAAAATCTAATGTTCAGCGCTACCATGCCCGAAAGCATCCGTAAACTTGCGCGTGAAATATTGCATAATCCCGAAGAAATAAACCTGGCATTAAGTAAGCCTGCTGAAAACATTGATCAGAAAGCAGCCATAGTTTTCGAGAATCAAAAAATACCGCTTATTCAGCACGAATTAAAGCAAAGAAAGCATTACGAAAGCATTTTAGTTTTTACTTCTACAAAAAGTAAAGTGAGTGAAATAGTACGATCATTGCGCAAAATAGGTCTCGATGCAAAAGGTATATCCTCAAATCTTGAACAGGATGAACGCGAAAAAGTTCTGCAAGGTTTCAGGGCAAGGCAAATACGCATATTGGTGGCTACCGATGTAATGAGCCGAGGAATTGATATCAAGGAAATCAATATGGTGATCAATTTCGATATTCCGCACGATGCAGAAGATTATGTGCACCGCATTGGCCGAACAGCCAGAGTAAATGCCCGTGGTGAGGCATTAACACTCGTTACAGCTGATGAATTTCACAAATTCAGAAGAATTGAGCGTCTTATTGAACAAGAAGTTCCACGTTTGACCTTACCTAGAGAACTAGGGCCGCCACCGGAAATAAAACCAAGGTTTAAAAAGAAAAGTGGAAATAAAAAGCCATACAGTAAGAATTATGGGAAGAGGCCACAAGGAAAAGGTGGTAGAAAACCATACCGCAACAACACAAATAATAGCAAAGGTGGCTAAAGAGGTTTATGCTAATAGAAGAGTTTATCAAAGGCTTCTTTATTAGTATCACATATCTATTTTTAGAATAAAGGTGATTTCGACTACGCTCAATCACCTTTATTTTTTACTTTTACCATTATGAATTTCGAACTGCTTCAAAAACACCTTCAACAGCATTTTACGGGAATAAAAATTCTTGGGCAGGAACGTATATTCGGCGGCGATATCAACATGGCTGCCTGCGTACATACAAATGAAGGAGATTTTTTTTTAAAGTGGAATGATGCCCGGCGACATCCAAATATGTTTGAAGCAGAATTTAAAGGGTTAGAGCTTATGAGAACACACTCCCCCGCTCTCAGAATTCCCAAACCATTATTATGCGGTGAAATTAAAGGCACTTCATTTTTACTCATGGAATTCATTGAAAATGGTCACCCGAAAAGAGATTTTTGGAAAAACTTTGCCAAAGGACTTTCATCCATGCACAAAACAAGTTCATCGTTTTTTGGATTATATCATAATAATTACATGGGTTCTCTTCCCCAATCAAATAAGCGCCACATCGATTTTTCCAATTTTTTTATTTCTGAACGACTTGAACCCCAAATTAAACTCGCATACGACAGAAATCTGATAAACTCATCTGACATAACCAAAATAACACAGCTCTACGGCAGATATAATGCCGATGTTCCACGTGAAACGCCTTCTTTAATACATGGAGATCTCTGGACAGGAAACTATATGATTGATAATCAAGGAAATGCTTGTATTTATGATCCGGCGGCACATTTTGGACACAGAGAGTCAGATCTGGCTATGAGTCGGCTTTTCGGGACATTTGCACCCGAATTTTACCACTATTATAATGAATCTTTTCCACTAGAACCCGGGTGGCAAGAAAGAACAGATCTTTTTAACCTCTATCCCCTGCTCATTCATGTGAATCTTTTCGGATCTTCATACGTTTCGTCAGTAATGAGTATTGTGAAACGATTTCTTTAATACCGATTCTCACAATAATTGCTGTTTTCGTTTTATTTTATTAAAACTTTGCTTCGGAAAATCAGGATTGGCCCGATATACACCCCATTTTTTTCGGAAAACAATTTTAAACACAAGCTTTCTAATACCGGCCGATCCCATATTCATTCTCTTGCGGGATTTTAAGATTCGGGTTAATAATTTAATTGAACGTATTTCAGATTTGGGAATTTTTTCATTTTTTACTGCTAATGCCCTGTTATAGAGTAATAATTCATCTAAAGGTATTTTAACCGGGCAAATTTCGGAACATTTTGCACATAAACTGCTGGCAAAAGACAAATGAAAATGATTTTCGTTTTCCTTCAAATGAGGAGTTGTTATGGAGCCAATAGGTCCATTGTACACTGAACCATAACTATGACCACTTAAAATCTTATATACAGGACATGTATTGGAGCATGCGCCGCATTTAATACAATGCAAAGATTGGCGTAATTCCTTGTCCTTAAGTAAATTATCGCGCCCGTTATTTAATAAAATAACAAACATCTTTTCCGGACCATCACCTTCTTCTTCTTGTTGAGGTCCCGATATTATATGGTTATACACTGAAATTTTCTGTCCAGTTGCATGCGATGAAAGCATTGGCCAAATTATTGAAAGATCTGCATAATTTGAAATAACTTTATCAATTCCGGCAATTGCAATATGAAATTTTGGCCATGAAGTCACCAATGAAGCATTACCTTCATTTTCAGTTAAAGCAATAGAACCTGAATCGGCAATTAAAAAATTTGCACCACTTATTCCCAATTCTGCAGAAGTAAATTTCTTTCGTAAAATTTCGCGCACATATTCAGTAATTTCTTCAGCATTTGCGTCTGGCTTCAAGTTAAAATTTTCGTGAAATAGAAGGGCAATTTCTTCTTTAGATAAATGCAAAGCCGGAGCTGTAATATGTGAAGGTTTTTCATCTCTTAACTGAACTATATATTCACCTAAATCTGTTTCTGTAACTTGAATATCATTGTTTTCCAGAAATAAATTCAAATCAATTTCTTCAGTAGCCATCGACTTTGACTTCACAGATACAATATTAGTTTTATCTGTCAGTAAATGTTGAATAATTTGATATACATCTTCGGCAGTATCTGCCCAGAATAATTCTCCCCCGTTTTTAATAAAATTGGTTTCAAACTGAAGTAAATTTTTTTCGAGATTTAAAACTGCTTTGGTTCTAATAAATTTAAGTTTTTCCCTAAATGCATCAAGATTTGAAAATTGGGCAACACCGCTTGAATATTTAGTTTGATAATTATTTAAACTCTTATTCAATGTAGAATGAAGCTTCCTGTTTTCACTTTGAAGCTTTGTTTTGGTTTTAAATTCATTATATAAAGAATAACTACTCAAACTAAAAATCTGAAATTTTTCTTACTCTTCTTTCATGACGACCTCCTTCAAACTCAGTTGTCATAAAAATTTCAACAATTTCATATGCCAGACTCGCTTCAATATACCGACCGGGCATAGCCAAAAAATTAGCATTGTTATGTAATCTGGCCAATTCAGATAATTCTTTTGTCCAGCACAAAGCAGATCTAATCATTTTATGCTTATTCATGCTCATATTTATTCCATTGCCACTACCACAAATAGCTATCCCCCACTCTGCTTCACCTTCTATGAAAACTTTAGCTGCTTTATGAGCAAAATCAGGATAATCACAACTGTCTTCAGAATGAGTTCCAACATCAATAAAATCAATCCTGGAGGCAAAATGATTCTTAATTTCTTCCTTTAAAGGAAATCCTGCATGATCTGATGCTATTACAACTTTCATCTCGCAAAATTTATATTACAAAATTATCAACAAATTTCAATTTAAGTGTTAAAATACGTATTTATTTCGTTTTCAATAAGTTTTACATTGTGAAATTTTAATATTATACAAACATTTTAAATGATTTTGAATATAAGTATCTCATTTTTTATGAATTAACCACTTATTCACAATGCATCATATTAAACAATGAAAATTAAAGATAAATAAACAAAATATCTTATTGACTTCTAAAAATGATACTTTGTATATGCGAATTTTTCAAAAAATCAAGAAAATTGTGTATTTACTTAGTAACACTAAATCAAAGACTTATTAACTTAAATTATATCTGTTTAAGTTGTGTTTTTATTAACAATGACTTTATTAAAAGACTGTTGAAAATTACAATATATATCAATAAAACAAGTATTTTTGTTTTTAATAAAGCTTTATTATTGGTTAATAAAGTCTAATAACTCAAAATATCAAATTTTGAAAGACAAAAATATTAACCAATTCACAGACTTTATTATTACTTTGAATTCTTTAATTTTTTAAAATGAAAAACAGTATTAATCATATTAATGAATTACGGAAAAATAAAAATGCAATAATTCTTGCACATTATTATCAGATTCCGGAAATTCAGGATATTGCTGATTATGTTGGAGATAGTTTAGGTTTAGCCAGAGAAGCTGAAAAAACTGATGCGGATATAATTGTATTTGCAGGTGTTCATTTTATGGCAGAAACTGCAAAAATACTTAATCCCGATAAGAAAGTTCTTATTCCGGATACACAAGCAGGATGTTCATTGGCTGATTCATGTCCACCAAAGGAATTTGAAGAGTTTATAAAGCAGTATCCGGATCATATGGTTATAACATATGTAAATGCTACAGCTGAAATAAAAGCTTTATCAGATATTATTGTTACTTCATCAAATGCAAAAAGAATTGTAGAACAACTACCTTTAGATCAAAAGATTGTATTTGCGCCTGATAAAAATCTGGGTACATATATAAATAATATTTCAGGCAGAAATATGGTTTTATGGGATGGAAGTTGTCATGTGCATAATCAGTTAGAACTTGATCATATTTTAAAACTTAAAATAGATAATCCGAATATTCCCCTTATAGCACATCCAGAGTGCCAGGCTCCTATACTGGAAATAGCTGAATTTGTAGGATCTACCAATGCATTGCTTAATTATACAAGAAATGATTCAGAAAATAAATATATTGTAGCAACAGAAGGAGGTATATTACATCAAATGAAAAAACATTCACCAAATAAAGAGTTTATTATTGTTCCATCAGATGAATTGTGTAATTGTAATGATTGTGAATACATGAAAATGAATACTTTAGATAAGATTTTACATGTTTTACAAAATGAAATCAACGAAGTTACGTTACATGAAGAACTGATTACTAAAGCATATAAACCATTGAAGCGTATGCTTGAAATGAGTTAAAATGAAGAAAACTATATTAATACTGATTATAAATTTGATATCTGTGATTTCATATGCACAGATGGATACGTCATATAAATATGTGAAATTTACATATCCAAATGGTGTAGTATCTTCCGAAGGGTATTTGCGAAATGGCAAACCTGACGGTTATTGGAAAGCTTATTATGAAAATGGGCAAATCAAATCAGAAGGAAACAGAGAAAATTATCAACTTGACAGTACATGGGTTTTTTATAGTGTTGAAGGAAAAAAAAGGTCTGTAATAAACTATAAGAATGGTCGTAAAAATGGCTACAGATATACATATTTAGAGAATGAATATATAGAAGAGTATTTTAATAATGACATTAAAGAAAGATTTACAAAAGTTTTTTTTAATGATGGATCATTGAAAAAAATCACTCCATTTGAAGAGGGTTTGGAAAATGGCTTGGCTCTTACATATAATAAAGACAGTATAATTATTCTTATTGAAGAATACAGAAAAGGTTTTCTTATCAGCAGGGAAGTAATAAATAGAACAGATCGTAATGGTTTGAAACAAGGTTTGTGGAAGTATTTCTATACTGATGGAACACTGATGGAAGAAGTAACATATCTAAATGACAAGAAAAATGGATTCTTAAAAAGATATGATGAAAATGGCGTACTTACAAGCATAGAAAAATATATAAATGATGTATTACAGGAAGATGCTCCGGAACTTAAAGAATACGAAATTCGCAGAGATTATTATGCAAATGGTCAGGTAAAAATTGAAGGGAGTTATTTTAATGATAAACCTGATGGCATAAGACGCGAATATGATGAAGATGGGAATATTCTTAAAGGTTATGTGTTTTTTGAAGGAGTATTATCTGCTGAAGGTATAATTGATGAAAATGGGAAAAGGCAAGGACCCTGGAAAGAGTATTATCCTTCAGGTAAGCTGATGGCAGAAGGAAAATATAAAAACTCAAATAGAGTAGGGGAATGGAGGTTTTATCATGAGAATGGTAATTTGGAACAGGAGGGAAAATATACTGCAAGCCAAATTCCAACAGGTGAATGGCTATATTATCATGAAAATGGAGAATTATACAGGGTTGAAAACTATTTGGACGGAGAGCTTGATGGTGAATATTTAGAGTATAATGATACAGGTAAAGTTATTGTGAGAGGCGAATATTTCGAAGGTTTGGAAACAGGACCATGGGAGTATTATATTGGTGATGTAATTCAGAAAGGAACATATTTGGATGGTGCTGAAACAGATTGGTGGGTTTATAC
Source organism: Marinilabiliales bacterium (assembly GCA_002869435.1). Taxonomy (GTDB): domain Bacteria; phylum Bacteroidota; class Bacteroidia; order Bacteroidales; family DTU049; genus BM518. The sequence continues at coordinate 26,563 of PKSX01000200.1, read as the reverse complement.
TTCTGTTCCGGAAGGTATAATATTATACAAAGGAAAATACTTAGATGGCCAGCCCAATGGTAAGCATACCTGGTTTCATGCAAATGGAAGAAAACGTATTGAAGGAAATTATAACTACGGTTTGCGTTCAGGTGACTGGAAATACTATGATGATACAGGAACTTTATTGGTAATTATTACGTACAGGCAAGGAATTGAGATTAAATATAATAATATGTTGATTAAACCGGAAGTTGATCCTATTAACGACTAATTTTTCATTTGACTACATATCTGTCTATTTTGTATATTGAATTCGCTTAGGATCATCAATAGAGTTTATTTATGCCGGATAAGAAATTTTTTCCTTTACAATCAGATGATGAAATTGTATTTGACAAGAAAAATACATTTCTTTTTGATCTGATTAATCATCCGGTTATTGTAAGAGATAAAAATGATACTATAAAGTACTGTAATCCTGCTTTTGAAAAATTATTTGAATACTCTTCAAAAGAAATCATCAATAAGCTTAAATTCGGATTTTTTGTTTTGAAATATTATGATTATTCATATTTTGAAAACAGCCATAGTAATAAAAACGATCATAATTTGAATTTTTTTGCAACGTTAAAAACAACACGTCTTGCAAAAATTAAGAATTTTATTTTGTTATCTAATAATTTACCGGATAAATCTGTATTGACATTTCTTTTAGATCATTCTGAGAAATTAGAATATTTACAGGAACTTTTTAAGCAAAATACACATATTCACCAGGCATTTCATAGTATACCTGATATTATTTTCATTTTTAATAAGAACTATATTGTTAAGGAGATCAATTACAAAGAAGGTTCTTATTTACTGAAGCCAAGAGAAGAGTTATTAAACAGCAGTATTGATGAGCTCCCGCTGGATGACAGCCTTATTGTGAGAACAAAAATGTACCTTGATCAGGTATTTAATACAGGTAAACCAATTGAATATGAATATTCATTGGGTGAAACAGATGATGAACACTTTTTTGAATGCAGAATGGTGCCGGGGGACGATCAGGTTATTGCCATTATAAGAGATATTACTGAGAATAAAACAAGAGAAAAAGAGATAAAAGAAAAAGAAAAGAAATATAAAAATCTTTTAGAAGATATTCCACAGGCTGTTTTAGAAGTTAACTATAAAGGTGAGATTTTGTATAAAAATCAACGGTATATTGACTTTTTATTTAGGGCTGGTGTTAGTAATAGAAACAATTTCAAAGATATTCTCGGCGAAGAAGTGTTTGAGTTATTATTGTATAATTATTCCAATAAGGTTTCAGCGCCTTGTATTTTTCCCTTTGGAAAATACTTTATAGAGTTCCACATATCAGAAAGTAAAAACAGAAAGGATATTAAGTCATATATAATTTTATTAAATGATGTTAGTGAAAATGAAATTAATAAAAGGGCTTTGCAGGAAAGTAAAAATAACTATGAAACTCTTGTTGAAACATCACCCAGCGGTATTATAATACGTGATTTTGATAATATTTACTATGCCAATAGAATGGCTCTGGATATTTTTAATGTAAAAAATCATAATGAATTGGATTTCTCAAAATATTTTTCTGTAAATGATCTTATGACCTTCAGGGGTAGGCTTTCAGCAGTAAAAAATGGTATAGATGTTTCCTATAAAGAATTTAAAATGATTCATCCTGATCGAAAGGATGTAATTATTGAAACTAAACCTGTATATATTCAATATAAAGGAAAACCTGCCTTTCAAATTGTTTTCAGAGATGTTTCATTGCAGAAAAAACTGCAACAGGAGCGTTTTGAAAAACAGTTGATGGTAGAAACAAACAGAAATTTACGGGCTGAAATAGATAATAGATTGATTATTGAGGATGAATTACGCAATTCGCTCGATCAAAACACAATTTTATTAAAGGAAATTCATCACCGTATTAAAAACAACTTTCAGGTCATTTCTTCACTGATAAATTTTACTTCTAAGAATTTCTCAGATCCCTTGCTGAATCAAAGCTTTGCTGATATTAATTCCCGTATCAAATCTATGGCCATAGTGCATGATTTCTTTTATAAAAGTGAAGATTTCTCCTCTGTGTTAATAGGTGAGTATTTACACAAAATTCATCGTGATTATTTGCGTGAAAACGGCATGAATGGAGAGAAAGAGGCGGTTAAGTTTCAATCAGACATGACTGAAATCTGTATTGGTGTTGATGATGCGATAACTATTGGCCTGATATTCAGTGAATTATTGGTCATATGCAAATATTTACATGATAATTTTACAAATAAATATTGTAATTTTGTCGAACTAAAACGAATTAATTCGCAAAAACTAGAACTTTGTTTGGCTTCAAACAATGAAAAGAAGACAAAAAATGAAAATTTAATAAACGAATCGGATTTGAGTCTTCTTGAAGTTCTTATTAATCAAATGAATGGCGAAATTGTGAAGAATGATTTAACTTGCGAATTACGTTTAAAGCTTGAATTAACAAAAAAACTATAGTTATGAGTAAAATCAAAGTTTTGATCGTTGAAGATGAAAGCATTGTTGCAAAAGACATTCAGAATATTCTTAACACTCTAGGTTACAGTGTTGTATCAATCGTATCTTCAGGCGAAAAAGCATTAAGCGAGGTAGAAAAGCATATGCCTAACCTCGTGCTTATGGACATTATGCTAAAAGGTGATATGAATGGAATTCAGTCGGCGGAAATAATTCGCGAACGTTATGATATTCCTGTTGTGTTTTTAACTGCTTATGCAGATGAAAATACTATTGAAAAAGCCAAATCGGCTATTCCTTATGGATATATTATAAAGCCTTTTAAAGAAAAGGAACTTGAAACTACTATCGAAATGGCCATTAATAAGCACATGAACGACATGGAGCTTAAAAAAGAGCGAGACTTATTACATTCTATTGTAGTAAACAAGGATGAGAAGGATAGTATATTTGTACGAGCAGATTACAGATTAAACAAAGTCAATTTTGCAGATATTTTCTTTGTAGAAGCGCTTAAAGACTATGTAGTAATAAATACCAGCGATAATATTTACACTACACATACTACAATGAAAGAAATGATGCGAATTCTTCCTGAAAAGGATTTTGTTCGTGTGCATCGTTCATATATTGTACGACTCGACAAAATTTTCTCAATCAAGTATCCTGATCTGGTTATTGAAGGGAAGATGAAAGTAATTCCTATCGGGGGATTGTATAGAAAAGAGCTCTTCTCCAGACTAAATCTTATTTAAAGAAAACCCCGAAAGGGGTTTTTTTATTGGAAAAATGGTATTTTTACGAATAAATTCCCTGTTCGGGTAATATTACTATGGAAAGACGAAAGCCAAATAATGATAAAAAAAGATCATTTTCAAAGAAAAATGATACTAAAAGAGGCATTGAAAAGCGCGAAAATAAGCCCTTTAATAAATCAAAAGATCATACAGAGAGAAAACCTACAGGAAAGCAATATGGGAAGTCCTATGGTAAGGGTAGGGTAGAGCGAAAAGAACGCCGTGAAGAGTCTAGTGAGATTCGTTTGAATAAGTATATTGCAAATAGTGGTATTTGTTCGCGCAGAGAGGCAGATATGCTCATAAAAAACGGCGTAGTAAAGGTTAATGGTGAACTGGTAATTGAGATGGGTTATAAAATAAAACCCGGTGATAAAGTGAATGTACAGGGAAAGTCAATAAAGCCCGAAAAGCCTCAATACTTATTGCTGAATAAACCAAAGGATTATATCACTACTACAAAAGATCCACAAAACCGAAAAACAGTTATGGAGCTTATTAAAGGTGCTTGTAAAGAGAGGGTTTTTCCCGTAGGTAGGCTGGACAGAAACACTACTGGTTTATTACTCTTTACTAATAACGGTGATTTGGCGAAGAAGCTCATGCACCCTATGCATAAAATAAAGAAAGTATATCTTGCTACACTTGATAAAAATCTTGATCGTAACGATATGCTTGAGATAGCAGCCGGCCCTGTTATTGATGAAGAAAGGATTGTAGTTGATGCCATTGGCTATGCAGAAAGCGGAAAGAAAAATGAAGTTGAAGTACATATACACAGTGGCCAGTACCATGTAGTAAAGCGCATTTTCAGCAGTTTCAATTATAAGGTCAATCGTCTGGATCGCTTGCGTTATGGTCCTTTTACAAAAAAGAATCTACCGCGTGGAAAATGGCGTTTATTAACCGATGAAGAAATAAATCTCTTGCACAGATTATAAAAGCACAAATATGATAGATAATGTTGACAAACTTTGGTCTGAGAAAGTGAATTCGATGCAGAAATCACTTATTCGTGAATTACTGAAACTTACACAGCGCGAAGGAATCATTTCCTTTGCTGGTGGTTTACCTGACCCTAATTTATTTCCATCTGAGGATTTACTAAAATGTACGGAAACAGTCCTAAAAACACACGGTTCAACAGCTCTTCAATATGGATTAACTGAAGGAGACATAGGCCTTAGAAAGCAACTTGCAGACCGTTATAACAGAATGGAAGGTTTGAATGTAGATGAAAATAATATTGTTATTACAACTGCTTCGCAACAAGGTCTTGACCTGATAGGACGTGTATTTCTCGATAAAGGAGATGTTGTTATGTGTGCATTACCTTCATATCTTGGCGGCATTAATGCATTTGCAAGCTATGGTGCCGAAATTATTGGAGTTGATCTTGATGATGAAGGAATGTCTGCTAAAGCTTTAGATGCTGAAATAGCAAAAGTGAAGGAAGAAGGAAAAACCCCAAAATTTATTTATATTGTTCCTGATTTTCAGAACCCTGCCGGAATAACAATGAGTAAACAGCGCAGGCTTGATATACTTGATGTTGCATATAAGTATAATCTTCCAATTATTGAAGATAGTCCGTACAGAGAAGTTCGATTTGACGGTGAACCTCAGGAAATGTTTCAATCGTTGGATAACAAGGGTTTTGTTATAACACTGGGTTCTTTATCCAAGGTTCTTGCCCCCGGGTTTAGAATTGGCTGGGCAATGGGTGATCCGGTTTTCCTTGATAAAATAGTTACAGTTAAGCAGGTAGCAGATCTTTGTACATCATCGTTTGTTCAAATGATTGCTGCTGAATATTTTCGTCAGGGATACTACGATAATAATATTAAATTAATTATCAACTCATATAGAGAGAAGCGAGATGCCATGCTTGGTGCTCTCGAGAAGTATATGCCTGAGGGAGTTACCTGGACACATCCTGAAGGTGGTTTGTTTCTGTTTTTAATATTGCCTGAGCATATGAATAGCGAAGAATTATTCCATAAAGCACTGGAAAAGAATGTCGCTTTTGTTATTGGCAATGTTTTTTATTGCAATAATGCCGGAAAAAATACTATGAGAATTAATTTCTCGTTCTCAAGTATAGAGGAGAATATTGAGGGTGTAAAAAGACTGAGTGAAGTAATAAAAAGTTTGTAATACATGAGCAAAATCGGATTAAAACCCTGGCAACATTTTGTCTTATTAGGCATACTTGCAGTATTGGTTATCATTTTTATAGTAGCCAATTTGCGGGGTGGAGAACGTGAGGTTGATTCAAAAGGTAATATGTTTGCTCGTTTTGAAATAGAATATCAAAATGCCGATTCAGTTATGCGTTTGTTTTATCCTGGTGTAATAGTCAGTGATTCAATTCGATACGAAGAAATAAAAGGGGGAACATCTGGTTTTGTAATTCAGGTTTTTCTTGTAGGGCAGGAATGTGATTATATTTTAAAAATTGACAACAGGGACACCAAAATACTTCCCGAAGAAGGTGATACACTGGTGTTTACTAATTATTTTTTATCAGAAAAAGTGTATTCAAATTTTACACTTAGTCTGGAGTCCAGAATTGAATTAAATCCCACCAGTGTTATGACGGATGAACTGGTATTAACAGATTATTATGCCAGCGTAATGTGTAACCGGAAGGATTCTTGCATCAGTATAAAGGGTGTAGCTACAGCTTCTGCATATATTGTAAATCCGATGTTCGATGATGATCAGCTTTTTATTTACGGATATTTCAGAGCTGATAGTATTCCAATAGGTAAAAGAACTGTAAATTAATATCATGAGTGAGATAAAATGGCTGGAGAATGAATTAAAAAGATTTGCAAGGAAGTATTATTTAAACATCTTCTTGCAAAGATTAGCCATTTTTGTTCTTTTTGCTTTTGCTTTAACTATCATTGCCTCCTATGTTGAATATGCTTTCTGGATGGACAGCGGTGGCCGCAGGGCAGTTTTTTTTGTTGGGGTGGGGCTTATTGCTGCCTTTTTTATAAGATTCCTTAGCGGGCCTCTAATTGAATTTACGGGTTTTCGAAAATCACTTAATGATCGGGATTTTGCTCTTATTGTAGGGAAGCACTTCTCTGATATTGACGATAAAATTCTAAACACTCTTGAATTAAATGAAGATCAGAAACTTATATATAGCAGAGATCTTATTCTGGCAAGTATTCAGCAAAAAATTTCACAAATCAGACTTAAGGATTTCCGATTCGCATTAGATAGAAAAAAAACACTAAGAAGAATGCCATATCTGTTCGGACCGGTAATTCTCTTCCTGATTATGAGCTTTTCAGTACCTGATGTGTTGATAGATCCCTTAAATCGCATCAGTCATTTTACACAGGAGTATACCAAACCGGCTCCATTTGAATTTGAGATATTAAACCAGAATATGTCTGTTCCGCAAAACAGTGATTTTGAACTCAGGGTTCGTATGAATGGTGATGAAATTCCCGAAGACTTGTTTATTGAAATTAACTCGGTTCAGAAAAGAATGTCTGCTATAGAAAAGAATGTTTTTGTATACAGGTTTGCCAATATAAAAGACGATGTCAGTTTCAAATTAATGGCAGATGGATTTTATTCCGATAATTATAAGATAGATGTGTATAAGAAGCCTGTAATTGTTCAATACAACCTAAAATGTGATTATCCATCTTATACCGGTAAACAACAAGAGATTTTCAGTAATGTTTCCCAGCTCGTAGTTCCACGTGGAACAAACATCACAATTTCAGTATTGACAAGGGATGCGGAAAAATTACATGTCTTTTCGGACTCCGTTCAGTGGCCGGTAACAAAAAGCGACAGATACTGGATGATTGCCCGTGGTTTTCTACAAACTACATCGATTACAATGTATACAAGCAATAACAGAATAGCGGCGTCAGATTCACTTGACTTTTTAATTGATGTAATTCCTGATGAGTATCCAAAAATTCATGTAGAAGAAAACATTGATTCACTGGCATTAATGTTTAGATACTTTACTGGTAGTATTTCAGACGATTATGGTTTATCTAAACTTGAGTTTGTGTATCGCCTCACAAGGGAGAATTTTCAACGCGACTCTTTAATTAGCATTGCTATTGATCCAATGTATAATGAACAGGAATTTTATAATGCATTCGATTTTTCAGTTCTTGGTTTGAAGCCGGGCGACAGACTTGAGTATTATTTCAGGGTTTACGATAATGATGCAGTTAGTGGTGCCAAATCATCGAAAAGCCGGGTATTTGTGTTTAATATGCCCGATGAAGATGAAATAGATTCTTATCTGGATGAAAAATCCGATTACATTGAAAATGAATTATCACAATTGTATAACGATGCAGCATCGGTGCAAGAGGAGATGGAAAAATTGCTTAATGATTTAAAATATAAGAATAAACTAAATTGGGAAGAGAAAGAGCGCATACAGAATGTTTTGGACAAGGAAAAAGATATTGAAGAGCGCCTGGATCAGTTAAATCGTGAAAACCAGAGCCAAATGCATCTCGAGAAGCAACTGGGTAATTATAATGAGGAAATTTATGAGAAGCAGCAGCAAATCAACGAATTAATGGAAGATATAATGACAGATGAGATGCGTGAACTTCTCGAGCAACTCGAAGAGTTGATGAAATTGAATGATCAGGAGCTCAAAAACAATCTTCAGGAAATGCAACAGGACAATGAAGATTTACTTCAGAATATGGATCGTACACTTGAGCTATACAAACATATCAAAGTTGAAAAGGAGTTGAACGAACTTGTAGATGATTTGAATGAGCTTGGGGATAAGGAAATTGAAGAAAGCCGGTCGGATGACAAAGAGAATAGGGCAGATGTTCAGGAAGAGCTGAATAAGGACTTTGAAAAATTAAAAGAGGCCGTTGACAGTATTACAGAAATGAATGATGATTTACAGGATCCATTCAATCTGGAAAACTTGGATGAAAGAATGGATGCTATTGACAGCACCCTGCAAAAGGCATCTGAACAATTACAAAAAGGAAAGGATAAGAAAGGAAGTCAGTCTCAGCAAAGCGCAGGCGAGCAAATGAAACAACTGGCTGAGGATTTAGAGTCGATGATGGATATGATGGCACAAGAAAGCCTGGGAGAAGACATTGGTTCTGTTCGTGAAATTTTGGAGAATTTAATTCAAACCAGTTTTGATCAGGAGGCTCTTATGAAAACTCTTATGAAAACACGATTTTCAGATCCAAAATACCTGGAATTAATAAGAAGGCAAAAACAAATCAATAATAATTTTCAGGTTATACGAGACAGTCTGATAGCGATAGGTAAGCGCCAACCCATGATAAAAAATGTGATCAATGAAGAATTGAATAAAATCATGTATCATGGCGAAAATGTAATGGAAAGTCTTGGACGCAGGCACACGGTTAAAGCAGCTTCTGAGCAACAGTATTCGCTAATGTCAATGAATAATCTGGCTTTATTGCTTGCTGAAGCATTAAAACAAATGCAAAATGCCATGAATCAACAAATGAATCAAAAGGGTGATTCACAATGTAAAAAAGCTGGAAATAACCCCGGTCCTAAGTCGGGAGAAAAGCCGGGAGAAAAACCAAGTGCCAAAACATTAAGACAATTGCAGGAACAACTCAATCAACAAATGGAGGCCTTGCAAAAACAAATGCAGGAAGGCAAAGGAAATATGCCGGGTATGAGTGAACAGCTTGCAAAAATGGCTGCGCAGCAAGAAATGATCAGAAAGGCTTTGCAGGAATATCAGCAACAGCTAAATAGTGAGGAAGCCGGTAGTGGTACTCCCCTCAACAAAGCCATAGATGATATGGAAAAAACCGAGGTTGATTTGGTGAATAAGAAATTGACTCAGGAAACTCTTCAGAGACAGCGTGAAATTTTAACAAGATTGTTAGAATCTGAAAAAGCAGAGATGGAGCGGGATTTAGACCAGAAGCGCGAAAGTAATGAAGCAAATTTCATAAATAATGGTAACCCTGTGCAGTTTTTTAAGTATAACAGTCTTAAAAGGAGGAGCGGAATGGAATTACTTAAAACGGTTCCGCCGAACTTAAACCCATTTTACAAACAAAAGGTATCGGAATATCTGTATAAACTGAAATGAAATGAAGCGTTTGATTGAAACAGTTTTACTCAAAACCCGCCAGGAGGAAGTTCATAAAATCGAACAGTTTGCAGAGAGAATTGCAGATGAATATAATATTGGCAATACTTATTTTGCAAACATTCTTGTTTCTTTGAGTGAAGCGTTTAATAATGCTCTTGTTCATGGCAATAAAAATGATGAGAGCAAGCGCATTAAGCTCGATTTTTATATGAGCAACAAAGAAATGATCTTTGTAATGTGCGATGAAGGATATGGTTTTGATGCAGATTTCCTTAAGGATGAATCAAAGATTCAGGGCAATGGCCTAATGATGATTAAACATGCAAGTGATGGTATTGATTTCAGCGATGGCGGTCGCTGCATTGAAATGCGCTTTAACACTGCGTCTTTCAATGAAGGCCTGGCAACAAAGCGAAGTGCTGCATTAGAGCAGTCTGATGTAAAGCTTAAAAAGAAAGTATAATGACAGAACTCTTTTTTGAGTATTTGGATCCGCACAAATTTTTTCCTGATTTTAATAAAAACGATATGAGACATCTGCTCGTGAAACTGGCAGATGATTTTCATTTTAAGGCTTCTAAAATTCAAACAACCGTAATAAACGAAGAAGAACTGCTCGAAATGAATCAACAGTTTCTGAAGCATGAGTATTATACAGATATTATTACCTTTGATTATTCAGAAGATAAAATTCTGGCCGGCGATCTTTTTATTAGCGGAAATCGGTGTCGGGAAAATGCAGATGAATATAAGACTTCAGCAATAAATGAGCTTGAAAGATATATTATTCATGGAGTATTGCATCTGTGTGGGCTGGATGATAAAAGTGACGAGATGCGTCTTATAATGCGGGAAAAGGAAGATTATTACCTTGGTTTAATTTAGTGTTTCACGTGGAACAATGGACATTTTTCAGAAATATGATATAATAGTGGTGGGTGGAGGCCATGCCGGTTGTGAGGCAGCAGCAGCAGCAGCAAAACAGGGGTCTAAAACTTTATTGGTCTCACAAGACTTAAGTGCATTGGCTAGATTATCATGTAATCCGTCTATTGGGGGTATTGCCAAAGGTCAAATTGTTAGGGAAATTGATGCATTGGGTGGTTTTACGGGTGTTGTGGCCGATAGGAGCATGATACAATTTCGAATGTTGAACAGGTCGAAAGGGCCTGCCATGTGGAGTCCGCGAACACAAAATGACCGGGTTTTATATAGTATTGAGTGGCGTAGTATTCTTGAAGGTATTGATAACCTCGACTTATGGAGAGATGAAGTGATTGGTATTGAAGTGGAAAATAATAAAATTGCATCATTGCAAACCAAACTAGGCTTAACAATTAAGGCAAGGGCAGTGGTTATTACAGCAGGTACTTTTCTTGATGGAAAAATATATATTGGTCAGCATATTGTTGAGGGGGGAAGGATCGGGGAGCCCGCAGCAAAAGGTCTTACCAGTCAACTTAAAAATTATGGAATTGTATCGGATAAGTTAAAAACAGGAACACCTGTTCGCGTCGATGGAAGAAGTATTGATTTTTCAGTACTCATTGAGCAACCAGGAGATGAACAACCCGCAAAATTCTCTTTTGGAAACACTGAGCCGTTGAAGGAACAACGATCTTGCTGGCTTGCATATACCAATGAATATGTACATGATATTTTGCGTACAGGATTTGATCTTTCGCCATTGTTTACAGGTGTAATTCATGGAACAGGTCCCAGATACTGTCCGTCTATAGAAGATAAAATAGAACGGTTTTCAGATAAAAATAAACATCAGCTTTTTGTAGAACCTGAAGGTTGGAATACATATGAATATTATATAAATGGTTTTAGCTCATCTTTACCTCTTGATGTGCAATACAAAGCTTTGAAGAGTATTCCCGGTTTTGAAAACGCAATTATTATGCAGCCCGGTTATGCTATTGAATACGATTATTTTCCTCCTACTCAGTTACATCCCGACTTGATGTCGAAAAAAATTGAGAACCTGTTTTTTGCCGGACAGGTTAACGGAACTACCGGCTATTAAGAGGCTGCAGCACAGGGGCTCATAGCAGGAATAAACGCACATAGAAAAATATATAATATGGAAAGCCTTGTCCTGGGTCGCTCAGAGGCATATATTGGAGTTCTAGTTGATGATCTTGTTACAAAGGGCGTAGATGAACCATATCGGATGTTTACTTCAAGGGCTGAATACCGCTTGTTATTAAGGCAGGATAACGCTGATTTACGCTTGTTAGAATATGGCAAAAAATTCAATCTTCTGGAATACGAGCAAATCAAAAGAGCAGAAAGGAAAGCAGAATTTATTACTGCTGCAACAAAATTTTTAAATAATACGAGTATAGAACCCAGCGATATTAATAATTATCTTTCAGGGATAGAAAGCGCTGAAATAAAACAAAAACAAAGGATAATCAATTTAATAGTACGACCTGAAATATCACTTAAAGATTTACTCAATCAAATTAACACACCATCAGAGATATTTAATGCTGAAAATTTTGAGTTTTTAGATACACTTGAAATTGAGTTAAAATATAAAAATTATATTGAGCGGGAAAGGGAATTTGCCGGTAAGCTCGATAAATTTGATTCAATTAAATTACCAATAGATTTGGACTATTTTTCACTGGGTAATATTTCATACGAAGCCAGAGAAAAACTATCAAAAATAAAACCGGAAAACCTGGCACAGGCATCGAGAATATCGGGTGTTTCTCCGGCAGATATTGCAGTAATTTTGGGACAAATTAAATCTAAGTAGCTGTTTATCAGACTGGTGGCTTGGCGGCTCAATTTAAGCCATTTTAAGCGCACTTTTGTGTTTGACAAGAAACATGTATGCTTAGGGTGAGATATATTATCAGCGGGCGCCTATGAGGGCTGCCTCTGTATCCCTTTATTAATCTATGTTTTCAGGGTTTATAAATTGAATTATGAAATTTCGTATGTTTTATAAAAAATTGCGACATAAAAAAATCAGGATTAATTGTTTTTATTATTCCGTTATTTTCTTTCAGCCAAAATGAATTTTTACGCCATGAGGGGCATTATAATTTCGAAGACCTTGCAAATGGAAAAATTTGGTGTCGTGAAATCAAATTCAAGCTTAAATACCATAAAGGGAAAAAGAAAATTAATACACAATGGATGATTATGAAATTTATTCCGTTTTAAGAGTGATTTTATCGTTGTAAATACTCTTTACCTTGCATATTTAGTAGTATTCCTAAGAAAATGCTTAAATATGAGTTTTTTACGTCCTGAATATTCTCAGATCTTAATGTTGTTCCCACTCTAAGCCATACTGGATTCTCAGACAGATATAATTTATATCTGACCTCAATACTGTTATGTAATACTCTTACAGGTATTCCTTGTCCGACTACATTTCCATAATATGCTACCGGAATATTGTTTCCACGTGGAGAATCAAAAGTGCTTAATAATATATTTTGCCCGTAATGTGATACAGGAGTATCATAGCCGGTTCTTTTGAAGAAACTATGTGAAATGAAGTGCCATTTATCGTTTTGGTAATCAAAGCGAAGAAGAACTTCGAAAAAATTTGCCCCAAAGGGGTGTGCAAGTGGTTGATTATTATGCGAATAGCTGTTAAGTGGATTTACATGCGAATAGGTGTACGGTCTCACGAAATTAAACTCACCTATAGCAGATAAACCTTCAAGTCCGGCTATATCAAACGATTTAATACCTAGCTGAAAAGCTTGTTTGTTTACCCATGCACCATATGGGACTGTAGTATCATTTGGGTGCAAAGAGTGTTTAATCCAGTTTTTCCATTCATCAATAAAAAATTCATCGAGCAATACTTGTGTATATACTGTTGTTTTTTTACCAAATCGATATGAAATGCCTCCTCCCACCAACATATTATCGGGAGATCCAATGGCAAATTCTGCCGGTCTGAAAAATAAAACTGGATTTAAATAAGTCCATTCCATCCCTCTGGGGCGTATTGAATCAGCATTTTGCCAGGTAACAGCTTCAAATAATGAAATATTCCATCTTTTGAGGAAATTCCAGCTTAAATAATGAAATGCAGAATATTTTTTTTGACCAAACCCGGTATAATCCTGTTGTTCTGCCTGAAGCCGATATAAATATTGCACTTTTCCCAAGTCCATTTTCAGACTAAGGTGTGGCGCATTAGCGCCCTGATCACTCAAGAATAATGACCGGTATCCCTCTCCCAAAAAGACTTTGCTGTTTCCTGTATGAACACTAAATACATCAGAAATTTGATAAGAAATATCTATAGTAGGTGATAATAATGATGAATGATCTGTGCTTTGAAGCAAATTTGTAGTTCCCGGGAAATATGCTGATGTATCGTATTGATTAGCAATATAAGTGGGGAAATCGAGAACGCCCCCAAGCAGTGAGGCTGTAATATTAAGCTTTTTAATTGGAGAACAGAACAGTCCAAAACCAGCATTAATATTATATGGAAATTCACTTTCAGATAATTCACCATATGCCGTACTTTCAAGAAGGGGCGCAACTAATAGTGATTTATTTTGCCATGAGAAAGATAAGTTTTCGGGGATCTCTTCGTTAAAAATCCTCAAAGAGCTGTGAGAGGCCGAATCAGAAGCCATCATTTCAGGCGCCAGAAGCGGAAAATAGCTCTGGGCAAATACCTGAGATAGAGACACTAGCAATATGGTAATGAAAATTCTCATTAGAAATAGTCGTAATTGCGGTTTCTGATTTTATGGCGGAGGCCAAATAATATGGCTGTGCTTTTAACTGCATCTACGGGTAATGCTGACTGATAATTCCTCATGGCAAAGCTGCCAAAAACCTGTAAATTCGTCTGAAAATTAACTACATAAGCCAGTTCACCACGAATATGCGTAACCGTTGAGGGTTCGAAAAACGGACCAAAAATCCCACTTGCATCGCCGGCATCGTAGTCTATACCATAATAACTGTCACCGTAGGGCAGATATAATCCTTTCAATTGAGAAAAATGAACATTACCTACAATTCTTCCCAATGCAATTTGCCCGCGGAAAACCCATTCTGAAAACTGTTGGCCGTATGGGTGGCCAAGCGGCTGATCCATATTTGTCATGGCTGTCCAGTAAGAATCAGATGTATAGGCATTATCCGTAGCTACATTATATTCAAACTGAACAAAATTCTTTAATACCAGATACCGCTTTTCCCATTTAATTCCAAACTGCATCGCACCCTGCAAACCATCGTACTCTTTGAGTTTTCCTAGCCGAATTTCGTCACCCATGAACTGCCCGTACAAATATATATCCGGAAGTATTCGCGCGTTTATTAATAATGTGTTGATTACATGATGTGGACCATTGTTTTCGTATAAAAGGCTTCTTAAGAAAGGCACTGGCACAAGGGAGGCAGGGTAGAATGTGCTTTTTGTGCTGTCCCAGGGCATAAAAATGGTGTTTTCTGCCAATGAAATGTTCAAAAAATCGGTTGGATTCCAGTTTGCCATTGTCATGGCAAACCATTTTGGCTGGTATGCTCCTGATTCTGCACGTGGAACATGATTAAAACCATTTACGTCCGGGTTTCGGAGGGAAGCGATCATATGAGTCAGGGCCCAGTTTCCATGGGTATAATGATGACTCATAAATGTATAGGCGTGCGACGCATCAGAAAGAACGAAAGATCTGTATCCTTCTCCGATATGGAGCCTGTCGTACCCAAATCGCATGGCATAATGATCAGTGGGTTGCCACATAAACTGGCTGAACACCATTCCATAGTCGAAACCATTATCACCAAAGGGTTTTGCACGAACCAAGCCCGGCATAATTTCGAAAGAATCCACCCTGTTGGAGACATATTCGGGTAAAACCGCCTGATTTTCGTAAAATTCCGTACGGAAAGTAAATTTATCTTCAATCTGGCCGTTTACAATTACTCCGCGTGTGTTTTGACTGAGCGTCCTGTCGCCTTCCTTGCCGAAGCTTAAGTCTATAACAGGATCTATGTATATATTACCTTTGTCAGTGTTCCACATGAAAAGGTTTTCCCAGATCAGTTTACGCTTAATCCAGGAATCAACATAGTCGAATTTATACGTTTTATTTTGAATCTGTGGGTAGATTCCGGGAATCATTGACGGAGTAATTGTATCTGTTTTTACAGGAATAAGATCCCGATCAGCCTCAGTAGTAAAAACCTGCGCCCGAAGGGGTAGGATTGCAAAAAGGAGTATGATGAGAGGCCAGAATTTCATTTGAACAAGTCTTCAGGGTAAAAATACGATTTTTTTGGTTCTCAGTATTCTGTTGTTCATTTTTAACATATTATGTAAATACGCTGAAAAAATATAATCATGCAGGTGTTAATAATATAATAGCAGATATAAAAACTAACCTCTAATCCACTTCACCAAATAATAGGCACAAAAAATCATCACAAGTGATCCGATGAGGCTAGCAGCCACGTAAAATACAGCTTGTTTTATTTCTCCGCCACGAAAAAGATCGAGCACATCGAGGGAAAAGGCCGAGAAGGTGGTAAAACCGCCCAAAAAGCCGGTCATAAGTAACAATTGCCAAGTGGTAGCATTTTTATATCCTGAAAGAATGGCCCATACAATTCCAATAAGGAAACTGCCTAAAATATTTACGCTGAGTGTAGCCCAAAATTTATGCAAATGGTATTTTTGTTCCAAGAGGAAATAAACACCAAAACGGCCGACACTACCAAAAGCCCCTCCCAGAAAAACCGCAAGAATTTTTATTGCCATAGAGCAAATGTAGGAAAAATAGAGTTTAGTGGAATGTGGAAGGTCGCAGGTGGAAAGTATGGTTCTTTTCTCAGCGCCCTCAGCGCCAACTTTGCGTCTTTTGCGGTTAAATAGCGAGACCCGCAGATTTATTCTTTGTGCTCTTAATACTTAGTGTTCTCTGTGCCCTTCGTGGGATATCAATTAAAAAACTGCCCGATAAAATAGATTGAAACTTTACTGATTTCTTTGTCTGTAAATTCACGAAAATCGGGTTTTTCACCATCAAATTTCAGAATAATGCTTTCACAGTATTCAATGATGTCGGTAACACCCTGAAAATTAATTATATCACTTTCGTCTGTCGGTTGATGATATTGTGGAGGCAGACCACTGGTAAAATAGATAAATGGAGTTTGATTTTTATAGAAGCAGGCGTGATCGCTGGCGTCGAAGGCTGCTGCCATTTTTTTGAGTTTATAATCTTCGTATTTATCTTCAGGAACAAAACCCTCCCATACCGTTGATGATCCCATTCCAAAAATATCAATCTGGTTTCTTTTCCAACCCAGGCGGCCAATCATATCGAAATTTACGTAGAAGGCCATTTTATTAAACGGGTAAATCTCACTACTGCAAAAATAATTAGATCCCAGCAAGCCTTTTTCTTCGGAACCCCAGCAGGCGAAAATGTAATTATACTTATGAAAAGCTTCATTGTTTTTAATATATCGGGCCATTTCCATTACAGCAGCAGAGCCACTGGCGTTATCGTCTGCACCATTATAAATAATGAGTGCACTGTCAGAATTATATTTATATCCCAAATGATCGTAATGTGCACCAATAACAATAGTGTATGGCATCCCGTTGTCGAGATAACCCAGAATATTATTTGATTCTACCTCTATGGTAATCATTGAATCTTTGGTATGAACCGATTTTTCAATAGTAAACGGTTGGCGAAAGTATTCCAAATCTGGTAAAGGCGTTAACCCAATTTCTTCATATTCTTTAATGATATAATTCCCCGCGCGGAATTCCCATTCGCTACCGCCTTCACGTCCCCGCAAACTGTCGTGTGCCAGCACCGTAATATCTTCTTTAATACGGTTTGTTCGATCGGTTTCATTAAATTCAAATGTTTGCTGTGCCCATAAAACCTGAGCTAAAAACAAGGCGATAAAGCCGAATATGATGTGTTTCATTTTTTTGAAATTATGTATTTAGCGGATCTACAACACTTATTCCTGTTGGCCAGTCGCGATCCAATATAGATATTAACGCCAGTAAATGTTCTTCATTGTGCACGAAATCCATTTCGTTGGTATCTGCAAGAACTATGCGCAAATTGCTTTGCTCTTTAAAATAATCCATATAACTCTGTTGTATGTTTTCCAGATATTCCAGAGAAATTTCCTGTTCGTAGTCTCTGCCTCGTGTAGTGATGTTCTCTTTTAGTTTTTCGGGATGAACATGCAGATATAAAATAATATCAGGTCGGGGAAGATTTGAATCGATTATTTTGAAAAGTGTTTTATAAAGATCGTATTCGTCTTGCTGAAGTGTTTTACGTGAAAATATTAGCGATTTAGGAAAGATATAATCTGCCACAAGGTGATCAAAAAACAATTCCGGATTAATCACATTATTTTTGAATTGATGGAAACGGGCCGCTAAAAACGATAATTCTAGCGGAAAAGCATATCGATCCGGATTTTTGTAAAACTTTGGCAGGAAGTCATTTTCTTCAAACTCCTCAAGAATGAGTTTTCCATTGCATTTGGCAGCAAGCATTTTAGAAAAACTTGTTTTACCAGCCCCAATGCACCCTTCAATGGCAATATATCTGTATGGAAACTTCAGCGACATTTTACTGTCCCAAATATACATTAAGTTTTGAGACATCTTTACACTCGCGCAGTAATTCAGCAGTAGTTTTTTTCAACACCGGGTGAATTATGTCCCCGGCAATGTCAGCAAGAGGCTTTAATACAAATCTTCTTTCATGCATTCTGGGATGTGGGATAGTAAATTCCCGGCTGTTTACAATTGTATGACCGAAATACAGTATATCGATGTCTATTAAACGATCTTTATAAATACTATTTATTGATTTTTCTGTACGTCCTAATTTTTTTTCAATGGCCTTAATTTCAGTAGTGAATTCTGAAAAAGTGAGATAAGTACTCATTTCAACACACATGTTTAAGAACTTGTTATCTGATTCAAAACCCCATGCTTCTGATTCGTAAATGACACTTTTTTGCACAAGATCTCCACACAATAATTTAAGTAAGATAATTGCATCATTAAGTGTAGATACCCGGTCTCCGATATTGGCTCCGAGACTTAAATACACCGTGTTTATTTTTTTTTTATTCAACATTGTAACTTTTTAATCAATAAACCGTCTTGTAGATGTTCTAAAACAATTGGTTGGTTTTTATGGACCACCGGTATATCATGCCGGTGGTTTTTTTTGAAAGCCGGATCAAAGTTCATATATTTACACAAAAATAAAAACAAAGTTCGTATGAGAGAATTTTTCAAAATGATGTTTGCCTCAATGGTCGGGTTTATTTTAACCATGGTCGTTTTGGGCGTTATCTTTTTTGCGATTATGGTTGGAATGGTCGCTTCATTCGAAAAGGAAGTTAAAGTTCCCGAAAATACCGTATTGACAATAAAACTGAATAATCCGGTCCCGGAAAGAAATTCCAATAACCCGTTTGATGATTTTGACATCAATACAATGAAGGCCAAAAAACAATTAGGGTTAAATGCAATTTTAAACAGTATAGAATATGCAGCACAGGATGATCGCGTAAAAGGAATATTACTTGATTTGTCGACAGTGCCGTCAAATTATGCTACTATTGAATCTATCAGAAATGCTATTATCGATTTTAAGGAATCGGGAAAATTTGTAGTGGCTTATGGAGAAAACTTATCACAACGTGCATATTATCTGGCATCTGCGGCTGATTTAGTATTCATGAATCCGTTGGGCTATCTTGAGTTTAAGGGAATATACATGGAGCTTATGTTTTTCAAAAATGCTCTTTCAAAGCTGGAGATTGAAGCACAAATTATTCGTCACGGAAAATTTAAAAGTGCGGTTGAACCGTTTATGCTGGAGAAAATGAGTGATTCAAACAGAGAGCAGTTAACTACATATGCTTCCAGTATATGGAATCACATTTTGGCCGGTGTTTCAGAATCGAGGGGTATCTCTGTTGATCAGCTCAATATTATTGCCGATAGCCTTTATACGTGGGATGCTAATGGTGCTTTAAAATACAAAATGGTTGACGGATTGATATACAGGGATGAATTAGATGCATTGATTGGAGAAAAGGCTTCTATTGAAGCAGATGAAGATATTCCATATTTATCTATTTCGAATTACTATGAGGATATAAAAGGCAAATTTGTTTCATTCAAAAAAGATAAAATTGCAGTTATTTATGCATACGGCTCTATTGTAAATGGTGGTTCAACTACAGATAATATTGAAGGGGAATATATTAGCAATACTATTCGTCAAGCCCGAGCTGATTCATCAATTAAAGCGGTTGTTCTCAGGGTTAATAGCCCCGGAGGTGATGCCCTGGCCTCGGATATGATTTGGCACGAAGTTTATCTCACCAACGAAGTGAAGCCTGTTATTGTATCTATGGGCGATTATGCAGCTTCAGGAGGATATTATATTTCGTGTGCCGCTCGTAAAATATATGCAGAACCCACTACACTTACTGGTAGTATTGGTGTTTTTGGGGTGATTCCAAATATGGAGAAAATGTTCAATAATAAACTCGGAATTACATTTGATGAGGTTAAAACAAACGAACACTCCGATTATATTTCAGTTTCTCATGCTATGAGTGATTTTGATAAAGCAGTTATGTTAAAATCAATTGAAAGTATTTATTCCACATTTTTAGAAAGAGTTTCGCAGGGAAGAGGATTATCCATTGCAGAAGTTGACAGCATCGGCCAGGGTCGTATCTGGAGCGGAGTAGATGCATTAGGCCTGGGCTTGGTTGATGAACTGGGTGGCCTTGATGATGCGATTGATTTTGCAGCTGCTGAAGCAGGTCTTGAAGAATACAGAATTGTAGAATTGCCGAAGCAAAAAGATTTTCTTGATGAGTTTCTAAGTGAAATGTCAGCACAGTCATCTGTTTCGGAACAAATAAAGCTGGAACTTGGTGTTTTTGCACCATTGTATGATGCTTATATACAATTAAAAGACGTTCAGGGTGTTCAGGCACGCCTTCCATATTTCATTTATGTAGAATAATAAAACCCTAGATATTGTAAAGCCGGCTTTTATAAAGTCGGCTTTTTTATTTTAATTACCTACATTTGCATTACAATGTAATTTCATGAGCAGTTCAGACAAGACAGCTGTGGTAATTCCTGCTTATAAGGTGTCCCGCCATATCGAAAAGGTTATTGAGGGAATACCGGGCTTTATCAATTTCATAATTGTTGTTGATGACAAGTGCCCTCAGAATTCAGGAAAGATTGCAGAAGAACTAATAAAAAAAGATCATCGCATTAACGTTGTTTTTCATGAGAAGAACGGAGGGGTTGGGGCTGCTGTTATTTCAGGATATCAAAAAGCAATAGAACTTGGCGCGGATTATATTGTGAAAATGGACGGAGATGGCCAAATGGATCCTGAATATCTTGATAAATTATTAAAACCATTAAGAGAAAACAAAGCAGATTACTGTAAAGGAAACAGGTTCAAAGAACGGGCATATTTAAAAAATATGCCCAGAATAAGACTACTTGGCAATAGTGCCATGTCGTTTATGCTCAAAGTGTGTTCGGGATACTGGAATATTATGGATCCAACCAATGGATTTACGGCGATAAGAACAGAGATGTTGCAGAGATTTAATTTTGAAAAACTTTCAAAACGATATTTTTTTGAGTCAGATATGCTTGTGCATCTGAATATATATAATGGAGTAGTAAAAGATGTACCCATGCCGGCTATATACGGAGAAGAAGAAAGCTCACTTAAAATTGGCAATGTATTGTTGAGGTTTCCTTTTCAGTTAAAACATCGTTTCTTAAAGCGTATTTTATACAAATATTTCTTCTTTGATTTTAATATGGGTTCAGTATATACACTGGTTGGTGTACCAATGTTTCTGTTTGGAACTATTTTTGGCATTTATCGCTGGATTTATGGTGTTATGAACGATGAAATAAACAGTACTGGTACTGTAATGCTCGCCATATTACCCATCATTTTAGGTATACAATTTATTTTGCAGGCAATACAGATCGATATTAATTCTGTGCCTAAAAAGGACTTGAACTCAGATTAAGGCCTGGTAAAATCAAAGGACAATTCACTTTTATTCCCGGCCAGGTCAATAAATTCTACTTTAAGATCTTTCATTCCGGCATGTTGTGCCCGTGTGATTTCAATGCTGAAAAGATCTTCTTTATAATCATAGGTCATGAGCACCCACTCGCCGTTAATCCAGGCATTGAACTGTGGAATTTCAGTTGAATTATCTTCTACTTCAAAAGTCAGAAATCTTTGATATGCAGAGTTTCTTCCGTTTTTCACATTGGTTTTTTTAATCTCCGGTGCTATGCTGTCTTTAATCAAAGAGAATGTCCCGAGACGATCGAGCATATGGTAATAATGGCCATTTTTGTCTTTTTTCGGCAGCCATGCATTTCTGATTTTACCGTCAATCATTTGTGCAAAAACATAGTGTTCGGGCCAGGATTTAATGGCAGGGAATTCTAATTTCAGATCTTTTGCAAGGGCCATATAACCGTTTCCAATTTGCCAGTGTAGAAATCCTTCTCTGTAATATTCTCTGATAAATGAACTTCGAAGACAATGTTTGTCGTAAAAGGAATTGGTATCGTATTGAAAAATAATATTTTCGGTTCGAAACTCAATTAAATTCCATGGTCCGACAATACCGGCACAGTCACAAACCTCCTGTTTTTGATTTGTGCGCTTAACATTGAAAAATAAATTTGAACTGTTGAGTTCTGTATCTGAGGCCTTTACATGGATTTTGTGAATCTCGTCATCGGTTATTCTCAAATATCCGTTTCCTTTAGCAACCTTATACATTTTCAGAAAGCTGCCCTTTGGCTTTTTAGTAACAATTATTTGTTTTCTGTTGTTCAGCCCTTCCTTATGATCGAATACGGATGCACAGGCTCTGGTTTGATTGTAGTTGAACTCATCAAACTGAATATGCCAGATTAAACTATCGTCGAAATATACCTGCACAGAATACGGTAGCAATCTTGACCACCCACCGGTTTGATAATCTTGAACATCGAACCCCAGAAATGATGAATCAGGGATTAAAACAGTGCCGTTTACAATATAATTTCTTCCGCTGCGACCTGTTGCAAAGCTTTTGGAAACATACGGATAATCCATTCCTTGGCAAGGTGTGTATATATAAAGGCGTTTAAATACGGGTGCCGAGTTATCATTGAGATCGTAAAAAGTAGCAGGGTTAACCGGGGTTTCACCATTGTTTTTTCTTATTTCGAAATGCAAATGAGCACCAAAGCTATATCCGGAATTGCCGGCAACACCAATTTTCTGTCCTTTCTTCAGTGGAATTGCATCTTTTTCGAGTTCTATATCAATATCAAAAATTTGATGAGTATATTGATAAGCCCTTACAACCGAATCTATTTCGGGAATATATGAGTCCAGATGACCATACACACTCATATATCCATTAGGGTGCGTAATATATATTGCACGGCCATAGGAAGCGGGATTAAATCTTACACGTGAAACATATCCATCCCAAATTGAAAAAACCGACCGGTCGGTTTTGTTGGCCACACGCAAATCAAGTCCACCGTGAAAATGGTTTTTTCTGTATTCGGCAAAATTACTGGTAAGTTCCAGTGGGGGATATAAGGGAGGCGCAGGATTGCTGTTTTGGGCAAAAACATCAATGGCCAACAGAGTCAATATGAAAATGATAATTGTACGCATAAAAAAACCACGCTTTTGGCGTGGTAAAATTAATATCTTTAAACTAAATTAGTTTTCTGCTTCTTCATCCCAACAAAATTCCTTGATAAGATCAAAAGCGCCTTTAAGTCCAAACTCGAAGGCTTTTTTCCAATCATCACAAGCACCCTCCTTATCTCCAAGCTCTCCTTTCGCAATACCACGGAGATCATAAACCTCGGCATAACCGGGCTGAATTTCCAGAGCCGCATTGTAGTCGTTAATAGCACCCTCGAAATCTTTCAGATGGTATTTACATAAACCACGATATGCGTATGCTTCTGCGTTTTCTGAGTTAATTTCAATTATTTTTGTGAAAATCTGAATTCCACCCTTATAATCTTTAACCGTAATTCTGTTGTATCCGATTTTCAGAAGTTCATTTTCGTCTTCTGTTCCTGTAATTTGCGTACTTTGCTTACAGGCACTGAATGCCAGAAACAATATAAGCACAGGAAAAATCATTTTTTTCATGACTCAATGGCTTGGTAATGTATTGATTTTGTACGTAGATACCCAAATCAGGTTTCAAAAATAATTAAATTATTAACAATAACCAAGAAATAAATACAGCTGTTTTTGTTAACTTGTTGATGGTTAGCGAAATAATAAAAAATCTCTTTTTTATACTTCTCAACAGTGTGTTAATAACTTTAAGAGCTTTTAAACTAATATATAGAAAGAGGAATCAACATATGAATGTTGATTTTATCATAGTTTTCTTATTACTGTTTGTCAATGTGTTTATAGTTTTGCATTATGGGAAAAATGTTTGCTTTTCTGAAAGACCCGGCCGGCCGTAGAAAAATGCTGATTTATTCAGCTATTGGCCTGGTTGTACTGCTTGTTGTGTTGTTTTTCATATTTCGACCTTTTTCATCAGGGAGAAAATACGACCCGTTAACTGTTATTCCTGATGATGCAGCTATAATCTTTAAGATTAATAATGTTGAGTTGCTTTTGGGTAATGATTCAGCTCAGCGCCTGCCGGCACAATTGTATGAATTCGCAGCCATACATGATTTTTTAGAAGGGCTGTCAGCCGCAGATACCTTGTTTGGAACAATAGATGGACAAGAAAATCTGCTGCGTGAAAGCACTATATATATATCATTGCATTTTTCAGCCAGAAACCCGGCGACGGCACTGTTCATTCTTGAAACAGATGGTAATATAGGCGGAATGGATGATGCGCTGTTGGAGAACGAAAATCTTAATGTTTCAGAAAAGGAATTTGAGGGAACAGACTATTTGTCGATTGATGATGCATCTTTTTATGCTTACCGATATGGCAATTTAATAGTAGCATCAAAAAACAATTTATTATTGCATTCAAGTATTACTACTTGCGACAATGGAAATTCATTCACAGACAATAAAAACTTTCAAAAAAGTTTAGAAGCAGCTTCGGAGTCGGCAGATGTAAATGCATTTATTCATTTGCAATTTATCTACAGAATGCTTGGAGGCATATTCAGTGGAGATGCATATGGTGACCTGGCCTTTCTGCAGGATTTTGCCGGGTGGGGAAATATTGATATTTCATATAGCGATGCCCAATTATTGTTTGCCGGTGTTTTTCCAAATGAAAATGGTCAGAAATCATTTATAAATGTGTTCAAATCAGCTTCTGTTGTAAGTGGTAGTTTCGATAAATTTCTTCCGGCAAACACTTCTTCTGCTCAGGCATATTCTTTTAATGATTTTACAACATTTCAAAAATCTTGGGAAGATTATATGAACAGAAAGGACGTTGCTTTCGATGCCTCTTCTGAACAATATCTGTTCAATGAATCTGCAGGGAGTGAAGATCTGGCAGATTTACTTATCAGTCATTTTAGTAATACACTATGTGTATTTGCCTGCCCGGGAACACAAAGTGTAGAACCGGATGTTTTTTGTACCGTAGGCATAAATAATGCAGCGGATCTTGAAGAGGGCATGCGTAAACAAATGAAAAACAGCAGTGAAAAACGCCATTGGGACAGCACGGCTTTCAGGGATATTACAATTTTTTCCATCCCTGTTCAGTATGGTTCTTATAGCCTGTTTGGTCCGTTTTTTAATGCCATAGAAAAAACGCATATTGCCATTTGTGATTCGGTTTTATACATTGGAAATAGTGTAAGCAGCCTGAAAAACATGTTGAATAATGTGCTTTCGGGGCGCACACTTGCTTCTGCACCTCACTATAAGCAATTGAAAAGCGGATTAAACTCCACCTGGAATACCTGGTCGTATCTGAATGTTAACAATGCATTATATCAGTTAAACATGAGATGGCTTGGAGATTCATCAACCATGACGTCGGTGCAAAATCTTTCCGATAAGGAACATGGTATGTATATGGCTATAACGAGTTCTAAAGAAGACCAGGGAATATTATTTAGCGGGAGTATTGTATTTGGTAAAGCGGAAGGAAATGTTATTGCGGGGTGGTTCACCTCTCTCGACGCCCGCATTGAAAGCGGCCCTGTGATTTTAAATGCCCCGGCTCTCAAAAAATACTGGATTATTGCATCAGATGTTTATGAGAATATTTACCTGCTTGATAGTCAAGGTCGGGTCGAATGGAAAACCAGTATTGAGGGAAAGCCCAATAATGATTATTCTTTAGTGTATGCCAATGATGAAAACCGCTGTGCAGTGGTGTTTTCTGCAGGTGATTATTTGTATATGATTGGTATTGACGGAAAGAGTAAAACGCCGTTTCCGGTAAAAGTAAGCGAGGGAATAGCAACTCCCGTAATTATAACTGACTACGACAAAAATCATAAATATAGAATTATATTCAGCGACAAAGACGGAGAAATAAGAAATTACAATCTTGAAGGCAAAAACACTCCGGGTTGGGAAAAACCAAAAGGAGATATGCAATTTGAAAAGAACATTATATATCGCCGACTTAATGGCAAAGATTATATTATTACACTGCAATCTGATAATTCGGTATTCATTGCCAACCGCAGAGGAGAAACACTGGTGGAGATAATGGATGTTTGGTTTAATAAAGCATGTAACACATTTTATGCAGATGATGAGCACAATGCTTTTTATGCTTCAGATCTCGAAGGATCAATTATCAGCATAACCCCTGATGGAATTGGTGAAATCATTATTCCAGGTTCATATTCCGAAGACTATGTTTTTGCAAAACTGGGTGATGATTTTATCATTTTTGATGAAGGGGTGATGTATGTAATGAATATTAACGGCGAAGTGATTGAACGAAAAGAAATATCTGAATCATCGATGTTTGCCATTAGAACATTTCTGATGAATGGAAGTTATTATATAGGATATCAGAATCATGATGAAGATATGGGGTTGATAGGGGCCGGTTCCAATACATT
>PKSX01000156.1 GCA_002869435.1 Marinilabiliales bacterium | reverse complement strand
GCCTTTGGCAAATGCGTTCAATGCCCTTTATGCATATGACTACTGCGTTGCATTGGGGGCCTCTGCCTCAGTCTCAGCAGATCGTCAGGTCCGTATTGGTAATTCTGCTGCAATGCCCGCTACAAGTATTGGGGGACCAGAATGGTGGTCAAATACTTCAGACGGCAGATTTAAGAAGAATGTTGAAGAAAATGTTCCTGGTATTGATTTTATTACAAAGCTTAGACCAGTTACCTATAATTTTGATCAGGAAGCGCTAAATGATTTCTTTGGTGTGCCCGATTCAATGCGAAATAGGGAAGTGTCTGCACAAGATTATGAAATAATTCGCTCAGGATTCATTGCACAGGAAGTTGAGCAGGCAGCCACTGAATGTGGGTATGATTTTAATGGTGTAGATAAGCCGGGTAATGAGAATGATGTCTATAATTTGAGATATGCCGGATTCGTCGTACCTCTCGTAAAAGCCACCCAGGAACAGCAGGAAATCATAGAATCTCAGGGAGCAAAAATTGAAGAGCAGGAGGAAGAGATTGAGGCACAGGATGAGCGTATCGATGCACTTGAAAAGCAAATAGAGGAAATGCAGATCATTTTGCAGGAACTTCAATCTGCAGAGTAAGAAATTGTATTTTTCGTTTGTTAAAACTCTATTTAATTTACTATTTCTTAACATATTTTATTGGTCTGAATATCACGGGGTTAAGTATATTGTTTGCTAGGGCAATCTGATAATTATCATTGTTGATATCCCGTTATTCCTCACTTTATCTAAAATTTTCTTACTTTTGTAAAAAAAATATATGAAAAAGACAATTTCTTACCTTTTATTTATGGGTGTAACCGTTTTTCTGAGCGCTCAAAGCATTCAGAATGATGTGGTTTCATCTGCAGGGGCCAGTGGTTCATCTGCAACGATGAAAATAGATTACACCGTGGGGGAACCTGTAATTGAACTCAGGCAGGCCACCACCATCTCTGCTTCACAGGGCTTCCATCAACCCGGGCTATATGTTACTGCTATTGATAATCCTGAACTCGAAGGAATTCAATGCTATCCAAATCCGGTAGATGAAAATCTTATTGTAGATATCCCTGCTTCCTACACAAGTTCATTTGTGTACACTATTTACGATCTGAACGGAAGAGTGATGGTTTCAGAAACCATTGCCTCAGGATCAAATGCCATTAATATGAAGTCTTTTGCTGCCGGTAATTATTTGCTGTATGTAACCGAAACTTCAACCGGAAAATCTTTCCAATCCAAAATTTTGAAAGTTAAATAAAACAAATAAAACGAAAACATGAAAAAAGTACTTGTACTCTTTGTTTTTGCAGTTGCCGCTTTAAGCGCTGCTGCTCAGGTGCCTCAGGCTTTTAAATATCAGGCCGTAATCAGAGATGCCAGCGATAATGTTATTGCAAACACATCAGTTGATGTAAGAATCACCATTGCCAATTCAGTTCCAACAAATGTTTATGTGGAAACTCACACAGTGACCACTTCAGCTTTTGGTCTTGTAAATTTAAATATTGGTGAAGGAACACCTGTGACCGGAACATTCAACACGATTCCTTGGTCAACTGATACTTACACCATTGGTGTAGAAGTTGATGCAGGTTCAGGTTATGAAGACCTCGGCGCATCAGATCTGCTTTCAGTACCTTACGCATTGTATGCATTAAATAGTTCAGGTGGTGGTGGAAACTGGACGGTTTCCGGAAATGATATATATAATGCAAATACCGGAAATGTTGGAATTGGAACTACTACTCCAACAGGTTTATTGACACTTTCTTCAGTTAATGATGTTAATTCACTGTATTTTGATGCTAATGGTTATGATGCTCATCTGGGTGTATATGGATTTGACTTATACATAACCAGTTACGATGATATTCGTATGAGTGTTAATGAAGGAAATTCATCTGGCTATTTTGAAATATATGATGAGTTTAATTCCAATACTTTGTTCAGAATGGTGAATGACGGTAAAGCTGGTTTTGGAACCCTTTCACCTATAACTGATATAACTGTTATCCAGGATACTTTCCCG
>PKSX01000168.1 GCA_002869435.1 Marinilabiliales bacterium | reverse complement strand
GAAAGCTTCACACTTTTTTGCAATCGTTCAATAATATTTTCCATCATAGCTTACCAGTTGTAATCAGGCATATTCCAGTCCTGAATGATTTTTTTCTGATTGGCTTTATAGTATTCGAAATTTTCGGCATATTCGTTTGCACCTTCTGCTTTTCCGGCTTTGATGCGTTTTTTCAGCTCAACAAATCCTGCCAGTAGTGCCTCGGGGCGGGGCATACAACCTGCCACATATACATCAACCGGCAGATATTTATCGAGGCGGTTAATGGTGTTGTAACTGTCGAAATACATGCCTCCGTTAATAGTACAGCTTCCGAGAGCCATTACAAATTTCGGGCTTTGCATTTGCTCGTAGCTTCTGATGGCACGTTTAAGGGTTTTTACACTTAAGTACCCTGAAATAATCATCAGGTTAGACTGACGAGGTGTAGCCCTGTTTTGCACACCAAAACGATAGGCATCGAAGCGAGGTGTTACGAGTGGATACAATTCAATACTACCGCATCCGGTTCCGAATGCCAGCACCCATAAGCTTTCTGCACGGGCCCAATTGAAGAAGTTCTCGAAAATCTTCGCTTTTTTAGGCTCATGAACTTTGGGTTTTGCATCGCAGAAATAATCCTGGATGGGGTCTACAGTTATTTCTTCTCCGTCAGGACCAATAACAGTCCTTTTTTCAAGATTCGGATCTATAAATTCTTTTTCATTTTTCATCTTCAAAAGATTAAATCATGAATATTCCTATGATACCTAAAATCAATGGAATCTTTAAAAACCAGGGTATGCTTTGGTCGATTCTGAAACGTGGAAAAACCAGGCCCACAAATACCGGCCACATGGATACCATGAAAACTTTTAAGAGCAGTTCAACCCAGTTTGTGGCGCCTCCAAAGAAGAGGTTCACCATCAAAATAGCCTCTGCAATGTATAGCACAGCACGGTTGGTTTGAAGCATGCCAAGATATGTTCCGTGGTATTCAGTTGGCGGACCAATAGGAATCTCAGTAGGGGCCTGCACCACATTGAATGGAGCAGCCATCATCATTCCAAGGAATGCCAATAAACCTGCAGCTCCTGCAAAAGGATTTGCTATAATATTCCAGTTTTCAATTCCTCCCTGTTGTGCAGCTACAATTTCGGTTATCGAGAAAGAGCCGCTTTGCGCAGCAATTGCTATAACTGCCAGCGTAAAAGGTACTTCCACAGTAGTAAACTGAGAAAGTCCCCTGCTGATTCCGATAAAAGAGTATGGATGTCCGCCTTCACTGGCACCCAGTGCCATACCCAGCATTCCGAAGAATATGAAATATAGGATCAGAATTACATCGCCTGAGAAGGAGTAATTGCTCCATAGCTCGCTTCCGAAAATCAACGGCATAAACATAAATACACCTACACCACCTGCCAAACGGAAAACTGGCCCCAGATAGTACATTACACCGTGGGTAATCTGACTCCTCATCGCATAGTTTTTAATCAGGTCGATATAGGGTTGATAAACCGGCATACCGATTCTCTTTCCGATTCGCGCTGTAATTCTTCGAATGATTCCGTACTGAAGCAAACCGTAATTCAGTACTATGAATAAGCCCAAGAGGGCAAACAGTAATTTCATCCAGTCAATACTCATAACAGTTTCCCTCCACTAATTGCAATGTAAAGAATAAAGGCGTATATAAGCAAATGCAATGCATAGGTTTGACCGTTTCCGGTATACCATGTGCGGAATTTGTCGGCAATTGCTGTAAATATGTCTGATAATCGCTCCCAAAAGCGTGTTGCCAGAGGAGTAACCAT
The DNA here is from genome assembly GCA_002869435.1 of Marinilabiliales bacterium. Lineage (GTDB taxonomy): Bacteria > Bacteroidota > Bacteroidia > Bacteroidales > DTU049 > BM518. Next base: position 10,564 of record PKSX01000168.1, on the reverse strand, counting down.
CCAGCCAAGCGCTTTTTTATAGGCTGCGAAAATATTGTAAGAAACATGTGTGGTTTCAGGACGGAATGGCTTTTCTGCAGCAAAAACAATATTGAATTGTTTTACTTTTTGTGCTTTGCGACTATGATAAACAAGCCACAAGAACAGTATACCAAACATGGCCATCACTACACTCATAATGGTAAATGCATTCCAGTAACCGGTACTGAGAGTGGCAAGATTACCATCCCATTGCAAGGCTTCACCTGCAAATGAGGCTGGAATTATTGTGCTAAGCGGCTGCATTAACCATTGCGGTTGTACAGATAGAACCATAATAGCCATAACCAGAATGAGCTGCGGAATGATATAGTAGAAAGGAGCTTCTTTCACTTTACGGTGATTGTCTTTCAGTTGTCCGAGGAAAACAGAAGAAATCAGCTTGTAGAGGTAAAGGAAAGCTACAATTCCTGAGAAGAATATCATTGCACCCTGAATATACCATTCTTTAAGTATGATAGCGTTGTAGAACATCCATTTTCCGGCAAAACCGGCCAAGGGAGGCATACCGGCCAATGTGATGATACCAATCAGAACTACAATGAAACTCAATGGCATGCTTTTAATAAGACCACCCATTTCGTACATGTTTCTGGTTTTGGTTCTGTGCATTACACCGGCTGCAGAAATAAACAACATTGTTTTATAAATGAAGTGCAGAATGGTGTAATAAAGGGCTATAAGAAGACCCAGCTTTGTATTGATTGCCAGTGCAAAAATGATATATCCCATTGCTCCGACACTGGAGTATGCAATAAGTCGTTTCATGTCTTCTTCATAAATGGCCAGCATATTCCCGCCAATGGCTGTAATAGCTCCGATCCACCCCATGATATGAAGAATGTCGTATCCGAACAAGGTTTGAGGACCAAAACTGGTTACTAAAAGCACAAGTCCAAGTACACCTGAATTGATGAGTACACCCGAAACAAGTGGTGTGGCATCATCTTCAGCTTCGGCATATGCACCGGGTAACCAAATGTGAAGACCAATTGCAGCAGCTTTAAGCATAAATGCAATAGCGAGAAGTGCGAAAATGATACCGGCAGTATTAGCAGGGATATTTATATTGCCGAAGAATTCAGCTCCGGAGATATTGTTTAGCATTGCAAAGGCAGCCATCATTACATAGGCGCCGCCGGCTGAGAACAACATGTAGCGGAATGCAGGTTTTTCGGCCATTTTACCTCTTAATATAAGGATAAAGCTTCCCAATGCCATTAATTCCCATCCCATAAAGAAGGTCAGGTTGTCTGCAGGATTAACCAGCATGAGTAAACCAAAGATAGTCATGGCTGCAAACGGGTAGAATCCTTTTCTTGCTCCTTTAGCAGAGAAGCCGGGGAATAGGGTTAGAACACCTCCTATGAGGAATATCCCGGCAAAAACAAGCTTCATTATATCGCCCTGAAGTTCGGGGTAAATCATGTACCCGTAGAATGATAGAGCTCCAATTAGAAGTATGTTCTTAATGAATGCCGGAGCATAATCGATTACGAAGAATGCTGCAATAGCCAGCAATGGAATCAGCACAAATGTGAGATTGAAATTAAGGTAATCGATAAAGAAATACGATGCGGCAATAATTCCTGCACCTAATAATAATGCCGGAATCTGCTTGTGCATGGCAAAATTTGCTGGTGCATTTTCTTCGTTTTCTGCTTTAAATACACGTCCGACCCACTTAAACAGGAATGCAATTTCAAATAGGCTTCCTATAAGCATAATGGCAATCCACCCCCAGCCTTCACCTGCACCAAGCTGCATTACCAGTTCCCATTTGGCAAAGAATGCCGGGAATGGTGGCAGGCCGGCAAGGGCGGCTGCAAATATTCCAAAGAGTAAAAGCAGGACAGGTTTTTTTCTGAGTATACCCCATTTATTCATGTTGTCACTGTTTACTATTCCTCCCAGCCAGAAAAGACCGGCTTTTGCAAAGAGATTGGTCAGCAGGAATCCAAGTGCAACAAAATAAAAGCTTCCTCCAAGATAATCGGCCAGGCCAACAGTTGCGAGCAGAAGCCCACCCTGTGCCACAGATGAATACCCAAGCATTCTGCGTATGTTTTCCTGTCGTATTGCAAGGTAATTTGATGCTGCAAAAGTTATGATACCGAAGAATGAAATCACAAGTTGCCAATCCTGAGGTATTACAGGCAGCATTTTATACACAACAAACATGATAGCCGGAGCCGACAATACTGAGAGCATTGCTCCTACTCCATGGTTTGCTGATGTATATAAATCGAGCGCCCATCCGTTTGCAGGGAAAGGTTTGGTTTCAAGCACCAATGCTACTACTATAAGAAAAAGTGCAACGGCTCCACCCTTAATTAAAGGCAAAGCCTGCATCATGTCAATGTTCAGGGTTCCGGTATAAGTATATCCGAAGAGCGTACCTAAAAGAAGGAGTCCTGAAATAACAGATGAAGCAATAAGAAATTTGAATCCGGCCGAAATGCCTTTTTTATCACTGCTCATAATCATCATGCCTGCAGTGGCAATGGCGACGATTTCGAGGAACACGAAAAGGTTGAAAAGGTCGCGTGTCATCACCATAACATTGAGCCCCATCAGGTATATGATGAAGATCGATAGCAGATGGTTATTGGCTTTTTTAAAGGTATCGAACAGATAAATGATTGAGAAGAGTCCGAAAATATTGATTATACTGGTCAGTACAGCTTCATCCATTGTCATTCGCAAATTGATTGCAAAAGGAGGTTTGAAACCTGCTGTAAATACTTCTCTGCCGGCGCCTCCCGAGTATATTTCCATTAACCATTGAAGGGAAATGAAACTCATCGCACCTACGGCAATCATTAAGAAGTATGCCAGTATGTTTTGCTGGCGCTTTCCTGCCAAACTCATGAGGAAGGCGGCGGCCAGACCTATTGATACAATGTGAACAGGATTTACCATTTTGTTTCTTTAAAATCGTTAATATTCAGTGTTTGCTTGTTCTGATACATTTTTAATGCATAGGCAAGCATTACACCGGTTACACCCAGACCGATAACAATGGCAGTTAGTACCAGTGCCTGTGGAACGGGATCTACAAATTTTTGCGAGAGATTATCGAGTCCTGTAGTATCATCAATAATGGGAGCTACACGACCTTTGAGATAAGCCAGTGCAACTATAACAATGTTGAGTCCCGAATTGAAGATGGTGAATGAAACGATAATGCGCAATATGTTCTTATTGGTGAGTCCACCGTAAAGGCCGATAAGAATCAGCGCAAATCCTGTGGCAATACCAATATTCTGTAATGTCAGATATTGTTCCATTATTCTTCGTTTTGAACTTCGTTAAGATGATGCAGGATATTCGATAACTCGGCACCTACTTTGAGGCCGATGAGGCTGTAGATAACCGGGATGGCTCCTGCGCTGAAGAGACGTCCCAGTTCTCCAAGGGGAAGTATGCTATTGTTGAGGAATCCAACCCCAAGAATTACTCCAACAACACCTATAATTACATAGAATGTTCCGGAGAAAGCTTCAAGGCTACTCAGAATTCCGTGGCGCATTTCACCTTCAGGATTGGCCATGAGCCAGAGCAGAAATGCTGTAGCAATAATGGCACCACCCTGGAAACCACCACCCGGTGTGAGGTGACCGTTGGCAAAAACGTATGCACCAAAAAGTATAATAAGGGGGAAGAGCAATTTCTGTGCAGTTGACAGTATCACTGAGGAAGGTCTCGGATTTCTGTTTTTACGACGGTTACCGGTTTTAAGAAACATGGCAATCAACGCTGCAGATACGAAGAGTATGGTAACTTCACCAAGGGTATCGAAACCACGATAGGTTACAATAACAGCGGTTACCATATTGGCAGCGCCTACTTCTTTGGCTGTATTATCGGCGTAATAGGCGGGTAGCTCGGGCAGGGAAGTGTTTTCCTCTCTGTCTGTGATGGCTGTACTGAGCAAAATGCCCAATCCCACCAGAAGTGCCAGAATGAGAATATTCTTATACATCTGACCTCCTTATTTTATTAAGTACGTAGAAAAAGATAATCGTTGTAAGACCACTTCCAATAGCTGCTTCAGTCATGGCAACATCGGGAGCGGCAAGAAGAAGGAACATGATTGAAGCCACGAGGCTAACGAGCCCGGCAGCAAGTACAGCCGTGCGAACTCGTTTGGCCATCAGTGCAGCGACTGCCACAACAATCATGATAACAGCTAAAAACAGTGCAAGTATGATATTGACGTCCATCTTAATCCTCCTTTTTATTTTCTTCCGGGCCGTCTTCTTTTAATTTATCCACCACTGTTTTCTTGCTCAGTGCAATACCGATATGGTGTGCTGCACGAGCCAGCGTGTGAGAAGAAACAGGGTTGGTCATCATAACAAATGCGATAAGAATGAAGACTTTTCCTGCCCAGTCGGGGTTCATAATTCCAATACCGGCCACCGATAATATGGTACCCAGTGTACTGGCTTTTGTTCCTGCCTGAATTCTGTTATACAGATCGGGCATACGCACAATGCCGAGCGCTCCGAGAAATATAAATACGGAGCCGGCCAGCGTTACTAAACTTCCTATTAATAATTGTAGTTCCATATTAAAGCCCTTTCTCTATAAATCGTGCAACTACAATTACACCGGTGAAACTTAAGAGGCCATATACCAGCGCCACATCAAGATAAATGATGCGACCATTGAAAAATGCAACCATTGCCATTAGAGCAATGGAAATTACGGTTAGAAGGTCGAATGCAACAACGCGGTCGGCAGTACGGGGCCCTTTTATGAATCGCCAGAGGGCAAGCAGGATGCCTGAAAGAATCAGTGCGCCGGCTATGTATAAAATTATCTTTACACTATCCATACATTACCTCCAGATATTTTTCAAATTTCTTAACAATGGATTTCGTTGCCTCTTCTATATCTGTACTGCTTACATCAATCCAGTGAATGTACATTCGGTCTTCTCTGATGTCGACAGTGAGCGTGCCCGGTGTAAGCGTAATAGAATTAGCCAGCAGCATTTTTCCAATATTGCTGTTGAGTTTGGTTTTTACTTCCACAATGCCCGGATTAATAGGAAGGGAAGGACTGAGTACACGTCCGGCTACATCGATATTCGATTTTAGCAAATCCCACAGAAAAACAAACACGTATGCAATGGCGTAGGCAAAACTTTTTGGGGTAAGCCGTACGGTTTGCAATACAGTACAGTTTCTGCAGAATAACAAGCCAATGACAACCGATATTCCGGCTCCTGTAATCAGGATGTCTGTCTCTACCGACCAGTTGAGCGCCAACCAAGTGAGGTAGGACAAAACAAAAATCATTAAAATGTTCTTGAAATTCATAGAATGATTAATTAAGTGCAGCAAATGTACAATGTATGTAACCCGGATTTTCTTAAAACCAATTGAGATAAATGCTCATGTTTTTGTGATTACAATTAATACTAAGTTGCGCTACAGCAAAAAAATAATTGCTTTATATCTATTTGAACAGTTAAAGCGCAGTTAATCAAAGTGTAATCTATTATTAAAATAATATAAATTAGAAACCTTATTTAGATTTGTAATAAAGTATGTATTTTTACAGTCCTTATCAATTTGAATATGGATCATTCATTAAGATCTTGTCCTTCCTGCGATCTGAAGTGCGATTGTTTTAAGAAACTTTCACCGCTTGAGCTGGAAGTTGCTGATACCCGAAGGGTTGAGCTTAGATACAGAAAAGGGGAGAATATTGCCAAGCAAGGTTCTTTTGCAACACATGTGTTGTTTTTGCAAAGTGGATTGGTAAAGGTGTATATGGAGGTTGATAATGAAAATGATCTTATACTAAATATTTTTAGTGGCGGAGCACTAATCGGTTTGCCGAATCTTTTCACGAATACTCAGTTGCAGTACAGTGTAGCAGCGATTGAAGACAGTGTGCTGTGTGCTATTGACAGAACTGTAATTGAAGATTTAATTAAAAATAATGGTGAATTTGCCCAAAGTATTGTTGCAGGTATAAATACCTGTACTATATATCATTATCAAAGATTAATAACGGCTTCGCAGAAACAGTTGAATGGAAGAATGTCAGACGCTTTACTTCACCTTTCTGATGAAGTGTATCAGGCCGATGAATTTCCAATGTCACTATCCAGAAAAGAACTTGCCGAGCTTGCAGGAATGAGTATGATGAGTGCTGTTAGGGTAATCAAGGACCTTGAGCAAAATGGCGTACTTAAGGAAGAAAAGGGCAAGATGCTGATTCTTGATAAAGACAAACTGATTAGCATTAGTAAATACGGATAAAGCAGCACAAGAGATTAAAGTTGAAAGTAAAAAGAAACCATTTTTACTTTCAACTTTGTAATTTATACTGAATACTGAAATAAAAAAAGCCGGAAATTTCTTCCGGCTTCATTATGTGTATGAGAGCGAACTCTCATGGTGGTTCTTTTATTGTCTGATTATGGTAATGGTTCCATGCATATCTTCATATTCCTCGTCACCGTAATTTACTTTAAGAATGTAATAGTATGTGCCATCAGCAAAATCTTCACCATCCCAGTCATTAAGGTAATTGCTGTTTTCATAAATCAGTTTTCCCCAGCGGTTGTAAATCTGGAGTATACTGTTCGGATAATACTCAAGATTTGTAACGGCCCATGTGTCATTTCTGCCATCACCATTTGGGGTGATGATATTTGGAACAGTAAGATCACAGGCAATAACAGTTACGGTAATTTCGTCAGATACGGTATCACAGCCAACAACCTGAACAGAATATGTATGAGGCCCAATTGTAAGTCCGTCAAGTGTTATAAACGGGTAAGTACTGCCAGTTGACCATAAATAGCTGTATAAAGACGAGTTGATTTGTGTTACATCGAGGACGGCATATTCGTGCCTGCACATATCAAAATCAGGACCCAGGTTTACAATTGCAGACGGGATGATCTGCACATTAATTTCATCATCATCACCACACATATTGTAGTTGCCGTAGCTGACAGTTACACTGTATGTGCCACTTGTGCTCACATCAAGCGTCTGGCTGGTATCCCCTGTAGACCACTCGTAGTGATATCCAGGGTTTTGTGCATCAAGTGTAGCCGGACCTGTTGGCAGGCATAAATCAGGTCCCAGATCAACACTGGCCCATGGCACAAATGTTACAGCGATCGTATCATATCCGTAACAACTGACATTTCCGTTTGAATTGGTAACAGCCACGTAATAGTTTCCTGAAATATCAACAGGGATAGTTTGGCTTGTTGCACCTGTAGACCAGGCATATGTTGTTCCTATGCTGCCTGCATCAAGTGTTACAATACCGCCTTCACACAGAGTAGTATCAGTTCCAAGGTCAGGTTGTGGATTGTCAAGAACTTCAACAGTAAATGTGGTGTCGTATGAACAACCATATTCATCCCATACCGTTGCGGTGTATTGGAATGAACCGGCAGTGTCAGGAACAATAATCGCAGTAGAGTCAGTGATACCATAAATATATGGGCCGGCCCAGGTGACAGAGTCGATGTCAACACTATATGTCCACATGCCTGCTTGCTGTTGGTTCAGCAATGTAAGAGCCCACCAAAAAACATATCCATTGTCGATACCCCACTCATCGCATATTTCTATGCTCCATGTTCCGTTTAGCGGACATCCAACCAGACCGGAAAGCGGATTTTCAGGGGTGATATAATTGGTATGATTCACGGTGTCAGTAGCTGGTATAGGGCTTGTGCCTGCATCGAGAACATTCATAGTTCCTTGCTGAGGGTATGTTTCAGACCAACAATAGGTCCATCCTGTTCCGGGTGGATTTGCTGCAGGAGAACAAACGGGGCTTCCATCGGAGGAATTTGCAATACCAAGATCAGATCCACCACTGTTATCATAACTGTCCAGCATAACACTTTGCATATTTGGACATATGATTCTGAACGAAAGGTCGCCGGCAAATGTATGCTCCATGTTTATACATATTGAAGCAATGTCAGTTGCACTTTGTATACTGCTTCCCGGCGGAAAAGTTGAAAAGGTTACTGGTGTTCCGTAACAGTTTGGTAAGCAACTGGGACCATCAGGAATAAATGTTGTACTGTCATAAACTTCGGTAGCTATTTGTTGGGAGGAAACCGGGTCCACAACAATGGTTGAAGTTGCATTTTCACCAGCTAAAATATCAATAGTGTCACCGACACAAATGTCGGGTAGAGGTTTTATATCAACAATCGGGTTGGATGAAATTCTGACCCTGAGATTCAATACCTGCGTATTCAGACACCCCATGGTGTCCTCAACGGTTAAATACACATCGTATCCGGTAGGAATGGTATACAAATGATCAATTACACGCCCGGTATCAATAGTTCCGTCACCAAAATCCCAGATAAAAAGGGTGGTTGTTGAATCCTGATGATATACAAGGTCGTTCTGAGGAAAAACGCCGGGTCCCGCACCAAGAGCAGCAAAAGTAACTATGTCTCCAAAACAGATGTCAACATAATTGCTGTCATCGGGCAGGGGTACCATTTCCAAAGTATCCACAGCGGCAATTACTTCCTGGCATTGCGGGATACAACTGATAGAAGCATTCCATCCTGTTGAAACGCCACTGGCACTTGATTTAAAACGAATAGTTAGTTCACCGGTAGCATTGTATATAGAAGCTTGTACGATTGTATTTGGTATAGTTAACGGGTTATTATTGTTATATGCTCCAATTAATGGTGAAGCTGTTGAAGGTCCGTCGTAAATAAATAATGTGTCGCTATTGTCAATATCAAAAGCTGCAAAACTCATTCGAATATGAGAGTTTGGGGGGCCGGTACTGGCAAACGTGATAGAATAATCATAGTTTGTGCCATAATTGCTGCCTACTCCACCGTCGTCATAGAACCAATATGCACAACCTGTCTCTGTAGTTCCGTTTGTAGACGCATCCAGATTTACAACAGTCTGGGCGCTCAACCCCAGAGAAAGTAATATTGTAATAACAAATAGTATATTTCTTTTCATAACGCTTTCTCCTTATTTCACGGAATTAAACTTCTTGTTTATGTACTCCTCATTATGAATCAACAGATAGAGATTCGTTCCTACAACTTTATACCATTGGTTTTCTGATGTTTTCCATGGAATAGTACTGCTGAAAATATTAAACTGGCTAATATCGGTCTGCAGCGCTTCTATCTCTGAATCACTGAGGTTAATGGTCTTAATATTTGCCGGATTTACAGCATCGATATACTCCTGAGAGTATAATTCAAATACATGTGATGCAATGAAATTATAATATTCAATTGAATCATTACTGTTTTGCCAAAGTTCAATTTTTTCCTGTCCGAAATGATCAGATACTCTGGGATCTGCTTTAGTAGTACCAGTTTGAGCTGAAATGCAGGTGCCTGAAAATATCAAAGCACATGCAAGAATGAATTTTTGCATAAGTGAAGCCTTTTAAGAATAGACAAATATCAGTAAAAAAAGTTTAATACAGATATAATAAATACGTAATACGTAAAAATTTTCCTGCATTTTGTAAAATTAATCGCGGTCTTTGAGATTTTTAACCTGATTGTTTAAGTCATCCCATAATTCTTCGGGAATCTTTGCACCAATGTGTTGAATAACTTCTCCGCCCAGGATGGTTCCGGCAAGTCCGCATTCGTAAGGAGCATAATTGTTTATTAACCCATACAGGAAACCCGAAGCATAGAGGTCACCGGCTCCTGTTGTATCTACTACATTTACTTTATTGGCAGGTACTTTGGTGATTTGTCCGTTCATAGAAACAAGTGAGCCACCGGGTCCTGTTTTTACAACAGCAATATCGACTCTGTTTTGCAAGTGCTTCACCGATTCTTCTGGTTCAAGTCCTGTAAGAGCCTTGCTTTCCTCTTCATTTGCAAATACTATGTCTGTGTATTGATCAATCATTTCATTAAGAAAATCGCGGTTGTCTTCAACTACATTATAGCTGGCTAAATCTACCGATACAAGCAGTCCTTTTTCTTTCGCTGTTTTGATGGCCTGAGAAATGAGCGAATAGTTTTGTAGCAGGTATCCTTCGATATGTAATATGTCATATCCTTCAAAAATATCGGGAGAAATATCATTTTCTGTCATTTCAACTGCAGCGCCAAGGTAAGTAGCAAAAGTGCGTTCTCCATCAGGAGATACCAGAGCCAGTGCTACTCCGCTTGGAGTATCAGATTCGAGAAGGTAGGTGTCGATATTGCTTTTTTGCATGTCTTCTTTGAAGAATGTTCCCATTTCGTCACGACCTATTTTTCCAATAAATCCAACCGGTGAATCTAAACGGGCCAATCCGTGAATGGTATTTGCCGCAGAGCCACCACTTGCAATTGTTCTTTTAAATGTTGCAGTTGCACCTATTGCTTTTTTTGAGTTTTCTCCATCTACAAGCTGCATGCTTCCTTTGGGTAAATTAAGATTCTCGAGGGTGGCATCGTTATCAATCTGTGTCATTAAATCTACAAGAGCGTTGCCAATTCCTATGATTTTCATGGGATTTTTCTTTG
>PKSX01000159.1 GCA_002869435.1 Marinilabiliales bacterium | reverse complement strand
GGTATTTATTGTGCAGGCACCCATACACTTTTTCAATAGTTCCTGTTGTAGCTTCAGCAGTAATGTCAGTTAATGATATTCTTTCAATTCCAATTCCAAAAAAATCTTCCACACATGAACAAAGGTCCTGCAGACTCCAGCGATCACCATAAGGGTTTCCAAAAGCCATTGTGATATATACTACTAGTTCTTTACCTGAATCCTTGCATTTTTTTTGAGTTCGCTCAATGAACTTAAGGCCATCTTTATACTCTGTATTTAGGTTTTTTCTGAGAAAAGTTGGAGAAAAGGAAAAAGGGTAGGAGAGTAAGGAGATTTTATCGTGAGCAAGAGCGTTATCGACTCCTTTGTCATTAGCAACCAAGACCATGAGCCGGGAAGAAGTATTTGACGTATCTAAAAGTGAAATGAGCTGTGAAGTATCCGCGAGTTGTGGAATTAGTTTGGGCGAGACAAAACTTCCAACTTCAATAATGTCAAAACCAACTTGTATTAAAGTGTTGATATATTCCGCTTTTGTTTCTGTATTAATAAAAGTGTTTAACCCCTGCCAGCCATCGCGGGGACTTTCAACAATCTTTAGTGGTTTGTGGTTTTGCATGGTCTTGCAAAAATAGCAAACAGAAACCATATGCAATAAAAAACCTGACAGGTTTTGTACAAGGAACTGCGGCAAACCTGTCAGGTTTGAGTTGAAAGCTAGACATTCATCTCCGGAATATCTCCATCAATAATCAGTTCTGCTCCTGTAGCAGCAATAATCTCATCAACAGAAACTCCCGGTGCGCGCTCTATCAACTGATATCCATTAGGCGTTACCTTAATAACTGCCATATCGGTTACAATCATTTTTACACATTGAACACCTGTTAATGGCAAGGTGCATTCTTTGAGTAATTTAGGATTTCCGGCCTTGTCTGTATGAGTAGTAGCAACAATAATATTTTTTGCTGCAGCCACTAGGTCCATCGCACCACCCATCCCTTTAATGAGTTTTCCGGGGATTTTCCAACTCGCAATATCTCCTTTTTCTGATATTTCGAAAGCACCCAGAACAGTCAAGTCAATATGACCGCCACGTATCATCCCAAAACTGGTTGCTGAGTCAAAGAAAGCTCCACCGGGTAATATGGTTACTGTTTGTTTTCCTGCATTAATAAGGTCTGCATCTGCTTTTCCTTTTTCAGGAAATGGACCAATTCCCAGCATGCCATTTTCTGATTGTAAGGTCACATTCATTCCTTCCGGAATATAATTGGCAAGAAGCGTAGGAATACCAATGCCAAGATTCACATAAAAACCGTCCTGCAATTCCTTTGCAATACGTTTTGCTATACCGATTTTATCTAAAGCCATTTCAATTGTTTTTTAATGTGATTAACTCTGTTCAGTAACGAATTCAATACGTTTCTCATAATTCGTTCCCTGGAAAATACGATTTACAAATACGCCAGGTGTATGTATGTCGTTTGGATCAAGTTCGCCAAAAGGCACCAGTTCTTCAACTTCAGCAATCGTAATCTTGCCTGCACCGGCCATAGGCTGATTGAAATTATTGGCCGTATTTCTGTAAATCAGATTTCCATTAGTATCACCCTTCCAGGCTTTGATGATTGAATAATCAGCTTCCATCGCATGTTCCAGTACATGCATTTTTCCGTTAAACTCACGAGTTTCTTTATCTCCTTGTACTTCAGTACCGAAACCTGCAGGCACAAAGAAAGCAGGTATACCCATACAGGCTGCACGACATCTTTCTGCTAGTGTTCCCTGTGGTATCAGTTCAACTTCAAGTTCACCGGCTATTAATTGACGTTCAAACTCTTTGTTTTCGCCCACATAAGAAGCGATCATCTTTTTCATCTGGTGTTTTCTTAGCAATAACCCCAGTCCGAAATCATCAATTCCTGCATTGTTGGAAATACATGTGAGATTCTGAATGTTTTTCTCAACAAGCGCATTGATACAGTTCTCGGGTATGCCACATAAACCAAATCCACCAAACATGATTGAAGCCCCGTCGGAGATATCATGAATTGCTTCAAAAGCATTTTCAAAAACTTTACTCATATAATTAGTTTTAGTAGTTTACTATGTGTTGTTTAATTAAACCGGATATTCATCAATGACATATCTTCCGATAACAAGCCTTTGAATTTCAGATGTGCCTTCACCAATCTGAAGTAAACGCTGATCACGATAGTGTCTTTCAACATCGTAATCTTTCATCAGCCCGTATCCGCCATGTATCTGAACAGCCTCGAAGGAGACTTCATTGGCTATTTCTGCACAATACAGTTTTGACATTGCAGCTTCTTTGGCAAATGGTTTTCCATTATCCTTCAACCAGCAGGCTTTGTATAGTAAGTTGCGCGCCAGTTCTATCTTCATGGCCATATCCGCCAGTTTATTTGCCACAACCTGATTTTTTGAAATGGGTTTTCCAAACTGAATTCTTTGCTGGGCATATTTTACGGCCAGTTCAAAGGCGCCCTGAGCACAACCAAGTCCCATAGCTGCAATGGATAATCTGCCATGGTCGAGTGTGTTCAGCATGATTCTGGAGCCATCTCCACGCTTACCCAACAGGTTTTCTTCGGGAACAACACAATCATCGAAGTATAATTCGGCTGTGTTGGATGCTCTCCACATCATTTTATCGTGCATTGATTTTGCAGTAAAACCGGGTGTGTTTTGCTCAACAATAATAGCTGAAAACTCTTTTTTCCCATCCTTCTCGCCGGAGACTGCCTGAACAGTACTTCCTTTTGAAATAGAAGCAGAAGCATTTGTAATGAATATTTTTGATCCGTTGATGTTCCATTTTCCATCAGCCAATACTGCGGTTGTTTTTGAAGCTCTTGAGTCTGAACCTGCATCAGGTTCTGTTAATCCAAAGCCCCATAAGGCCTCACCTGTGCATAATTGTGGAACATACTTTTTCTTCTGCTCATCATTTCCGAAATAGTAGAGCGGATTCACTCCAAGTGAATTGTGTGCAGCAACTGTTGCAGCTTGTGATCCGTCTACACGTGCAATTTCTTCAACAGCAATGATATATGAAATGTAGTCAAGACCCTGTCCTCCATACTCTTGTGATACAATCATCCCAAATAAACCCAATTCTCCAATTTTCTTGGTGAGTTCAATTGAAAATTCCTGTTTTTCATCCAATTCCTGAGCTATTGGTCTGATCTCTCTTTCAGCAAAATCACGAACGGATTCTCTGATAAACTTTTGTTCTTGTGTTAATTCAAAATCCATGATGAGAATATTTATTGTTTTTGATCTTCAAGTAAAATAAGTTCGGTTGATGCATCAATCATGTCATTTAACTGAATATTGATTTTCTGCACAACAGCATCTTTTGTAGCCAGAATGCGATTTTCCATTTTCATTGCTTCAACCACCAGCAAAACATCGCCTTTGGTAACCTTGTCACCCTCTTTTACATTAAGTTTGAAAATTTTACCGGGCATTGGCGATTTAACTACATTTCCTCCACCGGCACCTTCGGTAGCAGAACCACCTGAGGTTTGATCCTCGAGCAGATCCATACGTCTCATGCATAGTACCTTGCCATTTATAGTTACATTCATGAAATCGTTTTCACCCTGTGAAAATTTAGCCCAGTACTTTTCATCACCTATGCTCACATCAGCTTCACCTTTTGCAATGTAAATCAAAGCACAATTATATGTTTGTTCTTCGATTTTCAAAGAGTATTGGTTATCCTTTTGGTTCAGAATCTGTACGACAGTTTCCTTTTCATCATATTTAATGATAACCTCATTCATATTGCGCCAAAAACCTATGGATTTCCAAATATCAGGTTCTTGCTGACACATTGGTTTTTCTTCAAAACTTGATGTATTTAGACTATAAAGCAGATAAGATATCATTGCTGTATCCCGGTCAGCTTCTTTCTTGCTGTATGCACTACGATTGGGTACCTGAACTTCTTTCACTGTTGTAGTATTCTTTGGTGATTTTAATTTATTGATTTCTTCTTCGAAACGTTGTTTGGCAATGCCTGACTTATAGTCTCTGTATTGCGTTTCATGCATGGCAAATTCAAAAAGCTCTTCATCATCAGGACCAGTTTCCCATCCGTTCTCAACCATTTCCGCACGATATTTATCAAGAACATCCGGATATGCTTCCTGTGGAACACCGGTATAGAATTCACGGTTTTGTTCTTTGGCCAGTTTTTCAAATATTCCATCAATTTTACCCGGAAGATTTCCAGCTTTACCAAGCAGCATATCCCAGGTATTATCATCAATCATTTCAAAACGGTCTTTCCCCTGGGCAAGATTCAATACATTTACAAGCGCCGTGTTTTTCACGTATTGGCTAAATGGTGTTACCAGGGGAGGGTAGCCCATAAGAGGCCATATGTAGGCAACTTCATCAAAGAGTTTGATGAGCAATTCGTCTTCAGTAAGTGGCATGTTTCCTGATGCTTCCAGCGCCATGTTGATTCCCTGATGTACGCCTTTAAGGTCAGCCATGAGGCTTCCCATCATTCCGCCGGGTAGTCCGCTGGCAATCATCAGCGATGACATGTATCTGTTTTTCGGATCAATGAAATACCCCAGAAAATCATCAATGAACTCCTGTGTGAGTGCCCTCGCTTCCATATAGGCATTCATGTTAATCTCAGGAACATCAAATCCTGCATCATCAAGCATTTCTCGAATTGTTATTACATCGGGATGCACCATACCCCACGATAAAGGTTCCATGGCAACATCAATAATATCTGCACCGGCTTTTGCAACTTCAAGTGTAGATGCTACAGAAAAGCCGGGTCCTGAGTGGCCATGATACTGCACTTTTATATGCGGATATTTTTGTTTCATGGCATAGACCAGTTTGCCAAGAGTGTGTGGCCTTCCAATGCCGGCCATATCTTTTAAACAGATCTCATCCGTTCCATATTCAACAGCTTTGTCAACAACATTCATGAAATAATCGACCGTATGCAATTTTGAATGCGTAATACTTAAAGCGGCCTGAGAAATCATGCCGGCTTCTTTCGCGTACTTTATTGACAGTTCAAGATTTCGGTGATCGTTCAACCCGCAAAAAGATCTGGCAATATCAACACCCTGTGCTTTTTTTACCTTATACATCAAACGCCTTACATCAGCAGGTACAGGAAACATTCTTATTCCATTCAATGCACGTTCAAGCATATGAGTTTGAATACCTGCTTCATTAAAAGGCTTAACCCATTGCCTTACTGCATTGTTAGGATTTTCGCCAAACAAGAGATTCACCTGTTCAAAAGCTCCACCATTGCTTTCAATTCTGGCAAAACAACCCATGTCAATGATTACCGGAGCTATACGTACCAATTGATCAACACGTGGTACATACTTGCCGGATGACTGCCACATGTCTCTGTATAACAAACTGAATTCTATTCTGCGTTTACTCATTACTTCAATTTAATGTTTTCTGATTTCAATTTAAGTAAAAAACTATCATTATTCAACAACCCAATTGGGCTTTCTTTTTTCAAGAAACGAAGCCATTCCTTCCTGTCCTTCATTCGATGCACGAAGCTCAGCAATAAGCTTTGCCGTATAATCAATGGCTTCTTCAAAAGGCATTTTATTGGAAATATTATAGATAAGTGATTTGCACGCTGCAATGGCATCTGGTCCGCTGCTAAGTAGTGTTTTGATGATCTTGCCCACATGCTCATCCAATTCTTCCACCGGAAGTGATTTGTTGGCTAAACGATACCATTCGGCGTCTTTTCCTGTAAATCTTCTTCCTGTAAGCATCAGGTCGCGGGCACCATATTCTCCTATACGTTTAACAACATAGAGAGATATTGTTGCCGGGGCAATACCAAGTTTCACTTCACTGAATGCAAATTTTGTGTCGTCAGCACAATAAACGAAGTCGCAAGATGCAAGTAATCCGTTTGCACCACCAATAGCTGCACCATGTACAATGGCAATGGTTGGCTTTTTACATGTATAAATAGCGTTAAAACATTTAGCTAAGCGGAGGCTGTCCTGATAGTTCTCTTCAAAACCAAATTCAGCAATGCCTTTCATGTAATTCAGGTCTGCTCCCGCACAAAATGATTTTCCTCGTCCACGTAGAATAACAACACGTACATCGGCCATATTATTAATTTCCTCGTAACAGGCAATAATCTCTGAGATCATCAGCTCATTCAAAGCATTATGTACTTCAGGACGGTTCAGCCAAATGGTAGCAATACCATTGGTTAATTCAAATTCTATTGTTTCAAATGTTTTCATTGACGTTCATTTTAGATTTGCATTATTACATTCTGAATACACCGTACTTCTGATCAGGGATTTCTTTGTTTTGAGACATTGCAATTCCAAGGGCCAATACTTTTCTTGTATCCACCGGATCTATAATGCCATCATCCCACAATCTTGCGGTACTGTAATAAGCAGATCCTTCATATTCATATTTATCCATGATGCTTTTTCTGAGCGCTTCTATTTCATCGGCTGGTGGTTCAACGCCTTTGGCTCTGTATTGATCTTCTTTTACTGTTGTCAGCACTATTGCAGCCTGTCGGCCACCCATAACGGAGATTTTTGCGTTGGGCCACATGAACAACAAGCGTGGATCATATGCTCTTCCGGCCATTCCATAATTACCGGCCCCGAATGAACCTCCGAATATTACTGTGAATTTGGGAACATTCGCATTAGCAACAGCATGCACCAATTTTGCACCGTCTTTAGCGATTCCGCCTCTTTCAAAATCTTTCCCCACAATAAACCCTGTTATATTTTGCAGGAATAATAGAGGAATCTTCTTAGAAGTACATAGTTCAATGAAATGTGTTGCTTTCAATGCGGATTCAGAGAAAATAACCCCGTTATTTGCTATGATACCCACCGGGAAGCCCATGATTCGTGCAAAGCCGGTAACAATAGTAGTTCCGTATTTCTCTTTGAACTCATGAAATTTACTTCCGTCAACAATACGTGCAATAATTTCTTTTGGGTCAACAAGATTTTTAAAATCAACAGGTGCAATACCGTACAACTCTTCAGGGTCATATGCCGGTTCTTCAATTGGAGCAAGGTCAAAAGCCTGCTTTTTCTTGAACTTCATCGACTCAAAAATATTTCTCAATATCTGAATCGCATGATGGTCGTTTTAAGCAAAATGGTAAGCTACACCCGAAATAGAAGTATGCACTTCGGCTCCACCCAATTCTTCAGAACTTACAATTTCTCCTGTAGCAGCTTTTACAAGTGGTGGTCCACCGAGGAAAATAGTTCCCTGTTTTTTTACAATGATGGTCTCATCACTCATGGCCGGGACATAGGCGCCGCCGGCGGTGCAGGAGCCCATTACAGCTGCAATCTGAGGGATTCCCATTGATGATAATCTTGCCTGGTTGTAAAAAAACCGTCCAAAATGATCTCTGTCCGGAAATACAGTATCCTGCTCGGGTAAGAAGGCACCACCTGAATCAACCAGATATACACATGGTAATCCATTCTCCATTGCAATTTCCTGTGCTCTTAAATGTTTTTTTATGGTCAGGTGCATATAAGTACCACCTTTTACAGTAGCATCATTTGCTATAATCACAGTTTCGCGTCCGTGAATCAAGCCAACACCAGTTACAATCCCTGCAGAAGGAAAGCCATTATCATACATATCGTATGCAGCAAGCGGTGACAATTCGAGAAAAGGAGTGTTTGGATCAATAAGAAGATTAATCCTCTCACGGGCAAGAAGCTTGCCCCTGCTTTTATGCTTCTCAATTGTCTTTGCAGGAACAGCATTCATTACTTTCTGATATTCCTCTTTGTATCTGTTCAGTAGCTTCAGAAATTCTTGTTTATTTTCAATAAAACTTTCCGAATGGACATCAATTTTGGATTCTAATTTATACATCTTGTTTTTACTTGAAATTGTCGTTTCAACTCACTTCGAATTAATTGATCAAAAATATAGAAATTTTGTTCTTATCAAAGAATTTGACAAAATATTTACAGAAAATAACTCGCTTTATTTACTCGAAGATTAAGTAAAAATATTTGCCAAATCAAGAATCATAACGACAATATATGGATGAAACTGAAATATATGCTCGAAAAAAATAATCTTGTTCTATTGGTGTATTAGAAAAACAACCTAATGATGAGTACAATACCAAAACCGACAAGTACAATACCAACAATTCTGTTGATTGTTAGCTGAATTCTTGGTTTCAAATATTTCTTAATCTTATAACCTATAAAAGATTTCAATGTATCTGTAGCGAAAACAGTGATTATTGTGCCACTGAAGAACATAATGGCATATTCGTCCATTTTGCCATAAGGAGCTGCATGTGATACATATCCGATAATAGTAATCCAGAAAAGAATAACAAATGGATTTACAATATTCAAAAAGAACCCTTTGGCCAGATTGGTAAAGAGGTTTGATTTTCTTTTAGGGGTTTTGGTTTTAGACGATCGTCTTTTTATTATATCAGGTTTTTTGTAAAAAGTATAGATTCCGAAAAGCACCAATATAATACCGCCTGCAATTCCGGTATATATTTTTACCATATCGTTTTCAATAATCTGTGAAAGCCCGAGATATGTGATAAAGATTACAGCAATATCGCTGATAGATACACCTATTGCAATCTGAAAAGCAGGTAAAAATCCTTTATCGATCGAAGTTTGAATAATGGTGAAAAATGCCGGGCCAAGTGTGATGGCCAGTATCAATCCCAAAAGCATTCCTTCAAACAGTACTCCGATCATAATTCAGTTACGTGCTTTTTTGTACGGATTCAAGATATTTCAGCCAATCCGGCAGGTGCTTTTTCATTACCCTTGGAAACTTGATCTGGGCACCAACCTTTCCCTGACTTTTAAGGAAATCATAAAACATGTCTACAGGCAAAACCTCAGCTTCCACTTTTCTTATAGCTGCAATACGTTCAACGCGGTAATCGTCGTTGAGTTTTTTGAGATATTTATCTATCTCAGAAGAAAGATGCATGGGATCTATATGATCACTCGAGCCTATCCACCATTTATGCTGAAACATGTTTTCGTATGGCAGGCCGGCAACCGTAAACTCAGGAATGGAAACATTATTGTCCTGCTCGTACATTTCAATGGCACGGTTCATATTCTCCTGAGATAAATGTTCTCCACAAATACTCAGATAGTGCTTTGTGCGCCCCACAATAAGAATTTCAGGCGGGTTCAAACTGGTAAACCGTACCACGTCGCCTATTAAATATCGCCAGGCACCTGCATTTGTGCTCAGTAATAAAGCGTATTCTTTATCAATTTCAACTTCACCAAGTGTAAGTGTTTTTGCATCAGGTTTCAGATTACCCTCGAAATCAAAATTATCATCATTGAAAGGTACAAATTCATAAAAGATACCGTTATCGCAAACCAACGACATCGATTTTGTTCCCGGGCGGTTCTGGTATGCAATGAAACCCTCTGAAGCAAGATAGGTCTCCATGTAAATCATTTCTCTGCCAACCAGTTTTTCAAAACTGCTGATGTATGGAGCAAAACTCACACCACCGTGTGTAAAAATATGCAGGTTAGGCCAGATTTCATGGATGTGTTCCAGATCGTAT
This sequence comes from Marinilabiliales bacterium, assembly GCA_002869435.1. Taxonomy (GTDB): domain Bacteria; phylum Bacteroidota; class Bacteroidia; order Bacteroidales; family DTU049; genus BM518. The sequence continues at coordinate 45,934 of PKSX01000159.1, read as the reverse complement.
CGGTCAATAATTTTTTTAAGCAATATCTGAAACCAGGCCGGAACACCAACTATTGCCCCAATATCCCATTCGGGCGCTTTTTTAATGATCTCTTCGAGTTTTGTTTCCCAGTCGCGCTCTTTACTGATGCGTTTCCCGGGCTTATAATGGTGCTGAAACCAGAATGGAATATTTCCGGTGGTTATTCCGCTTAAATCACCCTCGTAATATGTGCCATTATAATTTAAATGGGTGCTTCCTCCGAGCATGAGAATTCCGCGCTTGAAAAAATCTTTCGGAATGTCGTATCTCGCTAGAGAAACAAGCTGTCTGACACTGATTTTTTTGATGGCCCGAATCATATCTGCTGTTACAGGAATATATTTGCTCGATGCTTCACTTGTTCCGGAGCTTAACGCAAAATACTTTACACGACCCGGCCAGGAAACATAAGCTTCTCCGCTAAGAGCACGATACCACCAATCATTGTGCATTTTGTTGTAATCATGCAACGGTACATTGTTCCTAAAATCCTCAATGGTATTCTTTGATTTCAGGATTTCTGAAAATCCGTAATGCTCACCAAAGGAAGTCAGTTGAGCCTTGCGAATAAGCCGCCTGAGAACCTTTTTCTGGGCTGCAACAGGATTTCCCTGCCTGTTTTCTGCAGGCATTTTGCTGCGAAGTTCAATGGCACTTTTTATTAAGGACCCAATGATTGGCATGCTTGATTATTTTTAGCAAAAATACCTTTTTTTATTGATTCAATGACCTTAGCCTTTCAATCCCATTTCTTAAACGGATGATACTCTCTTCTTTGCCAAGAATTTCAAGTATGTCGAAAAGATGAGGCCCGCTGGATGCACCTACCATAAGCAGACGAATTCCATTGAAGATCTTGCCTCCGGCCATTTCGTGCTTTTCAATCTGAGTTTTAACGATGTCTTCCAGGTTCTCTGAATTCCAGCCTTCGCATTTTTCAAATTCATCAGCGATAAGCCCAATATGTGATGCACTATTTTCACGCCAGTGTTTTTTCACGGCTTTTTCTTCATAGCTTTCCGGATGTTTGAAAAAATACAGGCCGCTATTGATGAGATCCTGAACAAAATTTGCACGATCTTTTATGGCTTTTATGACTTTTTCAATATAGTCATCGCAGACCTCTTCAATGGTCTCTTTTTTAAGCAGTTCCTTGAAAGCAGTCACAAGCTTGTCCATCGGATATTGCTGCAAATACTCATGGTTAAACCATTTGGCTTTGTCTGCATCAAATCGTGCACCACTTTTGCTGCAACGATCAAGGCTGAAGGCTTCAGTCATTTGATCCATACTCATGATCTCGCGCTCATCACCGGGATTCCAGCCCAGAAAAGCCAGCATATTGACAAAGGCTTCAGGAAAATAACCACTTTCTTTATAGCCACTTGAAATTTCTCCGGTTTTCGGGTCTGTCCATTCCATGGGAAACACAGGGAATCCAAGACGGTCGCCATCGCGTTTGCTAAGTTTGCCTTTTCCATCTGGTTTCAGTAGCAGCGGAAGATGTGCAAATTCCGGGGCATCCCATCCAAGATAGCGATAAAGAAGTACATGGAGCGGGGCAGAGGGCAGCCATTCTTCACCACGGATTACGTGGGTGATTTCCATTAAATGGTCATCTACAATATTGGCGAGATGGTAGGTTGGCATGCCGTCGCTTTTGAAAATGACCTTATCGTCCATGTTGGAACTATGAACCTTCACTTCGCCGCGGATCACATCAGTGAAAACGATCTCTTCATCTTCAGGAAAAAGAAGACGTATGGTATATGGTTTGCCGGCATCCAGTTTGTCTTGCACTTCATCTTTAGAAAGGCGAAGCGAGTTTTTGAGGTTCTTACGGTGTTTTGAATCGTATTGAAATTTATGCCCTGCAGCTTCTTCTGTTTCGCGCATTTTCTGCAATTCTTCAGCAGTATCAAAGGCATAATATGCGTAACCATCATTAATTAGCTGATCGGCATATTGACGATAGAGGTTTTTGCGTTCGCTTTGACGGTAGGGGCCAAATTCTCCACCTTGTTTTGGACCTTCATCAAAGTGAATGCCCGACCACTCCAGACTTTCCTGTATGTAGTTTTCAGCGCCTTCCACAAAACGGGTCTGATCGGTGTCTTCAATACGAAGAATCAGCTTTCCGCCTTGTTTTTTAGCAAAAAAGTAATTGTAAAGCGCAGTTCTTACTCCGCCAATATGTAATGGTCCTGTTGGACTTGGTGCAAATCTTACTCTGATCATCCTTTGAAATTTTGTGTAAAAGTACAAATTTGAGGGGAAATGCAGGTGTTTAATAATGACCACTAGTTTAGATTCTCAATCAGTACAATTATTGTATTTTTGTATCTTTACAAGTCGAAAAAAGTGTTCTGTATTAATAAAATTACATAAGTGTTGCTCATGCTTCGCAACGATTCAATGTTGTAAAGTCATTTTTAGACTTTTGCATAAGAATTTATTTGAACACCTCAATGAATTAATTTGTTTGACCCAGACAATAAAGAATATTAATTTAATTTTTTATCTTTGGATTACAAGACTCCAAATATGGTTACATCTTAAAACAGTTTTTTATTATTTAAAATATAGCCATATTTTGAGACTGATATTAAATTTACGGATATGGAAGAAAAAATGATTATTGAATTTCTTATGGAGTATACACGCGGTGTTGATATGATAAATTGCGTGAAATATGCTTTGGATAATAATTATGAGAAGCCGGAAGATTACGATGATTTTGGCTGTAACATTGACTTTATTACCAAAGATAAGACAAGTGTTAAGGATACTAAATCGCTCTCAGAATGGAATGTTTTACATCACAATACTTATGTGAAGAATAAAATTGAGTCTGACGGATCAACGGGATTTAGTTTCCCTCCGCCATATAATTTTATCAATGAAAGTGATATTGAGATTAATGACTTGTCGGATTCGGAAGCCGAGGTTGAGATTGAAAACCAGAATGGCACTTATGTCATTAAAATCGAAAAAGATGATTCTGCTGAACATGGTATGAGCATTCTCCATATAAAAATGAATCTTCCATGGGGTGGAGGAGAGATAAACATCATAGAATAATCTTGTTGATGTCCACCTTAACACTGTAAAGCTTCGCTTGATATTGTGAGGCTATTATTCATGAATAAATATGTTTTGGTGCAAAATTTGAGCAGGTATCAATTTTGTGACAAAACAATTAAAGTGTTAATATTCTGATATTTAATAAATAATAATGAAATAGCAAACTGCACAATAGTTTAAAACAGTACACCTGTTTCAAAGTTTGATCTTTGAAATATTTATTTGGGTTTAACCAAACCAATTATTCTCCCATTTGCTTTTTTGATCCTGATAATTGTCACAAACGCTTGTCATTTGTAGCTTTGGTGCGTATCTTTGGTATGTAAAAATCTAAATGTATTAGATTTTTGAAAAAACATACTAATGATTACCCGGATCTACATATTGCTTATATTTATGATGGCTTTTGGCTTCAGTTCATGTAATGGGCAAAATCCGGAAAACAAAGACTTTGACAAGATGAAAGAGATGAAAACCGATACGGCAACGTTTGCAGCAGGATGTTTCTGGTGCGTTGAAGAACAGTTTCGCCAGTTAAAAGGAGTTGTAGAAGTGATTTCGGGTTATACCGGAGGTGCACTTGAGAATCCCAGTTATGAAGATGTGGTTTCGGGAGAAACTGGCCATGCAGAAGCCATAAATGTAATCTACAATCCGGATGAGGTGAGTTATGATTTTCTGCTTTCCGCTTTTTTTCAGGCGCATGACCCCACACAACTGAACAGACAGGGAGCCGATATTGGAACACAATATCGTTCGGCTATTTTTTACCACAATGTGGAACAGAAAGAATTGGCCGAATACTATATTTATAAACTGAATGAAGAAAAAGCATATCCTGATCCAATTGTAACAGAAGTTACGGCTTTTAATGTGTTTTATAAGGCCGAAAACTACCATCAGGATTATTATGAAAAAAATCCCTATCAGGGCTATTGCCAGATTGTAATTAAACCTAAACTGGAAAAATTCAGGGAGGTATTTAAAGACCATTTGAAGGAGTAATAAATTATGAAAGTAATATTGGTGCTGCTCGCTGTAATTGTTTTTACTTCATGCGGCCGAACTCAGGAAAACAGAAATGAAATGAAGTCAGAAAATCCATATTATTCCAGAACCGATACAAGCAAGCTTAATGTAAGTAATGAAGAGTGGCGGAAAATTCTACCTGCAGATCTATATCGTGTAGCCCGTGAGGCGGGAACCGAGCGAGCGTTTACCGGTGAGTATTACGAGCACGATGTAAAAGGAACATATTATTGTGCGGTTTGCGGCAATAAACTATTTCGATCCGATGCTAAATTTGCCAGTTCATGCGGCTGGCCCAGTTTTTTCGAGGCAGAAAGAGCCGGCAGTGTAATTTATAAAGCTGATTATTCACACGGAATGATGCGCACAGAAGTTCTTTGCGGACGATGTGATTCTCATCTTGGGCATGTTTTTGACGATGGTCCGCCACCTACCCATAAAAGGTATTGTATGAATTCGGTTTCGTTGGATTTTGAACCGGATCTAAACTAAAAATCCCTCACCAGCAACGACTCCGCAAAATTGCTTAAAACCTGTTTGTATTCGGGCTTAAGGTTTATGCTCTCCAGTGCTTTCATGCTGTTAACATGGTGCTTGTTCATGAGTACTTTACAATCTTCAATCACACCGGCTTCGCGGAAAAGTTCTTGTACTTTGCTGATTTTAAGGTCCTCGCTCATGTTTTTGTCGTGGTATACCTTTAAAAGTAATTCACTTTTTTCTGTGCTGAGTTTCTCCATGGCTTTCACATAGAGATAGGTCTTTTTGCAATCGAGTATGTCACCTCCTACTCTTTTGCCAAATGTAGACTCGTCGCCAAAAGTGTCCAGGAGATCATCCTGAAGTTGAAATACCATACCCACTTCCTCTCCAAATTCAAAAATGAGACTTGACTGCTCTTCATTTGCACCACCCATTATGGCTCCGATTTTTAAACTGGCACCCATCAGAACGGCTGTTTTGAGCTTAATCATGAGCAGGTATTCTTCAAGAGAAACATCCTGCTGCGTCTCAAAATTCATATCGTATTGCTGCCCTTCACATACTTCCATTGCAGTTTTGGTAAATACTTTAAGCACAGCCGGGAGTTTATCTTCGCGGGTAAGGGTAACAAATTCATAAGCTTTGGCAAACATGGTGTCGCCCGACAGAATGGCTGTGTTAATATCGTATTTCTTGTAAACAGTTGATTTTCCCCTTCTGATTGGGGCATCATCCATAATATCATCGTGAACGAGTGTGAAATTGTGAAATATTTCAATGGCAATAGCCGGGTTTAGTGCATCTTCAAAGTTATTCCCGAAAAAATCACAAATCATTACTGTTAATACCGGGCGAATTCTTTTTCCTCCGGCAGAGAGTGCATAATCGATAGGTTCGTAAAGTTCAGGTGGGTCTTTCAGGAATTTTAAACTGTTGAACTTCCCGCAAAATATATCCTGGTATTTCTTAATAAGTTCCATTATAAAATATATTTACTGTTGTCAAGAATAATTTTAATTCCTTCTTCTAGCGGCATGAGCGGTCTGTCCAGTAGTTTTTTCATTTTGCTGATATCGGGCAGCCTTCTTTTCATATCTCCTTCTTTTAAGGCAGATGTATGTTTGATTTCTGATGTGGATCCGGTGACTTTAATAATGGTTTTTGCAAGATCAATGATGGCTGTCTCATTGTCATTTCCAATATTAAATACTTCCTGCTTATTATTGTCTTCATTCAGATGTTGTTCAAAACAATTATAACAGGCATCAACATTGTCATTTACATAGCAGAATGTTCTGGTTTGACTTCCATCACCATAGATGGTTAGATTTCGGTTGTTGGCAGCAAGATTAATAAAACGACTGATAACAAAATCTTTGCTTTGTTTAGGACCATATGTATTAAAAAATCTGAATATGGTATAATTCAGTCCGAATTCCTGATAATATGATTTGAGAAAGGCTTCAGAAGCATTTTTCACGATGGCATAAGGCAGTTTTGAATTCAGGGGGGTGGTGCTCTCATTCTGTGGAAATTCAACCGGCTCACCATACACTTCTGAACTGCTGCTGAAAAATACACGCTTAACACTTGAGTTTTTAGACAGGTTAAGAATGTTTTCGATGCTGTGCAAATCGCGAAGCACCATTACCGGGTTTTTTAATGTGCGCTGAACACCAACAACAGCTGCATAGTGAAATACATAATCAAAATGAAAACTGAAAAATACTTCAGAAATATCTCTGTAATCGTTTACGTTACATTTAATGAATTTATAACGATCTGTATGTTTCTCAGGAAGTTTGTCCAAGGATCCGGTTGACAGATCATCAACCACAACAACAAAGACATCGGGATTTTCCAGAAGTCGTTCAACCATACTGCTGCCAATAAATCCTGCCCCGCCAGTTAGTAAAATCTTAATCATACGCTATTTGATTAATGAGAGTAAATATTCGCCATAACCGCTTTTAAGCAAGGGCTCTGCTATTTCCCTGAGTTGATCCGCATTTATAAAGCCCTGTCTGAATGCAATTTCTTCTATGCATCCAATTTTAAGTCCTTGTCTGCTTTCAATAACTTCAACAAACTGACTGGCTTGAAGCAAAGAATTAAAAGTTCCGGTATCAAGCCATGCCGTTCCCCGGTTGAGAACTCCAACCTTAAGTTTCCCCTTGTTCAGGTAATGCTTGTTAACATCAGTAATCTCATATTCACCGCGGGGGCTGGGCTTAATATTTTTTGCAACTTCAATTACTGAATTATCATAAAAATATAGCCCTGGTACTGCATAATTTGATTTTGGATTTGCAGGTTTTTCTTCAATGGAGATTGCTTTCATGTTATCATCAAACTCAACCACACCATATCTCTCAGGATCACTTACATGGTATGCGAAAACTACTCCTCCATCCGGATCATTATTTTCCTGAAGTAAATTCTGAAGCCCGTTTGCATAAAATATATTGTCTCCCAAAACCAATGCAACCTTGTCATCTCCAATAAAATCTTCTCCTAGAATAAAGGCTTGGGCAAGTCCGTTGGGAACTTTTTGCTCCACATAAGAGAAATTGCACCCTATTCGTTTCCCGTCGCCAAGCAGATGCTCGAATTTTGGCAAATCATGAGGAGTGGATATAATCAGAATATCTTTGATTCCGGCCATCAATAAAACTGACAGCGGATAATAAATCATGGGTTTATCGTAGATCGGCATTAACTGCTTGCTCATGGCAAGAGTAATAGGATATAACCGTGTGCCGGCGCCTCCTGCTAGTACAATTCCTTTCATAGCGTCTGATTTCTAAAAACAAAAATAGGAATTTTATTTATCTTCTTTTTCTTCTTCCTCTTCTTCATCAAGAATTTCAAAGACAGGCTTTCCAAATGATTTTGTAGTGGCTCTTTTATCGAAATAAAGAACCAGAGACGGAAGAATAATAAGGTTGGCAAACATGGCCACAAAAAGAGTGAAACCGATCAGATATCCCAATGACTGGGTTCCGCCAAAACCACTCAGGATAAATACTGCAAAACCAAATACCAAAACGATTCCGGAATAAATCATGCCGTTTGCAGTTTCTCCTACAGCTTTCAAGATAGATTCTTTCACGTTCCAGTCGGTCATGCGCAATTGTTGCCGGTATCTTGATAATAAATGGATGGCAGCATCTACAGCAATACCAAGTGCTATACTGTATATAATAATGGTAGAGGGTTTCAGGTCGATGCCCAGTAAACCCATAAGGCCGGCTGCCGCAAGAAGCGGAAGCAGGTTTGATACCATGCTGATCAGAACCATCTGAATACTGTTAAACATTAGGAACATCAGTACTGAAATAATTCCAATAGCCAGGAGCAAGCTGTATATAAGATTGCGAACAAGATACTCACTTCCTTTTTGAAAGACTATGGTTGAGCCGGTAATATGCGTAATATATCTGTCTGTAGGAAAAATGGAATCTAGGTCTGCACGAAGATTTGCTTTGAGTTCAGCAATTTCAGGAGTATAGAGGTTCTTTATTCTAATGCTTATTCTTGCCGTTTGGTAACTTGTATCAACAAATGAATTTAAAATATCAGAATTATTATCTCCTGATTTTACATCTGGTAAATATCCAAGAATAAAGTCTTTTTCCTGCCGGTTTGGCATTGAATACATTTCCGAACGACCACCATAAAAAGCCTGCTTTGAGAATTTAACCACTTCAACAATCGATAATGGTTTGGAAACTTCAGGATAATCAAGCAGCTTTTTCTGAAACTCGTCAATCTTATTCAGGGTGCTAATGGAAAAAAGGCCTTTTCGTTTTTTAGTGTCAATGGTAACTTCAACCGGTAATACACCACTCAGGTTTTCCTCAAAAAATTTAAGGTCTTTGTACATTTTGTTATTCACCGGAATATCATCCACCATACTTCCTTTATTCTCAAGTCTGTATATCCCGTATGCACTCATTAAAAGTAGTGCGGTTACTGCTATAAGTGCTTTCGGTCTGTGATATTGAATAATGCCCACAATACTGCCCGAAACCTTTTTCATCCATTTGAAAGTAAGGTGTTTGGTATGTCGTGCCGATGGTGGAGAATAAAAGCTGTAGAGGGTAGGAATAAGGATAAGGGTGAAAACAAACATCAGAATGATGTTAATGGCTGCAATTATTCCAAATTCCATTAATATGGCATTGCCTGTAATCATGAATGAGCCAAACCCGACAGCTGTGGTAACATTGGTCAGGAGCGTGGCATATCCGACCTTTTGCACCACCCTTGCCAGTGCTTTGGCCTGATTGCCATGACTTATGTACTCGGTATGATATTTCGTAATGAGGTATATGCAGTTTTCTATACCAATGATAATTAAAATAGGAGGAATAATTCCTGAAAGTATAGTAATTTCATATCCAAACAATGATAGAAATCCTAAGGTCCAGATTACACCAATTACTACAATCATCATGGAAAAAGCAAGTGCTTTTAGTGATCTGAAGAAGAACAGGAGAATGGCAGCAGCCACAAACATGGCCAGAAACATAAAGATCAGAAGCTCTCTCTGAACCATTTGAGAGATTGTAGTTCTGATGTAGGGCATTCCCGAATAGTGCATTTCAATGCCTTTTTCCTGTCCAAATTGCTCAATTGGGTTTTTAATCGATTTTATGAGCTTCATTCTGTCGCTCGAATTCAGGAAATCGGGATCTATCCATATGAGTAATACACCAATACCGGCTTCTTTATTGAAAAGGAACTCTTCGTAAAATGATAATGAATATGCAATATTGAGTAGGCTGTCGAGCTCTTTCTGTGTTTCAACACTGTCCTTAAAAACCGGTGCAGTGAATAGCTTCTTAGCGGCTGTATCTTTTTCAAGATTAAAACAATTGCCGACATGAAAAATGCCGCTAACACCTTCAATGTTTTTTATTTCATCAATGATATCATTCCACTCATGAAAAGTATTCAGATCGCGAAGCAAGGTGTCGTCATATCCAACAAAAAAAATGGCACCTTCTTCTCCAAACATTTTTTTAAACTGGCGGTATTCAACATTAACACTGTCTGATTCAGGCAGCATTTGAGCATATTCATACGACATTTGCACGCGTAAAGCCATGAAGGCCATTAGAGCGGTGAACACGCCAATGATGGTCAGATTAAGATTTCGGTTCCTTAAGATGTACTTGATGAGTACATTCCACATAGTGACGCCATTTTTGAGGGTTCGAAGGTACATACAAAAAATTTCACTCGCAAATTGAAGTGTGGAAATTAATTCTTATTATTGTGGCAAAGTTCTTGAATAGTATAAACTAAAACTGCCTTATGAAACGTTTTATACTCATCATGTTTGTTGCTTCTATTGCTCTTGCATCATGCACCAGCTCTAAGAAGCACCTTGAACGCCAGCAATATGACATGGCGATCATGAAGTCGGTAAAGAAGCTTATGCGCAAACCGACAAAAATGAAAGAAATTGATGTTCTGCGCCGTGCTTATCAAATGGCAAATCAGCAGGACAAAGAAAGAATTGCTTACCTGAAAACCACAGGTCAACCTGATATCTGGGACGAGATTTTTCAGATCTATGTCATAATGAAAAGTCGTCAGGATCGTGTGAAAGCATTACCTCAGTCTGTACTCAGTTCAATTGGTTATGTATATATTGATTATACTCAGGAAACGGTTAATGCTCAGCAAAATGCTGCAGAGTATTATTATCAGAAAGGATTAAGCCTGCTCAAAAATGGAGACAGGCAATCGGCAAGGCAGGCATATGATATGTTCATGAACTCAAAACGTTTCTTTACAAATTATAAAGATGTTGAGCGTCAATTGCTCATTGCCCAGCAGATGGGTACCGCCAATATTTTATTTGAGGTGAAGAATAGTTCAGGAAAGATCTTGCCCGAGGGCTTTGTTGATGAAGTATTGAAAATATACCTTACCGACATTGATCAGCTCTTTGTGAAGTATTACACTCAATATGATACTGCAATTAGTTATCACTATTTTGCCCGCCTGAATATTACACAGGTTGATGTTTCTCCTGAATCGGTGAAGGAAATATATTATACTGAATCAAAAGAGGTACAGGATGGTTGGGATTATGTTCTGGACGATAATGGAAATGTAATGAAAGATAGTCTTGGAAATGACATAAAGGTTCCTCATATGGAGACTATTACATGTAATATCCGTGAAATCCAGATGCATAAACAAGCTATTGTTGGTGGTACACTCGATATTTTTGACTGGTCGAATATGTTGCTTAAGTCTGATCCTATTACTGCCGAAACATTCTTCGATTATGTTTATGCTTTTGCAGATGGTGATAAATCCATTTTGAAAGACGAAACCAAACGCAAGCTGAATAATCCGCCACAGGGATTTCCGCCCGACTTGATGATGGTGATGGATGCCGCCACAATTGTTAAGAATATCAGTAAAGATGTAATTACGCGGAACTCATATTTGTTCCAGTAAAATCAAAGAATATCTCACAAAGACCTGTTAAATTTTAGCAGGTCTTTTTTTTTCAGGCAACCTTACAATGAATACTGTGTTCTAATGTACAGAATCGAGATAATTTGACTGACGAAGAAATCATTGCCGGCTGTCGTAAGGGAAAGCGAAAATTCCAGGAGGCGCTCTATAAAAAGTATGGAGGTATGTTGCTTGGTGTGTGCAATCGTTATCTTCCCTCATATGCCGATGCGGAAGATGTGTTTCAGGAAGCATTCATTAAAATATTTAAAAATATTCAGTCTTTTCGAAATCAGTCTGAATTCTCGCTTCAGAAATGGATGAAAAGGATCATGATAAATGCGTCGATAAATTATCTGAGGGACAGGAAAAAAGAAAGATTTACTTATGACCCCGATTTAACGCTTGAATTTATCAGTGATGAGCAGGATAGCGCTTTTTTTGATGAACTGTATGAAATGATCAGTGCCGAAGAAATTTTGAAGATTGTACAGGCCCTGCCAAATGGATACCGAATGGTTTTTAACCTGTATGCAATGGAGTCATGCTCGCATGATGATATTGCCGAGATGCTGGGGATTTCTGTAAATACTTCAAAAACACAGTTGTTTAAAGCTAGAAAAAAGATCATTGCAGCCATTCAGCATAAACTGGAAGCGCAGATGGTTGTTCGAAAAATTGTATGAGCATGAAAAATGAAAATAAGAATCACATGATTGATCAGGTGAGCAGGGATAAACTAAACGACCTGCACATGGAAGCCCCTGACCTGTACTTTAAGAAGATTCGAAAAAGGGTTGCCTGGTACAGTGTTTTTGTTCTGGGAGTTAGTTCTTTTATCCGATCCTATTGGTTTGTGGGTATTGCAACCCTGGTAGTGCTTTTTGGCGGAAGGTATTTTCTTCTGCATAATGCTTTATCAGAAACAGTTTTCGCTGAAAACAGAACTACTGAATATACCAATTGTGTGCTTCCGCAACCCAGTAACTCTGTTGATGAGAAAAGTATTTCTAATCAAAATAATGCAAATAATAAGTTTGCCTACAATATTCCTGCAAAAAATTCCTATGATAAAAATGTTTCTGAACCAGATAATTCCAAAAACCAGTTTGTAGAAATAGTAAATGTTCCAAAAGATATTGAAAATGACAGTGACATAGGCCAACCCAATAAAACGAAGGTGAATATTGTATCAGTAAACCAGATTCTGGCTCTTGATGAAATTGGAGCGAAAGCAGATTTATCAGGTCCGAAGCGTATTCCTCTAATTTCAAGCTTTCTCGATCAGAATTATTTGGTTATGCCTGTGGTTCTTGATGAATTAAATGACGAAAGAGGCAAACCATTATTCTCTGCTGCACTGTCGCTAGGTGGTGGATTCAGTTCCCCTATTAGCGATTATGAATCAGAATATGATTTGAGTCGCAGCAATTCAATCAGTGCTTTAATGATACCGGAGATTTCAATGCGTATTGAGTTTAAAAAATTCTTCATTTCATCCGGCCTGCGTTTTTTAAATATTTACGATCGTTATCATGAAGGTGAGTTATTATATAACGAGCATTTAACAGAGTCATATGATCTGCTTCAACAATTCTGGACTGTAGATACCAGTTCTTACTGGCATTATACTTATGTTTCCGACTCTGTTATCCATGTTTCAGATTCTGTTTGGGTAACCGAATATGATTCAACTCTGATTCAGCAATTTGACACATCTTTGGTGAATGCCTACGATACATTGCATGGTGCAAAATGGTCACGCACATCTACTGTGTTTGAGATTCCTATCATGATTGGACACAAATTCACTTTTGGAAATCAGGCTTTATCACTAAGCGGAGGTTTTGGAACTTCATTGTTATTAAACACCAAAGGAAAATTCTATAACGGATTGTATGCCACAGAACCGTATACCGAAATTTCAAATGAAAGTAAATCGTTAGGGTTCACTCTCCTGTTAAATATGGAATATGAGTATTTCATTCATGAGCGAATGTCGATACAAATTCAACCCTGGTTCAGAAAAAAAATATATGAAACAGGATCCGGCTCCGAAAATGACTTTCAGGGTGATTTCTCCGCAGGAATTTCAGGTGGCTTCAGAATTTATTTTTAACCGGCAGGCAACCTGAAAACAAACCTTGTGTTCTTTAATTGTAAACAAAAAACAAAACATATTATGAAAAAGTTCCTTCTTTCTCTTGTTCTTTTAGGTGCGGCTTTTATAGCAAAACCGCAGTGTCAGGCCTGGTATAACTTTAATCAGGATTCGATAAATTTCTATATGTATGATCAGTCTTACAATAATGACTCTACTATGATTGATGTTATTAACTGGACATGGTCACTTAATGGTATGGGTGTGAACTACACATATAGTACACAAAATCCTGTTGAACAACTCTCAAATTTGCCAGCCGGCTGGTATTGGATATGTTTGACTATTGAAACGAGTACAGCATGTATGAGTACTCAGTGTGATAGTATTTATATAGGAGGTATCCCTGCTCCAACGTGTAATGCATACTTTTCATACAGCGCACTTGGCTCAGGAAGTTTTGATTTTTACGATCAGTCCACTGTCACCGGCAACCATAGTATAATAGCCTGGGATTGGACATTTAATGGTGGAAGTCCTGCAGCCAGTTCGCTTCAAAACCCTTCAACAACTTTCCCGAGTCAGAACTCATATCAGGTGACATTACAAATATTAACGGATTCTGGTTGCTCAGATACATACACAACCTGGGTCGACTATTTTGATTCAACACAATGTATTTATTATGTCGATGCAGATATTTACCACGTAACAACGGTTAATGGAAATGATGGGGCTATCGATTTAACTGTTTACGGTGGTACAGCACCTTATTCATTCAACTGGAGCAATGGAGCTACAACAGAAGATGTATATGGTCTTTCAAGCGGGATATACACTGTAGTAATTAACGACTCTGATTCAATGTGCCCTTCATATACGCTTACAGCAAATGTGCTTGAGCCCTATGATTCACTGAACCCGGTTATCGATACACTTTATATTCCTGCAATAGATTCATGCTTAAGTTTTGTTCCGGATAGTTTTTATATCGGACAGGTTATAACCGCCGGTAATATTGTAAGTGTAGAGTGGATATTTACAGGTGCTGGTCAGATGGCGACCATATGGGTTGATTATACATTCTCTAACTACGGTTCACAGGTTGTTGTGCTTAGTATTACATGTGATACATCAAGAACTACGGTCACTTATATGAGTTACATTTACATTCATGAATCCGTGGGTATTGATGAAGATGAGGTTGATTTCAACATATACCCGGTTCCTGCAAGCGATATATTGAATGTTGAACTAATGGGAGATATGGAAATAAGATATGTTCGTGTTTTTAATTCAGTTGGTGAGATGGTTCATGTACAATCAACAATTGAACACGGCATAAATGTTTCTGACCTGCCAAATGGAATGTATTACCTAACAATAGAAGGAGCCATGGATGTAATGCAAAAACCATTTATGATACTGAGATAATAATTCCTCTCAACATATATTCGGGGCTGCGTTCATATATGAATGCGGCCCTTCTTTATTGCCATCCGTTATCGTCGTTATTGTTGTTTTCTTCAGGATGTTGACGGGCATATTTACCACAATCGATTTCAACAGATAGAGGTTTGCTTGGCTTTTCAAAATCTTCTGTTGAAATATTTATGGTTTCGTCGGCATATACTTTTTTCATAAAAAGAGCCCAAATTGGAAGTGCCATATTCGCTCCCTGGCCATAAGCTGTATTGCGGAAATGAATCTGCATATCCTCGCCGCCAACCCAGCATCCGGCAACCAGGTCAGGCGTAATACCCATAAACCATCCATCACTGTTATCATCAGAAGTACCGGTTTTCCCTGCAATCGGATATTTAATCCCGTAAACAGATCTGATTCTTGCACTGGTACCATAATCCACAACCCCTTTCATGAGTTCAAGCATCAGGTATGCAGTTTCTTCGCTCATGGCTTCGTTCCTTCTTGGAACGAACTCAGAAAGTACATTTCCGTTTTTGTCTTCAATTCTTGTTACAAATATCGGTTCAGTATATATGCCCTTGTTTGGGTATGTGGTTTGAGCACCCACCATTTCGTATACAGAAAGTTCAGGAACACCAAGGCAAATTGCCGGAACCGGCATAATATAACTTTTTATACCCATTTTGCGTGCAAGCCTGATAACTGCTTCAGGTGAGTGTCTTTTAATAAGATAGGCAGAGGCCCAGTTAATGGAACCTGCAAGTGCGTATCGGAGGGTAACCATTTCACCTTCTTTAATCTTTCCGGAGTTTTGAGGTGACCAGGTCTTTCCGTTCTCCAACTCAATAGTTACCTGAACCAGAGGTATTTTTGAACAGGGCGAAAATTGCCCGTCACTAAGTGCAACTGCATATACAAATGGTTTAAAAGTTGAACCTACCTGACGCCGGGCAGCAGTAACATGGTCAAATTTGAAATGCTTATAATTGATTCCACCAACATATGCTTTTACAAAACCAGTTTGGGGTTCAACAGCCATAAACCCTGCCCTGAGAAACCATTTGTAATATTTTATAGAGTCCATTGGGGTCATTATCGTATCGAATTCCCCCTGCCAGCTGAAAACACGCATGTTAACCGGAGTGTTAAAGGCCTGATCAATTTGCTCATCAGTGAACCCATTACGTATCATATTATTGTATCGTTCTGATCTGCGTTTCGACAGTTCAAGAAGTCTTATATAGTCCTTCTCTCTGTATACTGTGGCATAAGGGCCGTAAGTTGCGTTCTTAAGTTGCCTTTCAAATAATGGTTGCAGATCTTCACTCAAATGCTCTGTAACAGCCTCTTCAGCATATGTTTGCATTCGGCTGTCGATGGTTGTGTATATTTTCAGTCCGTCGGTGTATAAATTATATCTGGATCCGTCCGGTTTAAGATTTTTATTACACCATCCGTAGAGCGGGTTATTTTCCCATTCATCTTTATCCAAATAATACTGATAAACATCTGCATAATCCTCTTCTTTTGGCTCCTCTTTATTCATGAGCAGACGAAGATGCTCTCTGAAGTAAGTGGCCATTCCTACGTTATGATCCTGTATTTGAAATCGATTGGTATTTAAAGGAGTTTCAAGAACTTCTTCAAATTCTTCAGGAGTAAGAAAACCATATTTAAGCATTTGTCCAAGAACAACCTTTCTTCTGGCTTTTGCATTTTCAGGATTTCTTATGGGGTTATATTTGGTTGGTGCCTGCAACATTCCAACAAGCATTGCAGATTCCTGCAGGTTTAATGAATCGGGGGATTTATCAAAATAGGTTTTTGCCGCTGATTTAATACCAAAGGCCTGATTTCCAAATGTAACCGTATTGAAATACATGGCTATGATTTCTTCTTTGGTATAATTACGCTCGAGACGAATAGCAGTAACCCATTCTTTGAATTTGAGTTTTATCAATTCCCATTTGGTAATTGTTTCCGGACGGGGAAATAGGTTTTTAGCCAACTGCTGCGTAATGGTACTTCCTCCTCCTGAGCTTTGATCCCCTCCGGCAATAGTTTTCACAATTACACGCGCAATACCTCTTGCATCAACACCCGAGTGCTTTTTAAATCGAATATCTTCGGTAGCAATCAAAGCATCTACTAAATAAGGTGAAAGTTGCTGAAATTCAACATTTGACCTGTTTTCAACATAGAATTTTCCCAGCAGTTCCTGATCGGCTGTATAAATTTCACTTGCCATATTGTTTTTAGGGTTTTCAAGCTCTTCAAATGAGGGCAATGGCCCCAGTAAACCATATGAAACTGAAATGAAAAATGCATAAAACAAAACCATGAAAGCACCGAAGGTATACCACATTCGTTTGATATATTTACGGTAAGGATTGGTTTTTTTGTCCTTTTTATCCTTTTTTGCTTTTGCAGTACCCTTTTTTTTGAAAAATTTCATGTTTAGTCCATTTTGCTTTTACAAATACGGATGCCAATATCGGTAATGCCATGTAAGACAGTGTCGCGCATGGCCTGATTAAATTCAAATGTATACAATCCTGCTTCAGGAAACATAAATTGTTTGCTGATCATGATCTCATGAGAGCGAATAAAGCCATTACCATTACCTATCCATTGACCCTCAGGTGTTGCCAGAATGAATTCAACCGTGTCTACACTTATTGAATCGCCGGGCATAGTAGTGGTAATAAAGAAATAGGCATTGCTATACAAATAATCTGTATTATGACGCAATAACACATAGAAGTCGTAAAACTCTGAGCCGTCTTCAATATCCACGTCAAATTTATATGAGTCGTTTATTTGCCAGTCTGCGTCAGGTATTTCTTTCATTTTGTTATATACATCGCGCTCGCATGATGCAAATGCAAAAACAAGAAAAGAAAGCCATATGATATGTTGTACTTTCATATGTTAATCTGCCAGTTTTGAAAGATCTTCTTTCGATGAAACGGAATCATCATCGATTTTATTTTCTTTACTGATGGCAAAATCTTCCAGGTTTTCGGGAAATTTGCCTTTTTTATTGAGCCTCATCACTTTTTTTACATTTTCAACGGGAATGGCCATGAGATTGCCGGCATCATTCTCATAATTGTACCACATAAGCTCTTTGAAAATATCGCTTTTGTGATGAAATGCTCTTCCTTTTTTAGTTTTCAGGGGCATGGAAGCATCCGGGAAACTCTTTAAAATATCATTGTAAATTGGCAACTCGTAGTTTAGACAGCATTTTAGTTTACCGCACTGACCTGCAAGTTTTTGTGGGTTCAGCGACAATTGCTGAACTCGGGCTGTGTTTGTGCTTACAGATTGAAAATGATGAATGTAAGTGCTGCAGCATAACTCGCGTCCGCAACTTCCTATTCCGCCAAGTTTGGCTGATTCCTGCCGGGCTCCTATCTGGCGCATTTCAATTCGGATTTTGAATTCGTCGGCCAGCATTTTAATTAGGGTGCGAAAGTCTACCCGGTCCTCAGCAGTATAATAGAAAATAGCTTTTTTTCCATCGCCCTGAAACCCTACATCATTGAGTTTCATTTCAAGTTTCAGTTGTTCAATAATCGCCTTGGTACGTTTCATGGTTGGCAGCTCTCGTTCAATTGAAGCGTACCACTTCTCGATATCAGTGGGCTTGGCTTTTCTATATATTTTTCGGATTTCAAGATTCTTTGGATCCACATTTTTCCTTTTCATTTGCCTGAATACTGAAGGTCCGCTAAGGCTAACAATACCGACATCGTGACCGGGAACAGCTTCAACAGCAACAATGTCACCCGGAGATAAACTTAGGTTTCCGCATATTCTGTAAAAATCTTTGTGATTATTCTTGAATCTTACTTCCACGCAATCGTATCTGTTGATTCTTCCCGGTGGCATGATGTCTCTGAACTCATCGTAAACGGTGAGCTTGGAACCACTGCTACAATATGTATAGGCATTGCTCTCGTCTTTGCATTTCATACAAAGACCATGAGCCATATAATTGTCTGTATTTTTCTTCTCGCTACTATTCATCAGATTGCAAAAATAATAAACTTATGCGAGGCGTATACAAATCAATAATAATATGTATAAACAGCATAAGTTGGAAAACCATTATGCAGGTTTTCTTAAAATACGCCCAATATCAAAACTTAAATCTGAGATAATGATTTTAGGGTTTCCGTTTCTTTCAATATGGAAAGCAGCTTCATTTAGTTTCTCCAGTAAATCAGGAAATTTCTCAGCAGGAATATAGGATGAGAACTTTTCAAAAAATGTTTTATCATTCTCATTATAAAAATTTATATTTCCAATATTCCCTTCCATATGATAGCTCTTAGAGAGCCTGTCAGCGCTGAATTGGAAAAAGTATTTTTGTTTTTCTCTGCCCAGCTTACTAAAATCGTCTCCAAAATTAACTATTTCTGAAGCATTCATGCCAAAGCAATTTCGCATCCAGCGAATAAAAAGTTCTCCGTATCTAAGAATCTCCTCAGTATCGGTAAGGTATTCCAGTGCTTTGCTCACATTCCCTTCAGAATAATAAATCGCATCGTAAAGTGATTCTTCTTTCAGGTCATTATATCTTTTTGAAAGATATGAGAATGATTCCTGAATATTGGGTCGCGTGGTTTTTGTGATTTGTACCCTGGATAGAATAGTGGGAAGTATCTGATTTTGATTCTCACTGATTAATATAAACAATGTGTTATCAGCCGGTTCCTCAAGGGTTTTTAGAATTTTAGGGGCTGCAGCATATTGGATTTTTTCAGCCAGCCATATGATTATTACTTTTACTTTGGCTTCAAAGTTTTTGTAATTGAGCCGTCCCAGAATATCATTAATATCTTTTACACTTATTATCCCTTGTTTATTTTCTACTTTAATATGGTTATACCAGGAATTTAAGCTTACAATACCGTTTCTTTGCTTAATATATTCTCGCCACTCGTTAAAAAACTCGCGGCTGAGTTCTTTTTTCTCAGCTTTAACAATCGGAAAAAGAAAATGCAGGTCGGGGTGTTCCAACTTGTCAATCTTTCTGCAAGAAGGACATTCACCACAACTGTCCATCGGGATATCATCGTCACCGGTATTTTCAATACGATTGCTGCAATTCAGAAAACTGGAATATGCAAGTGCAAGCAATAGCCCACCACTTCCCTCAGGCCCTGAAAATAGCTGAGAATGTGCAATTCTTTCTTCTTGAACAGAACGAATTAGTTTTGCAATTGATTTTCGGTTTCCTGGTACATTGGCAAACTTCATTTTTCTCTCTTTTTCTGATGGCCTGAATTTTGAGCCTTATCTTAATCTTTTGTGAAACGCAGTTTTCTTAAGAAATATTTATCATATCTGATGAAAACGAGCTGTAAACCATAACAACGGCTTAACAAAATTAAGGTAATTTCCGCACTTTTTGATGTTAAATTTATAATCTAAAAACTACCATCATGAAAACAAAAAATATTACTCTTTTGATTCTGCTGATTTTGTTACCGGTTTTTGTGCTTAAAGCGGAAGAACCAGATAAAACAAAAAAGCAAAGGGAAAACGTTGAATTTACCCGTAGCAATTTCAAAAATAATCTGAAAGCACTTACCTATGCGCTGGATGAAATTGAACAAGGTGATAAATTCTTTAATTTAGGTAATTGGTATTATGTAGATGCCATGTTTCATTATATGAATGCCTATGAGGTGAATCCCGATAATGCCATGTTGAATTATAAAATTGGCACATCCATTCTGATGACCTACAATAAGCAGGATGCGTTGTTCTATCTTCAGGAAGCTGAATTGCTCGATCCTGACGTTGCCTTCAATCTCCCATATATGCTTGGATTGGCATATCATCTTAACTATGATTTTGATAATGCTATTTCAAATTATAATGCGTATTTGCAAAAATTGAAAGGTCGTAAGTATAAAGATGATAGATCAGATGTTGAACTTCGTATTAAACAAGCCAGAAGCGGAATTATTTTAATGGCCGAAGAACTTGATTATGAAATTGAAAATGTGGGTTTCCGCGTCAATAGTATTTATCCGGATTATTGCCCTGTTATTTCTGCAGATGGAAACACTATGTTTTATACGTCAAGACGTCCGGGAACTACCGGTGGTGAACGTGATATAAATGATTTCAAATACAACGAAGATATTTACTGGGCTGAAAAAGTAAATGACAAATGGGAATTTCGCGATCGCAGCAATATTGATTTCAATACCAATACGCATGACGCTACTGTTGGATTATCTCACGATGGTCGTACGCTTTTGGTATACAGAGGCACAGGTGGCGGAGATCTGTTTTATTCTATAAGAGGTACTGATATGTCCTGGTCTAATCTGACTCCAATGGAAGATATCAATACAGAGTATAAAGAGTCATCAGCCTGCTTAAGTAAAGATGGTAAAACACTTTATTTCACTAGCGATCGTCCCGGTGGTTATGGTGGTTTGGATATATATATGTCAAAAATGAAAATGGATGGAAGCTGGGGTCTTGCTGTTAATCTGGGTCCTGTAATTAATTCTCAATATGATGAGGAAGGGGTGTCCCTGAGCGAAGATGACCGCGTATTGTATTTCAGTTCAAACAACTCGCGCAGCATGGGTGGATATGATGTTTTTCGTGCTGAACACGACGGAATGCAATGGAACCGACCGGTAAACATGGGTTACCCGCTAAATACGACCGATGATGATGTCTTTTTTACATTCACAGGCCAGAGTGAAATGGCATATTTTTCATCAGAAAGAATTGATGGTGCCGGAAGTCAGGATATTTACAGCCTCGATCTGGTTCCTCAGAGAATGATGATTGTTTTAAAAGGTATGGTCATTGATGAGTTTACTAAGAGTCCGATTGATTTTGCCGACATTCGTATAACCGACTTTCATGGTAATGAAATAGCAGTATACAATGACCTTGGCATGGGTACACCTATGTATTCTGTAGAACTCGAAGCAGGTAAGCAGTATTTTATTACCGCGCGCAGCGACGGATATAATGAAGTGAAGGAAGAGCTTTTTGTGGAAGAGTGGGGAACAGGGCCTGAAGAGATTTATCATACATCAATACTCTCAATGATGAATCCTGAAGATATAAGAATCCCATTTGTGTTTTTCGATTTTGATAAATTTGATCTTCGCCAGAAATCAATTAATGATCTTAATTTTGTGATACGGGTAATGAATGCATATCCTGATGCTGATTTGCTGATAACCGGTCATACCGATATTATTGGAAACTGGGAATACAATCTTGAACTGTCAAAATTGCGTTCTATGGTGGTTCATGATTATCTGGTTGATAATGGTATTGATTCTGAGCGTATTTCATTCGAGTATTTCAGTTATGATAGACCAATTGCTACAAATTCAAATGATGAAGGGCGTCAGTTGAACAGAAGAACAGAATTAAAATTAATAATGAGGCAATAAATTAAAATAAGTTCTCGTTAATTCAATAGTTTCCCAATGTTCCATAAATCTGCTAATTAATTGGGATAACTCTCATGGTGGGTAATGTGCCCGGAATCCTCCTTCCGGGCATTTTTTTATAGATTTATTTCATTGAATTGTAGATGTCTTTCACTTGTTGAGATTATTTATCTGTTCTAAATTTGATTCCTGGTGATTTTATCTTATTTTTGTTTTTCTTAAAAACCAATTCAAATGAAAAAACATCTGTTTACTTTTCTGTTGAGTTTCATTTTTGTGCTGGGTGTAATGGCTCAGGACGGTTATAAATTTGAAACTAAAAAAGATATCAAGGTCTCTTCCGTTAAAAATCAATACCGTTCGGGAACCTGCTGGAGCTTCTCAGCTGTGGGGTTCTACGAAGCAGAATTGATGCGTATGGGAAAAGGTGAGTATGATTTATCTGAAGCATTTATCATTCGTCATTCTTATATTGATAAGGCTGAAAAATACGTGCGTTGGCATGGTGCTTTAAATTTTGGTGGCGGTGGTGCTTTTCACGATGTAACCAACGTGTATAAAGAATATGGAATCGTGCCCGAATCAGCATACCCCGGCTTGAATTATGGTACAGATAAATTCAATCATGCTGAAATGGACAATGTTCTTAAAGCTTATCTCGATGCCGTAATTGAGAATAAGGGAAATGAACTAACCACGGCATGGAAAAGAGGTTTCATTGCTATACTAGATGAGTACCTGGGACCTGAACCCGAGAAATTCACCTATGAAGGCAAGGAATATACTCCAAAATCATTTGCCGCCATGCTGGGCCTCAATTTTGATGATTATGTAGAAATTTCATCTTTTACTCATCACGACTTTTACACTCAGTTCATCCTTGAAGTTCCTGATAACTGGAGTTATGATCTGGTGTATAATGTACCATTAGCTGAAATGATGGAAATTATAGAATACTCAATTGAGAATGGCTATACAGTAGCCTGGGCGGCTGATGTTTCAGATAAAGGCTTTAGCTGGACTAATGGCGTGGCTATTATTCCTGACTCGGAAAAAGATGATCTGACAGGAACTGAGCGTGAAAAATGGGAAAAACTTACTGCTCGGGAAAAACAAGCACAGCTTTATGGTTTCGATAAACCGGTGAAAGAAGCAAATATTACTCAGGAGCGTCGTCAGCATGATTTTGATGTTTATCTTACAACCGACGATCATGGGATGTTATTAACAGGCATCGCTGCAGATCAGACCGGTGCCAGATTTTATAAGGTAAAAAACAGCTGGGATGTTGGCGGCAAGTATGATGGATATATGTATGCCTCAGAAGCCTTCATTATGTTAAAGACCACTGACCTGCTTGTCAATAAAAAAGGTATACCTCCGAAAATACTTAAGAAACTTGGATTATAAAATTTATGCCCGCTTCTGCGGGCTTTTTTTTTGACTTTCATTTGCCTGTATCATGTATTTATATACTTTTGCTTCATCAATGTATTGATGTATGAAGAATATTTTAATCATAGGCGCCGGCTTATCTTCATCCACGATGATAAGCTACCTTTTGGATAAAAGCGGGGAGTATGGGTGGAGCATTGTAGTAGCAGATGTTAATAAATCAGTTGCTGAATCCAAAATCGACAATCACCCAAATGCAAAAGCCGTTGAATTTGACATTCATAGTGACCTTGCATTAACAAAGCTGGTATCGGAAAACGATATTATTGTATCTATGTTGCCATCACGTTTTCATCCTCTGGTGGCAGAAGAGTGTTTGAAGCAGAAAAAGCATATGTTTACAGCTTCATATGTTTCTCCTCAAATGCGGGCTTATGATGATGAGGCAAAAGAAAAAGATCTTTTGTTTCTGAATGAGTGCGGAGTTGACCCCGGCATCGATCATATGTCGGCCATGAAAGTGATTGATGATATCAGAAACAAAGGTGGCAAGATCATTAGTTTTGAATCGAATACCGGTGGCCTTATCGCGCCGGAATACGATAATAATCCATGGAATTATAAATTTACCTGGAATGCACGAAATGTGATTCTTGCAGGACAGGGTACAGCCTGTTTTCGTCATAATAATAAGCTGAAATATATTCCGTATAACAGACTTTTTGAACGTACCAGCAGAATGTCGGTGCTCGATTACGGGGAATTTGATGTATATGCCAACCGTGATTCATTGATGTATCAGGAAATCTACGGCATTGAAGATGCAGAAACAATTTTCAGGGGAACTTTTCGCAGACCAGGATATTGCGAAGCGTATAATGTATTCATTCAGTTGGGTCTGACCGATGATACATATGAGATGGAGAACGCTGAAAAACTTACCAACAGATCTTACCTTGCTGCATTTTTGCCTGAGCCGAATGGAGGAGAGCTTGAGGATGTTCTTTGTCGTTATATGAATCTGGATAGAAATGGAGAGGTATTCAGAAAAATTGAATGGCTGGGTTTATTTGAAGAAAAGAAAATTTCTAAAGGTAAACACACTCCTGCTCAGATATTGCAATCTATAATAGAGCCTAAATGGACTCTGGATGAGGGAGATCTGGATATGATTGTAATGCAGCACCGATTTGTATACGAATTAAATGGTAAACGATTTAAGCGTTTATCGTCAATGATTGTAATTGGAAAAGATACCGTGGACACCGCAATGTCTATTACTGTGGGTATGCCTGTTGCATTTGCGATTGAAGAATTTTTGAATGGAAAGTTCAGTGTTCGTGGTGTTCAGGTCCCTGTAATTCCCGAACTTTATGAACCGATTCTTGAGAAACTGAGCCCTTTCGGGGTCGAGTTTATTGAAGAAGAATTTGAGTTATAGCATAAAAAAAAGAGGCCAATTGGCCTCTTTTTTATAATGTCTTCTATCGGTTGATTACTCAACGATGAAAGATTTAATCAGTCTGTGTCCATTGGCATGGATGCTGAAGAAATAGTGACCTGACTGGAGGTTGCTAACATTGTAGCTAACACTGTGTGTTCCGGCTGACATGTCACCTTGCTCAATAACGTCGATAGTAGCACCGTTTGAAGCAACGATTTCAATTTCAACGTTTGCATTGTTTTCAAGAGCATACTCAATGGTCATATTGCTGCTAGCAGGATTTGGATATGCATTTGACTGCATTCCATAGAAATAATGGTCATCGTTAATTCCTACATAGTTGATGTCAACTACCGGGAAAATAGCAACGTTTACATCAAGTCCACCAAAAGCATAATCGGTAACATACCATGTTCCCATATACTGTGAGAAAGCATAGTCAAGCTGACTGGCATCACCATCTTCGTCACAAAGGAGACCGGCTGTGTCAGAATTTGCAGTAAGAGCTGAGAAATCAACACATACAGCAAAGTCACCTGTTGAAGGAAGAACGCTGGCGAAAGGAACCCAAGTCCAGTTTGGCCATACAGTATCAACCTGACTCATGGTCAGAGTTGCAGCAGCTCCAAGGGCGGTTCCGGGTCCGACAGTATTTGAAGGATCGTTTGTGGCAAGTCCGTCAAGTGCATAAGCGGTAACAGTCATTGAACTGTTTGAACCACTTTCATACTTTTCAGCAAACCAAAGAAGTGTTCCTTCAATTCCGAGAGAACCAGTGTAAACATATCCCTGTCCACTACCGTCAACACCGTCAACGTTGTTTCCAAAAACATAACCACCACCGGTATAGGTATAAACGTACACCTGTCCGCTTACTGCAAACTCAGGAATGAAGTTTAAAGACCATCCGCAAGTGTCAGTAGGAGTTTTTGTCATCATGTGTGCAGGAACCTGCATTTTCTTTGAGATAACAGCTTTGTCATTTGCTATTTGGCTAAATGCAAAACTAGATACCATCATGAATGCAAATAAAACATACAGTTTTTTCATTTTTTTGATATTTGGTTAAACAATTTGTTTGTTGAAAGACAAAAGTAATATTTTTTTGGTTGCACGCAAAAAATTTTATTCGTAAGATGATACTGGGTCACAAGTACACATTATATTCCTATCACCAAATGCATCATCAATTCTTGTTACACCGGGCCAGTATTTTTCCCCGTCTTTAATTTTTGCTGCTTTTTCTCTTGAATAAGGATATTCCCAATTGTCAGAGCTTATCATGGAAACAGTGTGCGGAGAATTTTTGAGTACATTGTTTTGCTTATCCACTTTTCCATCTTCAACTTCTCTTATTTCTTCGCGAATTTCAATCATGGCTTCAATGAAACGGTCAAGTTCACTTAATGGTTCACTTTCTGTAGGCTCAACCATTAAAGTTCCGTGAACTGGGAATGCAACAGTTGGGGCATGGAATCCGAAGTCCATAAGTCTTTTAGCAATATCAGTTTCAGTAATACCGGCTTTATGGAATGGATTACAATCAATTATAAATTCATGAGCTGCAAATCCATTGGTTCCTGTATAAAGGATTTTATAATGGTTTTCCAGTTTCTTCATTAAATAATTTGCAGTAAGAATAGCGTATTCCGTTGCTTTACGTAAACCGTCACCACCCAGCAATTTAATATATGCATAAGAAATTGGTGCCACAAAGGCACTTCCAAATGGAGCACCCGCAATAGCATTAATGGCTTTTTCACCACCGGTTTTCACAACAGGATGTCCGGGTAAATAAGGACTCAGATGTTTTGCTGTTCCAATTGGTCCTACGCCCGGGCCACCACCACCATGAGGTATGGCAAAGGTTTTGTGTAGATTCAAGTGGCAAACATCAGCACCGATATATCCGGGGCTTGTAATTCCTACTTGAGCGTTCATATTGGCCCCATCCATATATACTTGACCACCATGTTTATGAATAAGCTCTGTGATCTCCATAATGGCTTCTTCAAAAATACCGTGCGTTGAAGGATATGTAATCATTAAAGCTGCAAGCTCATTGCTGTGCTTTTCAGTTTTTTCTCTTAAGTCGTTGAGGTCTACATTACCGTTTTCGTCAGCTTTCACTACCACTACTTTCATCCCTGCCATGGCTGCACTGGCAGGATTTGTTCCGTGTGCAGAGCTTGGAATCAAACAAATGTTTCTATGATGATAACCACGGTCCTCATGATAAGCTTTAATTACTTTCAGTCCTGCATATTCCCCGGCGGCACCGCTGTTGGGTTGGAAGCTAATACGGTCAAAGCCGGTAACAATGGCAAGTGCTTTCTCAAGATCATTGAAAAGATCGGTGTAACCCTCTGCCTGATCCTGTGGAATAAATGGATGAAGATTACCATATTCAGGCCAGCTAAGATGGAAAAGTTCCGTTGCAGCATTCAGTTTCATAGTACAGCTACCCAGAGGAATCATGCTGCGATCAAGAGCCAAGTCTTTGTTTCTTAATCGGGTGATATACCTCATCAGGTCAGTCTCATTGTGATAGGAATTGAAAACATCCTGCTGTAAAAACTTACTTTCCCGTTTGAATGTGTTATCAAATGTTGATATTAGTGCACATTCTGATGGGTTGCAGACAAATTCCCTGAATTGAGCTCCTGCTACATCTGCCAGCACTGAAAGCATAGTGTTTACTTCATCAAGGCTGGTGGTTTCATCAAGACTAATGCCAATCCGGTTGTCATCAATGTAGCGGATATTGATTTCTTTATCAAGCATTCTGCTTTTAATTCCATCAATAGTGGCATTTGGGGCAATCTCAAGCGTTATGGTATCGAAGAAATTACTGCTTTGTTTTTTGTAACCGTATTTTTCTGCTTCCTGAGCCAAAACTCCTGTGAGAATGTTAATGTGTCGTGCAATTTCATAAAGTCCTTCAGGGCCGTGATAAACAGCGTACATGCCAGCCATATTGGCTAAAAGTGCCTGCGCCGTACAGATATTTGAAGTAGCTCTTTCCCTTTTAATGTGTTGCTCACGGGTTTGCAGAGTCATTCGAAGAGCTCGGTTTCCTAGTGCATCTTTTGATACGCCAATAATTCTGCCGGGCATATGTCTTATATATTCTTCTTTTGATGCCAGAAACGCAGCATGCGGACCACCATAACCCATTGGAATACCAAAACGCTGAGTAGTACCAACAACCATATCGGCACCCCATTCTCCCGGAGCTTTGAGCATAGTAAGAGATAGTAAGTCTGCTGAAACAGCAAACATGGCATTTTGTGCTTTTAATTTATTTGAAAGCTCTTCATATGATTCTATATTTCCATACTGATCAGGATATTGAACAATGGCACCAAATGTTTTCTCAGTGATTTCAAATGCAGAAGGATCAGTAATTAATAAATCTATTCCAAGGGGTATGGCACGACTTTTAATTACGTCAATGCTTTGAGGGAAAAGAGTAGATGATACCAAAAACTGATTGGCTCCGGCTTTAACTTTATCTCTTTTGCGGGCATTAAAAGCCATTATCATTGCTTCGGATGCAGCAGTGGCTTCATCCAGAAGGGAAGCATTTGAGATGGGCATTGCAGTAAGTTCACTTACCAGTGTTTGAAAGTTGAGAAGTGCTTCAAGACGCCCCTGGCTGATTTCAGCCTGATATGGAGTATATGATGTGTACCATCCCGGACTTTCCAATATGTTTCGCTGAATTACACCCGGCATTATTGTTCCGTAATATCCCATGCCGATGAATGAACGGAATAATTTGTTTTTTGCTCCGTGCATTCGCATTAAATTAATGGTTTCAGCTTCGTTTAGTCCGTCGCCAATATCCATCTTTTCTGCATTGATGATTTGTGAGGGAACAGTTTTCTGAATGAGCTCATCCATAGATGAAACTCCAATTGCACTAAACATAGTGCTCAGTTCTTTTTCTTTGGGACCTACATGTCTGCGGGTGAAATTATTGGTAATCATTATAATTAAATTTGATTTCCACAAAAATACATAAATTTACTATACATTATTATTAGTTTCGATATGCAATAAATCATTACTTTTGAAGAAAAATATCATGTTGAGATTCCCTTTCATTGTAATAATGATCTCATTGGCTACTGGTCTTTTCGCTCAGGATACTATTGTTAAACTCAGCGGTCGGATCAAAACGGATGTGGAAGTCATGAAGATTGATTCTGATTATGTGTATTATTTAACTGAAAAAGACCGGGAGGTGAATAGTCAGGGTAGGTTGAAACCCAAAACTATGGAAAGAGTCGATGTGTTTGAGGTCTTGTATGAAAATGGTACAAGTGAACTTGCATATCGTGTAGATGGTGAAGGTTTTATTGTAGAGCCTGATTCCATGCGCTATTATGTGGCAGGATGTACAGAAGCATATGCAAGTGCACATAACCGTTTTGTCGGACCTCTTACAATGGTTATTACAATGGGTGCGAGTTACGTTATTAAACCCTATTATATTGTGGCTGTTCCTGCATTGACTTCGGCTATCATAGCTGCCTTTAAACCAAAATTCCCACACGATGAAATTCAGGGAGACTATGTAAACCGATTATACATTCTTGGATATCAGGATACCAAAAAGATTAAAAAAGTGAAATCGTCCGTTTTCTTTGGAATGGCAGGTCTTGGTGCATCATTTCTGTTGCATATGTATTTGTAGAAACCACTTTATTACCGGCTTCAAATCAAAAACCTGATTCTCCGACTATTTGAACTTTTTATCGTAATTTTGCACTCTCTTAAATCATAACAGATATGGCTTTCTTTGGTGTTTTCGGAAAAGAAAAGAAAGACAGACTTGATGATGGTCTGCAAAAAACAAGGGAAAATGTTTTTTCCCGACTTTCCCGTGCTGTGGTTGGAAAATCAAAAGTAGATGAAGATGTTCTTGATGAGCTGGAGGAAGCTTTAATAAGTTCTGATGTGGGAGTAGAAACAACCCTGAAGATTATTGAGAGGCTTGAGGAAAGGGTGAAAAAAGACAAGTATATTGGAACAGACGAGTTGCATGAAACGCTGCGTGATGAAATTTCCCTTATGCTCGATGAGTATAAATCTGAAGAAAGCCCTGATATTGAAAAAACTAAACCTTATATCATTCTTGTTGTGGGGGTAAATGGTGTTGGTAAAACCACAACAATTGGGAAACTTGCCTCCAGGTTTAAAAGTGTTGAAAAATCTGTTGTGCTTGGAGCGGCTGATACATTCAGGGCTGCCGCCGTAGATCAGCTTAAAATATGGGCCGAGCGAGCCGGGGTGGAAATTGTTGAGCACGGCATGAATGCCGACCCGGCATCTGTGGCATTTGATACAGCTTCTGTTGCAAAAGCAAACGGTCACGATGTAGCCATTATTGATACAGCAGGACGTCTTCATAATAAAGTGAACCTGATGAATGAACTATCGAAGATTAAAAGAGTTATCCAGAAAGTTATTCCGGATGGGCCGCACGAAGTATTGTTGGTTCTTGATGCTTCAACAGGGCAAAATGCTTTTGAGCAGGCAAAGCAATTTACTGCGGCTACAGATGTAAATGCATTGGCACTAACCAAATTAGATGGAACCGCCAAAGGTGGTGTTGTTATTGGAATTTCAGATCAGTTTAAAGTGCCTGTAAAATATATAGGTATTGGTGAGAAAGTTGATGATCTTCAGATTTTCAATGCTCACGAATTTGTTGATTCTCTCTTTAAAAAATAGACTTTTTCATGCCAGAAAAAACTTCTGTCAGCATCATTACAATGGGTTGTCCCAAAAACATGGTCGACAGCGAAAGACTTGCCGGAAAGCTTGTTCATAACGGATTTGCAGTTGACCATGAAAAGGAAGAAGCTGATGTAATTATTATTAATACCTGTGGGTTTATTAATGATGCAAAATCTGAATCCATAAACGAGATTCTGGCTTTTTCAGAACTTAAAAAAGAAGGTCGTATCAGTAAACTTATTGTTAGCGGCTGTCTCTCTCAAAGATATCGCGATGAATTGAGAAAAGAGATGCCTGAGGTAGATGAGTTTTTTGGTGTTTCAGAGTACGATGTTCTATTAACATATTTAAAGAAGCCGATAAAATCAGCCAAAGATCGGATGCTTATCACTCCTTCTCATTATGCATATTTAAAAATTGCTGAGGGATGTGACAGATCATGTAGCTTTTGTGCCATTCCGGGAATTAGGGGTGGATTAAAATCAGTACCTGTTGAAGATCTGATTGCAGAAACAGAAATGCTCGCTGAAAAAGGAGTGAAAGAACTTATCCTTATTGCTCAGGATACTGTTTCATATGGTATTGATCTGTATGGACAAAGCAAAACTGCCGAATTAATTCGTCGTATTTCGAAAGTGGAGGGAATTGATTGGATTCGTTTAATGTACACCTATCCTGCAGGATTCTCAGATGAACTCATTGATGAGATTGCGACAAATCCGAAGTTAGTAAAATATATTGATATTCCGCTTCAACATATTAACGATGAGATTCTGAAAAGTATGCGCCGGGGGCATAATCGCACAAAAACTGTGGAATTAATAAAAAAAATTCGTACACGTATTCCCGAAGTTTGTATTCGCACTGCCTTTATTGTTGGTTATCCCGGTGAAACCAAGGCTGAATTTAATGAGCTTTATGCTTTTGCCAAGGAAATGAAATTTGAGCGAGTCGGTGTATTTGCGTATTCCCGGGAAGAAAATACACCGGCCTGGGATTTGGGTGATCCTGTTGCGCCGCGAACAAAAATGAAACGAATGAGCGATTTAATTGCGCTGCATGAGAAAAACAGCACAAAACACAATCAGTCTTTAATTGGAAAAGAATGCAGTGTAATCTGCGACGGTAAGGAAGGTGGAGAATTTGTGGGCAGACTCATGTGTGATGCACCGGAGATTGACAACATTGCATTTATTAAAGGTGAGAATCTTCAGCGTGGTAAAATCTATAAAACGAAAATCACCGGGGCTGGAATTTATGATGTGGAGGCGGAAGTGCTTTAATGTTCCAAGATTCGCCGAAGATGATTTTGGAAACATTAATCAAAAACACAAAAAATATTCACACTAAATAAAATTTCTTATATTTGCCACATCAATAAAGGGAGAAACACACTTTTCTCCGGTTTTACACACGTATAGTTTTTACCAAGACAAAAATCCAGAATGCAAGACGCGAAAGATCTGAGCAAGATGCTCCTGCCGGATTTGAAAAAACTGGCTGCATCATTAGGTATTAAAGGGGTTTCCACCATGCGCAAACCCGAAATCATTAGCTTAATTAAAGAGAAGCAACCCAAAGAATCTCCAAAAGAGGATAAAAAAGATGCTTCCCAACACAAGTCTAAAAGACAGAGAATTGATAAGGAAAATGCTGATCAGAATAATGAGCAGGAACAAAATCGCTCTGAAAATCCTAAATTTAGCGGGAATGGCAAAGATAAAATGAAACTTCCTCCTACCAGTAAGCCAAAAGATGGCTTCCCGGTGCGCAAAAGACAGGATGATAACCATAGCAGAAATCAGCAGAATGATGACCAGAAAAAATCCGGTTATCAGCATCAGAAATATCCGCAGAGAAATCAGCAACAGAATAATCAGCAGCAGAATAATCAGCACCAACAGAATCATCATCGCAACGAAAAAAGGCAGGAACGTCAGGATCCGTTTCCCGAGTTAGATGAAGTAGTAAAAGCAGAAGGTGTACTCGAAATCATCTCTGATGGATATGGGTTCTTACGTTCATCTGATTTCAATTACCTGAATTCACCCGATGATGTATATGTTAGTCAGAACCAGATTCGTTCGTTTGGTCTGAAAACAGGTGACACTGTTGAAGGTTCCATTCGTCCTCCGCGTGAAGGTGAAAAGTACTTTCCTCTGGTAAAGATCTATAAAATTAATGGATGTGATGTAGAAAAAGTTCGCGACCGTGTAGCGTTCGACTTCCTTACTCCATTGTTCCCGAATAAAAAGTTTAAACTTACCGATCATCCTGAAGAAACACTGATTACCCGTGTTATTGATCTCTTTTCTCCGATTGGAAAAGGGCAGCGTGGCCTAATAGTTGCCCAGCCAAAAACTGGTAAGACCATTATTCTTAAAGAAATTGCAAATGCTATTGCACATAACCACCCTGAAGCATATTTAATTGTACTTCTTGTTGATGAACGTCCGGAAGAGGTTACCGATATGCAACGCAGTGTGAAGGCAGAAGTAATTGCATCAACTTTTGATGAGCCTGCCGAAAAGCATGTGAAAATTGCCAATATAGTTCTTGAGAAAGCAAAACGCCTGGTTGAATGCGGTCACGATGTGGTTATTCTGCTTGATTCCATTACCCGTTTGGCCCGCGCTTATAATACTACTGCACCTGCATCCGGAAAAGTGCTTTCCGGTGGTGTGGAATCCAATGCACTGCAAAAGCCAAAACGTTTCTTCGGTGCTGCACGCCAGATTGAAAATGGTGGTTCATTAACCATTATTGCAACTGCTCTTATCGATACCGGGTCAAAAATGGACGAGGTTATTTTCGAGGAATTTAAAGGTACCGGTAATATGGAATTGCAACTCGATCGTAAGCTTTCCAATAAGCGGGTTTATCCTGCTATCGATATTGTTTCCAGCTCTACCCGCCGCGATGACCTTCTTGTACCGAAAGATGCGTTGCAGCGTGTTTGGATTATGAGAAACCACCTTGCCGACATGAATCCGCTCGAAGCTATGCAATTTCTCCAGGAAAGAATGCGCGTAACAACCTCAAACGAGGAATTCCTTGTTTCGATGAACGGATAAGTCTTAAAATAGCTCTTTCATAGTCATGCTCTGACAATCAGAAGGGTTGATTTGATTTTTGTGTGGAATTATTTTTGGGCTTCTGTGAAATTGCAAAAGTGCCTGCATCCAATAGACATTGAAATCTAAAAAAACACACGATATGAAAACCCTAATGAGCCTATTTTTAACCATGGCAGTGCTTTTCGCCATGGCCGACGAGGAAAAACCTCTCAAAACGAAAATTAAAAATGTAACCGTCTTTTTAAGCGGAGCACAAATTGAACGCACCGGAACCATGTATCTGGGTGCCGGAAATTATGATATTGTGGTAGAAGATCTTCCCACAAGCATAAATTCCAATACGATTCAGGTAAACGGTAAAGGAAACCTCACCGTTCTTTCTGTCGAAAACCGTATCAATTATCTGAAAGGACAGAAAAAAACGAAAGAAGTCATTGTGCTTGAAGATTCTCTCAAGTTGATGCAGAAGCAGATGGCCTATCAAAATGCCATGCTTCAGGTCTACAGAGAAGAAGAAGCCATGATTCTGGCCAATAAACTTATTGGTGGCGCCGATAACGGTGTTGATATCGGAGCTCTTAAAGCCAATGCCGACTTTTACCGTGTACGCCTTACCGATCTTAAAACCAAGCAACTTGATATTACTTATAAGGTTGCTGAGATGCAGCTTACAATAAACAGATTGAACCAGCAGCTTAATGAACTTAATGCCAAACGAAATCAACCAACGGGAGAAATAGTGGTACGCGTACATGTAAAAGCTGCCGGAAATGCTTCATTCAATATAAAATATAATGTTGCCAATGCAGGCTGGAGCGCCATGTACGATATTCGGGCCATAGATGTGAACAACCCTGTTTCTTTGAACTTCAAAGCAGGTGTATACCAGAATACAGGTGAGAGTTGGGATAATGTAAAACTCACCCTAAGCACAGCAAACCCGAACCAGAGCAATGCAAAGCCGGTACTGAGCCCTTGGTATCTGTATTATAATAACTACTACAGGTCAACAGGAAAAAATAATGCAAGGGATAAAGCCGGCGCCGTTGCTCCTACAGCTGCAATGGATGACGCTGAAATGGTTGCTTACGAGGATGAAAAAGATTTTGGTAATGCAGCAGA
Organism: Marinilabiliales bacterium; assembly: GCA_002869435.1. Taxonomy (GTDB): domain Bacteria; phylum Bacteroidota; class Bacteroidia; order Bacteroidales; family DTU049; genus BM518. The sequence continues at coordinate 11,068 of PKSX01000159.1, read as the reverse complement.
ATATACAACTGTTGTTGAATATCCTATCAATTTTGAATATGAGATTGATTTGCCATACGATGTAGAGTCTAATGGTAAAGTAAGAATTGTTGAAGTTCAGAAGTATGAACTCGATGCTACCTACGAATACTTTGCAGTACCAAAAGTAGATCCCGATGCATTCCTGCTGGCACGAGTAACCGGATGGGAAAAATACAATCTGCTGCCGGGTGAGTCTAACATTTTCTTTATGGGAACCTATGTTGGAAAATCATACATCAATCCGCTTTCAGCTATGGATACCCTCGATGTATCTCTCGGAAGAGACAAAGCCATCAGCCTCAAGCGTGAAATGATTAAAGACTTCACCAGCGATCAGTTTATCGGTGCAAACCGCCGTGTTACCAAAGGTTGGGAAATTACCGTTCGCAATAATAAGTCTAAAGAGATTGAAATTGTTATCGAAGACCAGTTCCCGATATCAAGCAATAAGGAAATTGTAATCGATCATGTGGAAGACAGCGAAGGCATTGTGAATGAAACAACTGGTAAGGTTACCTGGAGAATAAAACTCAAGCCTTACGAAAGCAAAAAACTCGTCATAAAATACTCGGTGAAATTCCCAAAAGAACAAACCGTAGTAGTATACTAGGCAAGTATATTTTTCGAAAACCCCGGAGGACTTTCTTCGGGGTTTTTTTATGGTGGTTGAGCGAAGTCGAAACCACCTGAAAGTTGTTTGGTCTCATGTGACTTCGGCTACGCTCAGTCACCGTAGAGTTAATGAGATTAAAGCATGGGATTATTCTTGTTCCGCGTAAATCCGTAATCAATTTTTACCGCGTAGATCCGCGTCCGAATACTACACATCCCCGAAATTGTATATTTTTGCAAAAGAAATATAATCCCCAACCCTTTATGGCTGTTTTGCTCTGGTTTTTCATCATTTTTCTTGCCTGTCTTGTTATCTGGAAGGCAAGCGATGGCTTTGAAACAGCGTCAGAATATCTGGGGAGAAACCTAAGTGAGGGAGTTCGCGGAGCCACAATAAATGCAATCGGAAGCTCAATCCCGGAACTATTTACCACAATATTCTTTTTACTTATTCTTCACAATCAGGAGGGCTTTTCGGGGGGTATTGGAACCACGGCTGGTTCCGCAATTTTCAATGCAATGGTTATTCCGGCAGCCGTTATTCTTGCTGTTTTGTTTTTAGGTAAAGTGAGATTTGTTAAGGTCAGTCGTAAAGTGATAATCCGGGATGGAGTTATGCTGCTTGTGTCAGAGTTTATTCTGATTTATCTTTTATCTGGCGGGACACTTGACTGGTGGCATGGCCTTATTTTGATGCTTCTGTATGGAGTATATGTTGTTGTGATGTTTACTACCATGAAAAAGCAAAAACTGCAGGCACCCGATCCAGATGAAATCGATGTGGATGTTGATATTGAGCCGCGTGGTTTTTTTAATAGTTTGATCCGACTTGATCTTGCTGCATTGCTTGTTGGACCCAAAGAATTGACAGCAAAAAGAGCATGGGGCTTATTGATTTTGGCTACTGTGGTAATTGGGGCAGCCAGTGCAGGATTGGTGGTTGCATGCGAAGAACTTGGTTCAGAGCTGAATATTCCGGTTTATTTTGTAGCCGTGATTTTGGCTGCGGCTGCCACCAGCGTACCTGATACCGTCCTCTCCATACGTGATGCCAAAAAAGGAAACTACGACGATGCAGTGTCAAACGCACTGGGCAGTAATATCTTCGATATCTGCTTTGCCCTAGGATTTCCGTTATTTCTATATACCATATTCTTCAATCCGATTGAAATGACCGGTGAGCTGCTGGTGAATGTAAATGAATTGCGTATCCTGCTGTTCATTTTAACATCAATAGTTTTCTTCATTTTCCTGTTCTCGCGAAAACTGAAAGTGCTACAAGGCATAATGCTCTTTGCGATTTACGTCTTTTTCGTCCTGTTTGTTCTTGGTAAATCAATAATCGCAGGTTGGGTTCAACCCATTGCTGATTTTCTGGAATATATAGCTTTGATATTATTAAGTTAACTGCTAACTCTATAACTCATCTTCAGCTAAAACAACAATAAAATCATTTTCTGAGATTTCTATCACCTGGTCCTTAGGAATATTCAGGCTTACACCGAAATTGCTTTCCACATCTCTGTGTAAGTGCTGGTAACGAACCCCAAGACATATCTCATCTCTCTTGCGAACCTGCTCCATAATGGTGGCAAAATCCTGCTTCACCGGGAACTCTTTAAAATATAAAGTAGCCGGTTTTACATAAATCTCACTGCCGTCTTCCTGGAAAATATCGTCGTATAACTTTTTGATCTTAGGTTCTTCACTCAGCTGTGCAAGAATCATTGTAATGAGCTTGTTACTGATGATAAAGTCGTCAACATCGGTTTGTAGAATCAATTCCTGATTATCTGAATTCAATACCTGTGTGATGATTTTAGTGTTTACATCATTCTTTCTGATATCCGCATCCTTGGCAATCTTCCTGAGCAGAAGCAGAATCATCAATGTATCGCTGTCTACTTTCTCAGCGTCTTCCTCAGTCGGATCCTGTGAAAGAATAATGATGCTGTCGTAGGTAAACGGATTCAACTTTTTCAGATTTTCCAGCACCAATGTGTTTTCATTATGCAGGGTAATTTTCAGATCTGGATATTCCTTATCTATATCTTCGATATGCTGTATGATCTCGTCGGTGGGGTTATGGATCATAACATCGAAATTCGAGCCTTCCTTTAGGTAATCATTGCTTTCGCGGATGAAAATATTGGCCACATTATGCCAGCCAAGAACAAGAGTAGATTTTGTGCGCTGCTCAAGCGTATGATGCTCATATTCCAGTTCTTTAGGCTTATAGAGTTGTTGTGGTTTGAAATGTATGGTTGAATCGTCATCAGCCAGAATGAGAATCTCATCATCGTCAGCCAGTTTATAATCATTGTCCGGGCGCATCATGAGTGTATCATCGCTTTTATAAACACCCATCGGAACACCGTCCTCAAAATGATAGGGCAACTCGCCAAATGTGATTTCGTTCCACTTGGCATTGTAGTAATATATCTCGTTCAGATCGAATGATAAAATTTCAGAATACACCATTTCCAGACCACTGGTTAATGAAGTTTGAACCAGAAGTTTTCCCATAATATCCCAGTTGTCAAGGGCAATGATCTGTCCGTCATCAAAGAAATTGACGATATTTCTTTTCTGCTCAGTATGAACCTCGCTAATGATCGGTAGCTTGTTTTCTCCGTTTTGTAAGGTTAATAAAGCCATAATGGTTTTAATAACCTGTGTGTCTGACAGGATCTTCTCATCATATGTAGCGCTGTCTGAACAAGATGAAAGTATAATTGCCGATTTAGCTTCTATTGCAGAAATGCGTTTCAACTCATTGATGTTGGTTGGAATACCATTGGTCGTAATAATCTTGGTCGTTTTAGTATCAGGCAAACGATTTATGATAAAATCATCCATGTCTTCCTTGTCCATTTCCGAGCAAACAACCACACTGGCAGATTTTTCACTCTCGTTAGCAATGATCAGTTCTCTGATGATATCTACCACGCGTTCATTCCATCCCAGTATCAGGGTGTGGTTTTCTTCCAGAATTATTCCGCGTCCTTTGCGGAATTTATACAATAGATTATCCAGCGATGTAGTGATAAAAGCAATTAATGCAGAAAAGAGAATCACTCCGGCGAAACCGGCAATAACAGTGGTAACCCTAATCCATCCATTGGTTTCCGAATCCTGATACATATTGCCCGGGTCGGTCATTTGCAGAAATGTGTACCAAATATGATCCCAGAAACCGGTCACGGTATTGTATTCAGGAACAGGGCCTGTAAACCACAGAATCAGGAAACGAATTAATATAATTACGCCAAAAACTACGAGAAAGGTGATGAGCAAACTGAGGAAAATTGAGCTTCCACCCTTTGCCATAAATTGTTCAAATCTGTATTGCGTTCTTTTTCTGAAACTGTGTGCCATATTGCCTTAGTTTGTTTTATGAATTTGCATAGGACAAAAGAGAATTGTCACTATGGCAAAAATAGTGAAATTTTAATGTGTCAAACATGATTTCTTCAAACTCCTTAATAATTATAGTAAGGCAAAGAAATCATTTGACGAATTGTATATAAATAATTTATATGTTTTCATTTTCTATTCTTTTTTTCTCTTTAAAGGCACTAAATCCTCTGAAGATAAAAATCAGAAAGAATAATTTCATAAATACACCTCCGCTGGTGGCATTTCCACCCCACGATATTGCTGTAAGTACCAGGTCGGCTCCCATAAAGATTACTGCAGTAATAAGGGCGGGGAAGAGGTTTTTCATAACTCCGTAGCCAATCAGGATTTGTAAACCTCCCATGGCAGCATTGATAATGCCAAGCTGTTGAATTTCTGCATCATTGTTCAGGAAGAAGAATGCCAAACCGACACCAATATTTATAATTCCCAGTACCAAAAGTAAAAGAAAAATTTGCCTGAATGTATATTGAGGGTCACCCATTGAGTTGGGAATGTGCTTGCCATCTATTTTGGTAACCAGATGTGTGAAAATACCTTTTATAAGCAGAATATCAAGGTTCTTTCCATCAGGTAAATTAAGATTAACCCCTGACATGGTTTGGTTTTTATCAAAAACGGCAATTTGTTCCTGATTCCAGTACACTTCAGTACTGCGCCATCCGGCATTCCACCTGAACATTAGTTCTTTAGAGGGGTCGTTGTCAATCTGGTATTTTCTTTTAGCCATTTACTTAGCTTTAATATTAATCTTATCAAATGTTTCATCCATGCAATCACCTTTACAGTTGAAGCAGTTTCCGATCAGTTTGTCTGAAATTCCCATTGTGCTAAAACCACCATCGTGATATATATTCTGCATGGTCACTTTTTTCGTAAAATCACTAAACATGGCGACACAAAACTCTGCACATTCCTCAGCAGTAGCATTTCCTAATGGCGAATTGCAATCGGCATATGAGAAAAACGCATCAAATCCACCCACCCCTTTACCGGCAGAAGTAGCTGTAGGGCTCTGGCTAATTGAATTTATACGAACCTTTTTATGAACACCGTAATGGTATCCAAAACTGCGAACAATACTTTCGAGCATGGCTTTGGCCTGCGACATATCGCCATAGCTCGAAAACTGACGTTCAGAGCCAATATAGGTCATGGCAACAACAGAGCCGTATTCATTTAGTGGATCCAATTTGTAAGAAGTTGCCAGCACCTTATGCAGCGATGTAGCTGAAATATCAATGGTTTTTTTGAAATATTCGTAGTTTAACTCCGGATAAGGTACTTTTTTACGAACATTGGGTGACATACCTACACTGTGCAGAATGAAATCGAGTTTTCCACCGAGTTTTTTCATGCTTTCTTTAAAAAGATCTTCAAGGTCATCCATGTCGGTTACATCAGCGGCAATAACTTCTGCATCACATTGTTTGGCAAGCTCAAAGATATCGCCTTTGCGTAGAGCCATTTCGGTGTTGGTTAATACAAATTTTGCTCCGGCAGCATGAGCTTTGAGTGCGGTTTGCCATGCAATAGAATTCTCATCGAGTGCGCCGAAAATGATTCCGCGCTTATTTTTCAGAATTTTCATAATATGCTTTCTGTTTTTAGTCTCTAAGTAGTTCCTTCGCCATTTCGCGGGCATTTTCAGAGGTGTTTTCGTCGCCCAGCATTTTGGCTATCTCTTCAATACGCTCAGCCTCATTCAGAATGAGCATTTGTGTTAGGGCTTTTTGCCCGAGATTATCTTTAATAACATGTATATGCTTGAGGCCCCTCGCAGCAATCTGCGGTAAATGTGTTACCGCCAGTATCTGCCTTGAAGAAGCCATTCTTTTCAGAATATTTCCCATTTTGGCCGCCATCTTACCACTTACACCACTGTCAATCTCATCAAAAATAATCGTAGGCAGAATACGGCGTTCGGCAATCATGGATTTTATGGCGAGCATGACCCTCGAAATTTCACCACCCGATGCCACCTGGCTCAGTGCCTGAACTTTGCCTCCCTTGTTTGCATTGAAAAGAAAGCGCAGTTTGTCTTTTCCGTCCGCGCTATATTCATCAGATTCCGCAAGTTCGATTAGAAACTCTGCATCGGGCATTCCAAGTTCTGCAATTATATTTTTCAGCTCCTTCTCAAATTGTGACGAAGCCGATTTACGTTTTTGATGGAGTTTTTCTGCTTCTGCTTTTACCTTTTCATAACCAGCCGCTTTTTCTGCTTCCAGTCTTGCAATCTTTTCATCCAGATCTGTACTGGCTGTGAGGTGCCCTTCAATCTTAATTTTAGCCTCAATCAAATCCTCGATCTCATTTACTTTATGTTTATGCATGAGACGATTATATTCATCAAGGCGTTCTGAAACTTCAGTAAGTCGTGCCTCCGAAAAATCGCTTTTTGAAGCAAGGCTTTGTAGCGAATCAGCAATATCGCTTATCTCAATCTGGGCCTGTGAGATACGTTCTGAAAGTTCTTTTATTTCATCGTGGAAATCTCCGCATGAGCTCAATTCCTGTTCAATTCGTTTGAGACGGCTTAAAATATCCTGTTCTGATTCAGTAAGTTCAAATACCGACATCGAAAGGGCTTCGTTTATCTTGCCGGCATTGAGGAGCCATTTGTGTTCCTGATCAAGTTCTTCATAATCTTCTTTCGAGATATTGGCAGCTTCAAGCTCCTCAAAAAGGAAATTATAATAATCAAGGTCACTGTTGATGCGTTGGTTTTCGTCTTTCAGTGTGGCAAGTTCTTTTGATATTTTTTGCCAGAAATGATACCGGTCTTTGTATTGTTGCAGCAGCTCCTGATTTCCGGCAAATGAATCTATGGTGTTGAGCTGAAATACAGATCCGGCAATGAGCAGACTTTCGTGTTGTGAGTGAATATTGAGCATGCGCTCACTGAAAGCTTTAAGCACGGAAAGATTTACCGGCGTGTCATTGATAAACGCCCTCGATTTACCGTTGGTGCCGATCTCTCGTCTTATAATTCCGGTGTTTTCAAAATCGAGTTCGTTTTCTTCAAAAAATGACTCCAGATTCAGGTTCTTGCAGTTGAAATGACCTTCCAGTACACATTTTTTATCAGTGTCGAAAAGTACATCAGATTCTGCACGTTTTCCGGCCAGTAATGCAATGGCACCCAGCAAAATAGACTTACCTGCACCGGTTTCACCGGTGATTACATTCAATCCGTCGGAGAAGCTTATTTCAAGTTCCCGGATTAAAATATAGTTACGTATATGAAGTGACTTCAGCATAATACTTCATGCAAAATTACGAAAATTTAAAATCTAGAATCATGAGTCGAGAATCTTGAATTTTGAGAAAATTTAGAACTTAGAATTCAGAGTTTAGAACTTGGAAGCGCTTTACGTTCTAATTTCTATGTTGTACGTTCTACGTTCTACTTTTTTACTTTCCACTTTCCACTATTTCTTATTTTTGCACCATGATAGATTTTCTGATCCGCCTCGATATTGATGTTTTTCTGGCGATAAACGGCTGGCGCTCCGGCTGGGCCGATGTGTTTTTCTGGTGGGTGAGTGATAAATATATCTGGATTCCTTTTTATGCTTTGCTGCTTTTTCTGATGATTCGGAAGAATCTGAAGTTTTGGTGGTTGATTATATTGATGGTCCCGCTGTTGGTTACTTTGACTGATCAAAGTTCAGTTCAGCTGTTCAAAAATGTATTCCATCGCTTTAGACCCTGCCATAATCCTGAACTGGAAGGCTTGGTGAATATTGTAAACGGAAAATGCGGTGGGAAATGGGGTTTTGTTTCATCGCATGCTACAAATGCTTTTGGGGTGGCCATGTTTGCCTGGTTGATGCTGAGAAAGCATATAAAATTCATGTTTTGGCCCATTATGATTGGCTATGCAGCGCTGGTGGCATACAGCAGAGTATATCTGGGTGTACACTATCCTGCCGATGTGAGTGTGGGTGCTTTGCTTGGAATGCTGATAGGGTTTGGAATGTTTAAGCTGTTTGAATGGTTGAAAACAAAAGTTTTGGTGAAGTCAAATTGAAAGATTTATGATTAAGCAACCCGGTCATTGAGCGTAGTCGAAATGCCCGGGTGTTGTCATGTGACTTCGACTCCGCTCAGCCACCGTTGTTTTGATATTGTGAAGTCAAGTTGAAAAAGTAAGATTGAAAAAGTAATTGTGGTGTATGCTCACTTCATACTTTTTTACTTTTTTCCTTTTTCAATTTAACTTGAAGCGAAACCGTAATGACCCAACGAATAGCTGTCATGTGGTTTCGACTACGCTCAACCACCGTTGTTTTGATATTGTGAAGTCAAATTGAAAAATTTAGATTGAAAAAGTAATAAGTAATTGTGGTGTTGGCTCACTTCTTACTTTTCTACTTTTCTACTTTTTCAATATTACTTCAATCGAGGCTTAATACCCCATTATTTTCCCTGTCTTTTTCTCGGCTTCTACTGTGAATACCAGTACGTTATTTATAGCAGGGTCATTATACTTATAATCCTCTCTTCCGGTATAGTGTTTCATGATAATATTCAGGGCATCGATCTTATCTTCTTTATTTTCAATAAATTTAACTTTTCCGTATACCAAAACACTACGGTATTTCATGAAGTGACTACAGGCTACATCTTTATCCTGATATGCCAGCTCTTCACTGTTTGAAAAAGCGATACATACATTTGGATTGCTTTTCAAAATATCTACTTTGCGCCCTTCATTACCGCTATGCAGATATATTAAATTATTCTTAAAACCGAAATTAAAGGGTAAAACGTATGGCAAACCCTGTTCGTCGACCATTGAGACGAAGCAGATGTTTGATTTTTCTATTATGTCGATTAAATTTCTTTCGTCTGAAACAATTTTTGTTCTCATAGCGTTAAACTTTTTACAATATTGATGCTCTAATAAGGTAAAATTAATAGTTTTTGTAACTTTGGGGAAAATTCTGGGGATTTTGTTATGAAAAATATAATATTTGGGATTCTGCTCTTGCTACCCGTTTTTACTATGGCGCAGGCAACAGGATGCCCATTTGTTTCAACTGGTAATGACACTACAACTTGTGGAACAAGTAGCGTAACTCTTTATGCAGACTACCTGCCAACAGGGGCTACAGATTCGTATGTGGTAACATCCATTCCGTTTGCACCTCCATATCCGGTTACATCCGGAACAGTGTTCTCTTTAGGAACTGATGATATTTGGTCAAGCAGTCCAATTACACTGCCATTTAATTTCTGTTATTTCGGTGGCAGTTATAATCAGGTTTGGGTGGGATCAAATGGTGTAATGACTTTTACAGATCCCGGTTCAACCTATTGCCCATGGTCATTTTCTGCAACTGCCCCCAGTAGTTCGCTTATAACCAATGCAATATTTGGTGTTTATCACGATATAGATCCCAGCGTTTGCGGCACAATTCGATATGATATTCTGGGAACATATCCCTGCAGAACATTTGTTTTCAATTTTAATGCTGTTTGTCATTTTAGTTGTACAAGTATTCAAACTACTTCGCAAATTGTCCTCTACGAAGGGACCAATGTTGTAGATATTTATATTCACAACAAACCACTTTGTTCAAGCTGGAACAGTGGTAATGCACTTGTTGGTATTCAGAATGCTGCCGGAACTGTTGCATATGTTCCACCGGGAAGAAATACCGGTGCGTGGACAGCCTCTAATGAAGCATGGCGCTTTATGCCGAATGGTGCAGCCAATTATACGGTTTCATGGTTTTCCGGCGGATCAGTTGTCGGTTATGGAGATTCAATAACAGTAGCTCCCACAGTAACAACAGATTATATTGCACTTGTTACTTACGATAACTGTGACGGTACTCAATACATTGATATGGATACTGTGACTGTAAATATTGGCGTGTCTGATATTCAGGTTACTGCAAGTGATACTACAATTTGTAACGGAGAATCAACAACGCTTTCAGCAACCGGCGCTTCAATTTACAATTGGAGCAGTGGTCAAAGCGGTAGCAGTGTGGTGGTGAGTCCAACATCGAATACTACATATATAGTAACCGGAACGGATGCAACAGGCTGTGAGGATATTGACACTATTGACATTTTTGTAAATCCATTGCCAAATGTTACACTTGCATCCTCTCCTTCAGCAATTTGCGGGGGTGATTCATCTGTATTAACAGCCGGCGGAGCAAGCTCTTTTGTGTGGAATCCATCCGGTAGTGGTGGCTCGCAAACAGTTAGTCCTGCATCTACAACTACATATTCTGTAACGGGTACAGATCTTAATGGTTGTTCTTCAACTGCAAATACTACAGTTACAGTTAATCCGGCTCCAACAATAGACATAACAGCTATTCCTGAAAACGGTTGTGAGCCGTTAACTGTAGATTTCTCTGCATTAATAAGTCCGGCAGCTGCATCATACGACTGGAATCTGGGAGATGGTACAACATCAACCTCGGCTGCTCCAAATCATACCTATGGAAGCGCCGGTGTATATGATGTGAGTTTGCACGTTGTTTCTGTTTATGGCTGTGAAAATGCCGATACTATTATCGGACTTATTGAAGTGTATCCAATGCCTGTTGCAGGTTTTACTGCTGATGAATACTCGGTCACGATGGATGACCCTGAGGTGCAGTTTTTTGATAACAGTACAGGAGCAATCTATTATTACTGGAATTTTGGTGATTTTGCCAGTGGTTCAAATTATTCGAATCAATCTGATCCATCTCATTCTTTCAGTAATCCCGGAGATTACATGGTATGGCAAACAGTGGAAACAGAACACGGTTGTCGTGATTCGGCTTTTGTGATAATTCATGTCGATCTCAATATAGCCTTTTATGTTCCAAATGCATTTACTCCTTACTACCCTGATGGAATAAACGATGTGTTTAGACCGTATGGAATTGGAGTTGCACTGGAAAATGGTGATTATAATATGAAAATTTTCGACCGATGGGGACATATGGTGTTTGAGTCTGATGATATTGAATATGGCTGGTATTGAACCATCGATGGT
>PKSX01000015.1 GCA_002869435.1 Marinilabiliales bacterium | reverse complement strand
CAAATCCAATTACGAGGCATGTAATCCATATATTCACTTCTTCTATTCCCAGAGAAATACCAACTGCAAAAGCATCAATGCTGGTGGCCAGGGCCAGAGTGAGAATCAGTTTAAGGTTATGAATATCAATTTTCTTTTCTGTTTTTTTCGAAAAGGCTTCAATAATCATTTTGCTGCCAACCAATAACAGTAATCCGAAAGCAATCCAGTGATCGATTGTTTCTATATATTTTTCAAGTGCCTGACCACCCAGCCACCCGAGGAAAGGCATGGTGCCCTGAAAGACGGCAAAAATTACTGCAATTTTAAAGGCCTGCCAAAAGTAGACTTTTCGGTCATTTAACCCGACAGAAATGCTAATTGCTACGGTGTCGAAGCATAATCCTACGCTTAATAAAATTATCCAGCTTGCATTCACAGCACAAATTTAATATATTTACAAGTTCGCATTAAACTGTGAATAGAATAAGGCATCAAAAAGACATAAACCCATTCACTATGAAAAAAGTTATTTCTACTCTTTTTATGGCACTGACAGTTGTTTTTGCCATGAGTCAGTCGTACACCATTACCAATTATACTACAAGTAATTCCAATCTTGTGGATAATGATATTCTCTCTGTACAGGGGACCAGTACAGGTGATGTGTGGTTTGGAAGTAATGGTTCCGGCGCTTCAGTATTTGACGGAACAACCTGGACAACTTATACTACATCGGGGAATCATCTTGGAAGTAATACCGTAAAAGGGATTATTGAGGATCATTCGGGAAACATTTGGTTTGCCACAACAGGCGGTGTAACTAAATATACCGGTAGTAACTGGACTACCTATGATACAGGAGATGGTGTTCCAAACGATGATGTTCGTTGTGTATATGAAGATGCCAGCGATAATATCTGGGTGGGAACCGGTGGCGGCGGAGTGGCCAAATCTTCCAATGGTGGATCATCATGGACCACTTATGATACCGGTGACGGTCTTGCTCATAATTTTGTACAAGCCATTACACAAGGTCCAGATGGTGATATGTGGTTTGCCTGTGCTGACGGACTAAGCCGTTTTGACGGATCCAGTTCATGGACAACCTATACTGATGCAAATGGTTTGGTTTCCAATGGTAATGAGCTGCTCTCTGCATGTACTTCCCCTGATGGAAATGTGTGGTTTGGCTCAAAACCCGGCTTTGGAATTGGTGGTGGAGTGAGCATGTACAATGGAAGCAGCTGGAGTACATGGCAATCGGGACCGGGTACACTTGCAAATAACCAGGTGCAGGGTATTGCCAGCGATGCACAAAACAGAATATGGTTTGCCACTTATGTAAATGGGAGCAGCCTTTTCAGAAATCTGACCAACTGGAGCAGTTTTGCCACACCACATGGACTTGTGTCCAATACACTGCAGTGTGTTGATGTTGCCCCTGATGGATATGTTTGGATTGGTTCAACAGGTGGTGTTTCAAAAATTGCCACAATTGTATATCAGGATACTGATGTAGTGAATAATTTATGTGGAGCTTCAAATGCAGGCGAGATTACAATTAGTGCTGGAAGCATTTGTCCGCCAATATATTATTCTATTGATGACGGAGCAAGTTATCAGGCCTCAAATAATTTTACCGGTCTGGCAACAGGTACATATGATATTTGGGTTACAGACAGTTCTATTTTTGTTGATGCCGGATCTGTAGATATTATGGATGAAGCACCTGCCGATGCATTTCCTTTTGATACAGCCGAAGTATGTCAGTATGATAGTACACAACTGAATCCGGATGTATCATTTACTACTTTCACCTGGTCGCCCGATACCATAGTTTCTGATGACCAGATTGAAAACCCGTACATTTTTCCTGACGTATCGCAGTGGCTCATGGTTCAGTACACTGATTCCAATACATGTGTAGTTGATGATTCTGTATATATGGAGGTGTTGCCAGCACCAGTGGTAACGGTAAATGTAACTAACGATTCTGTATTTACTGTAGATAATACATACAGCGCATACCAATGGTATCTCTATGGAAATCCTATTTCCGGTGCCACCAGCCAGTCATATACTGCTGACCAGCCCGGAAACTACACTGTTTGTGTTACCGGCGCTAATGGCTGCGATGGTTGTTCAGGCATGATTCCGTATAATAATGCAAGTATCATGGAAAGCAATATTGATGTGCATGCCTATATCAGCGATAATGTGCTTTATTATGATATTCCCGAAGATTTCAATCGTGTGGAGATATATAGTTATGATGGCCGATTGCTGGAAGCAGCAGAATGTGAAGGTGGAAATAATTATATCGTTCTTCAAAACGGAACTGACGGTGCCTTGCTGATAAGATTTTCAAACGAAGACAGCTATGCGGTAAAATCACTTTATCGTTAATTGTTTGTCGTGATTTAACGTGAAGCCATCCTTCGGGGTGGCTTTTTTTTTATGTATTTGTATCTTCGGGATAAACCTCTCCTCCCTTTACATATATAAATGAGCTTCTGGGACTAGCTTCGCTGCACGCTAATGGGAGAGGGTCAAATAAAAGAAAAAACACTTCGTGAAAAGTGCTTTTATTTGTGGAGCCGGAGGTCGTCCCTTCGTCGTTTCTCCTCAGGATAAACTTCTCCTCCCTTATTTTATACTGAGCATAAAAAAACACTTCTTTCGAAGTGTTTCATCTCCACTGCGTGGAGCTGGAGGGAGTCGAACCCTCGTCCAAACAGCCGACAAGAGAGCTTTCTACATGCTTAGTTTCCTTTAAATTGTAGGGAGAGAACATGGCAGAAAACAGGCCTGTTGCTTCCTTAGCTTCTTAATTTAACAGCAAAGTCAAAGCTTCCTTACTGCGGTTCCGGCATTTCCAGTGCCTCGTACGGAGCGCCGCCAGACAGAGCTTTCCGGGAGACAAATGGGACATAAGTATTCCACTTATGCGGCCATTGCATACGAATAATCGTCGCCGTTTAAAATAAATTTGCACCGGTTTTTACGGAGTACAGGTAACATTCTCCGGCATGCTTACTTTCCCACCAAAACTGCTGTCGAAACCGTGACAGCCCCAATGAAAAAGTATACAAAGATACGAAATTTAGAATTGCGAATCAAGAATTTAGACGCTGATTTACGCAGTTTTAATGATTATACGGATTCACGCAGATATTGAAAAATCAAGAATCTTGAATCGAGAATCTTGAATCAAGAATTGTGAGACGGAAATCGGAAAGTTATTTGCGGGATCAGCGTAATCAGCGGGAGTTTATCATTTAAGAGGTCTTGCAAACATTTCTACATCTTTTGCAGTTACTTCTTTATTGCTCAAAATGATAAGCCGTTCGACCACGTTGCGCAGTTCACGAATATTTCCTGTCCATGGAAGTTTTTGCAGCTCTTTTATAGCGTCTTTACTGAATGGTACAGCGGCTTTTCCCTGACTTCTTGCAATATCGTCGGCAAAATGTTCAACAAGTAATGGAATGTCCTCGAGGCGTTCGCGTAAAGGTGGAACATGAATCAGGATAACTGAGAGACGGTGGTATAAATCCTCTCGGAAATCACCTTTTTCAATTTCCTTGCTCACATCTTTATTGGTCGCAGCTACCACACGCACATCTACCGAGATTTCTTTTTCGCCGCCCACACGTGTGATCTTGTTTTCCTGCAGGGCACGTAGTACTTTAGCCTGTGCGGAAAGACTCATGTCGCCAATTTCATCCAGAAACAGGGTTCCGCCACTGGCTTGCTCAAAATCGCCTTTTCGCTGCTTAATGGCAGATGTAAAAGAACCTTTCTCGTGTCCGAATAACTGACTTTCAATCAATTCGCCGGGTATTGCGGCACAGTTTACCTCAATGAAAGTGTTTCCGGCACGGCTACTCATCTCATGCAGCCAGCGGGCTACCAGTTCTTTACCGGTTCCGTTTTCCCCGGTAATCAGCACACGGGCATCTGTTTCTGCCACACGCTCAATCATTTCCTTTATCTGCATTATCGCAGGAGACTCACCAATGATATCATAGGTTTTCGAAATCTTCTTTTTTAGTGTTTTGGTTTCTTTTACCAATGATGATCTGTCGAGGGCATTACGTATAGTCACTAACAGACGATTAAGATCCGGTGGCTTTGAAATATAATCGAAAGCACCCATCTTAATGGCTTCCACAGCAGTATCAATATTGCCGTGACCTGAAATCATTATCACCGGTGTGTCGGTGATATCAAGAATTTTTTCCAGAACCTCAATGCCATCCATTTTGGGCATTTTAATGTCGCAGAGTACCACGTCAAATTTTTGTGCTTTGATCAGGTCTAGCCCTTCCTGGCCGTTTTCGGCTTCAGAAACTTTGAATTTTTCATATTCCAGTATTTCGCGCAAAGTTTGGCGAATGGGACGTTCATCGTCAATTATTAATACAGATGGCATAGTTTAGGTTTTTCTACTGCGAATTTAGTAAAAAAGGAGCATACCTACGGCATGCAAGTCTCTGATTTTTGTTTTTTACCGGGCGGTTATCCCTACGGGATAGGCTAATGCTATAAGACTTCCGAAGTTTTTAAAACTTCTGAAGTCTCAATTCCTGGTTTCACACCAAATAAAAAAGGGACTTTCAGGCTTTGCCCAAGAATCCCTCATAACAGAATAATGATTTTTTACTCGTTTACAACAAGTTTGAAGCCTAGTCCGTGTACGTTTGCAATTTCCACGCTCGGGTCATCTTTCAGATACTTGCGAATACGGCTAATGAAGACATCCATGCTGCGGCCAATGAAATAATCATCGTCGCCCCAAATGGCTTTCAATGCTACCTCGCGGAGCAATAATTCGTTGCGCTTCATTGAGAGCAGACGCAGGAGGTCGCATTCCTTACGTGTAAGGTGAGTCTTTTTATCTCCAATAATAAGATCCTGCTCAGCTACATCAAGAGTGAATTTTCCAAAGGTGATTTTCTCTGAAGTGGTAGTGAGCAATAATTCCTGTGCACGCATTACGCGTTTCAGAATAGCTTCGATTCTGAGTAATAGTTCATCAGTGCTAAATGGCTTCACGATATAATCGTCGGCACCGGCACGGAAGCCTTCGACTTTGTCATCTTTCATGTCTTTGGCTGTTATGAAAATGATGGGAATACGCTGATCGAGTCTGCGAATTTCCTTAACCATGCTTATGCCATCCATTTTGGGCATCATGATGTCGACCAGTAGGAGGTCGAATTTTTGTGTACGGTATGTTGCCAACCCCTCCTCGCCGTTCTTACACAGCACAACTTCGTACTTGTTGATTTCAAGGATGTCTCTGATGATTGTGCTCAGCGTTTTATCATCCTCGGTTAATAAGATTCTGCCTTTTTTCTTTTCCATGGGAGTATGATTTTAATTGTTATTGTTTAATTGTGATGGTGAATTTGGTGCCTTTGCCGGGGGAACTCTCCAGTGAGATTTTTCCACCCATTTTCGAAAGAATGCTCTTGATATAATATAAACCAATGCCAAAACCTTTGTTATTATACTGGTTGCCCTGGGTTATACGATAGAAACGTTCGAAAACTTTTTTATGATATGATTTGGCAATACCGACACCATTGTCAGAAACTGTTATTAATAAGTTCTGCCCGATATTTCCGGTTGCAATATGAACTTTCACATCTTCGCCTCCATATTTAAAGGCATTTTCAATCAGGTTTTTAATGATGTTTTCAAAATGTCCTTTGTCGGTATGAATAAAAGGATGATGGGCATCCAGGCTCATGGTTACCCGGTCGGAGATCTCTTTTCTGACTTCGGTATAATTGTTTATGTAAGTTTCAATCACTTCATTTGCATTTAATGAAGAATGATTTAGGCTTATCTGCTCTTCTTCCAGTAGTGCTATCTGCAATATCTGATCTCCCAGAAATTTCAGACGTGTATTCTCAAACGTAATAAGGTCGGAATATCGTTTTACCCGCTCTGTATCATCCACAACTTCATCCTTGGAAAGCATCTCAGCTGCCAACCGAATGGATGCAATCGGGGTTTTAAATTCATGAGCCATATTGTTAATCACTTTGATTCTTTCCTTAGAGGTTTTCTGTATTTTTCGTATCGTTCGAATGAAAAGAAAGATGATAACAATAATGATAACCATAGCAAAAGCTCCCAAAATAAGCCAGCCGTTTAAATGCTTGTTTGTGCCGCTTCCTAATATGTCACATTCAGCAATGACATAAAGTGTAAGCCCCCGCGGAAAGATTCCGCAGTGCAGTTTATGCGAGTATATACTATTGCTATAAGCCGAGTCGGCAATATCGTAATCGGTTTTATATACAGTGGAATCGTTATACACGAATGCATAGTTGAACTCGCCACTTAGGTTATTATTAGATAACTCGACGTTTAAGATGCTATCAAATAGTCCAAAACAGGCACGGGTTTCCTCCTTTGAATTCTTGCACTCAAAAAGAGAAAGGGAATCGGATCCGGTATGGTATTTATCGGTAATAAGCTTTGCAAAATCATCCGAAGCTTTTGTAATGCTCAGATTAATAAGATTTTCCTGATTGCTTTTTAATATAGAATAGGTTTTTTGCGTCCACACATACTGAGATGCGATAGCAAAAACAAGTGCAATAGCAGAAAGTACTATTAAAATATTGAATTTAATATTCATAATTCTGAGCTTTCAACTGTTAAAATTAAAAAAAATTAGATGTTTTTCCTGTTAACAGGTTGTTAAATGTTAAATTGTCAGGTGGCTAATTGTCTGGAGCACTTTGTTTATGGGGAAATTGATGTTCATGATATTTATTAGCTAATGTGATAAATTTTACTTTATTTTTCTGTATTTATGACCTAATACTAAAAAATTAACAGATAATCATTAATTTTATATTCTGTCAAATATTGATTAATTTAGCCAAACAAAGTGATTAATATGGACATTGAAATTGGAAAAGTATTGGAGAAAACAAAAACTGTTCGTCCTGAAGATTCAGCAATGCACTATGGATCAGGGATGGTAGATGTTTTTGCCACACCAGCAATGGTGGCTTTCATGGAGGGGTGCTCAATGGAATTAATCCTGAAGCAATTGCCGGAGGGGTTTAACACTGTTGGAACAGAAGTAAGTATTAAACATTTAAAGGCCACCCCGGTTGGTATGGAGGTTCGTTGCAGGGCCGAAATCATTGAGGCAGATGGCCGTGCCGTTTTACTGAAAGTGGAAGCTTTTGATGAGGATGGAAAAATTGGAGAAGGAACACATCGTCGATTTATAATCGATGTTGAGCGTTTCATGAATAAGCTTGGTTCATGAGGTTTGCTTTTCTTAGCATATTAATTTTTGTGGTTTGGCCTGCATTGGCACAGCAGACAAGTTTGGTAAACTCAGAGTTTGTATTTAAAGAGGGTATATATCTTACATTTGATGAGTTTAAATCCAATTCTCCGTCTATTGAGGAATTTACGGTGAAAAATATAAACGGAGGTACATATTTTGAATTTCCTTGCGAGGATTCCAGCGGTAATATCCGTAATTGTACAGCCCAAAATGTTTGGGGATATTGTAAAGGAAAAAATGTATTTATACATCAGGGGGAGGGTGCTTTATTTTTTCGTTTGCAGGTTATTGGGGCGCTCATTCATTTCTATTCAATAGATGTTACGTACATGAATGACTACGACTATCGCTATGGATATC
The DNA here is from genome assembly GCA_002869435.1 of Marinilabiliales bacterium. Taxonomy (GTDB): domain Bacteria; phylum Bacteroidota; class Bacteroidia; order Bacteroidales; family DTU049; genus BM518. The sequence goes on along the minus strand of PKSX01000015.1, from coordinate 4,863 downwards.
CGTATACGCGAACATACCGCAGGGCATCTGAAAACGAAAGAATAATGCTTTGGGAGGATGGAAGTACTTTTTATTTCAATTATAAGAACTTTTCCGCATTTCTGCAGTCAGCTGATCCCGCGCTGTATGATGAATTACAAAACAGCAAAAAGAAGAGAAAAATGATTTACTTTTTTATGCTGAAATACAACGAGAAACATCCGGTTTACATAGAAAACTAGGCGTATGATTATTGTATTTGTTACTTACCTGGTCATTGTAATAGCGCTGGCAATATATTTTGCCAGAAAGTCGAAAACACAGGATGATTTTGTAATGGGCGGCCGAAAGATTCCCGGGTTTGCGCTGGCATTGTCTGAGCGCGCTGCGGGTGAATCCTCCTGGTTGCTCCTTGGGCTAACGGGTCATGCATTTATTGAAGGTCTGGGATCAGTATGGGTTGCACTTGGGTGCGTAATTGGCATTCTTTTTATCTGGTGGGTAATGGCAGACCGTCTTCGAACTTTAAGTGTCACTACCGGAGCCAACACTATTCCCTCGTTGTTTGCAAAGAGGTTTCCCGGATCGGCATTCTCAATACAAATGCTTTCATCGGCTATTATCATTTTCTTCTTTCTGTTCTATATTGCAGCCCAGTTTAGTGGTGCAGGCAAGGTGCTTTTTATGGCTTTTGGTGTAGATGAGTTTTGGGGGTCGGTTCTCTCGGCCTTGCTCATTGTTGTTTATACCATGTTGGGTGGTTTTATTTCTGTGGTAGCCATTGATGTATTTCAGGCCTTGCTCATGTTTATCTCCATAGTTGTTATACCAATTGTTGCCATGTTCTTTCTGGCTTCTCACGATCTGGTTATTGCCAATGCACTTGCAGAGGCGGGCCCGCAGATGAGTACCTTTACAATGGGAAAGAGTGGTACTGCAGCATGGCTTTTCGTTCTGAGTGGTTTGAGCTGGGCGCTTGGCTATACAGGGCAACCTCATTTGCTTGCACGTATGATGGCCATCAGCAACAGAAAACAGGTGAAAATTGCCCGAGGTGTGGCTTCTTCATGGACTATTGTTGCGTATATTGGTGCAATTCTGATGGGATTAACAGGATTTGTACTGATGCAAAACGGCTTTTTTGATGCCAATACGCAAGCATTAATGGATGATCATGAGAAACTGCTGCCCACTATGCTGGCCTTTCTTGTAACACCTGTTATTGCCGGAATACTATTGTCGGGCGCTGTTTCAGCCATGATGTCAACTGCTGCCAGCCAGTTAATGGTGTGTACGTTCAGTATTACCGAAGATATTGTTCCAAATACCAAATATAAAGGGCGTGTAAAACGAAAAATATGGCTTTCACGCGGAATAATAATAGTGGTAGGAATCATTGCTTTTATAACCGGAATTACAATGTCTGATACAGTCTATGGACTGGTATCATATGCATGGGCCGGTATTGGCTCCAGCTTTGGTCCTGCTCTGCTACTCTTGCTGTTCTGGAAACGGTTTAGCGCTGCCGGAGTGATTGCTTCCTTGATAGGAGGAACCGGAGGGGCAATAATATGGAAATTGTTGTACACCGAATCAACAGGTATTAGCGAGCGATTAACCTCCTTTGTTTTTGCCCTTGTTATGGCTATACTGTTTTCACTGCTTATACCTACCAATAAAAACAAAAAACTTAAACCTGAAAATCAATAAAAATGAAACAAATACTAACCGTTCTTTTACTATCATTGACTGTGGCGTTTGCCAATGCTCAGGATTTTGGATATGAAAACAAACTTAAAAACGATGCAGTTACCGTTGATCAGAAAAAGGAATTGCTTACACTTATTGTAAGCAATTGCCTGTATAATGGCGATATGCAGTTTCTGGTACAGGAAAAAGACCTTCAGCCCCTTGCTGAAAACTACACTGTTGAAGCGAAAAGCATGCAGGATCTTGTCGATCACTATATGCAGGATCTTGCTGAAGCAGAAACAAAGTATGACTCAGTTGAAATATACCAGGGTTTGAAAGGAGTTTATTTGAGCATGCTGAAATTTGATGAAGCCCAAAATACACTTCAGTTCATTTATAACTCGCTCGATGTTTTACTCAACGATACTGAATTGGATTCTGTAGAACTGGCGGGTGTGTACCGTATGGCCGGAAATTACATGTATGAGTACGGTCAGGATAAAGCTTCTTCATATCCATATTTTACACAGGCTATTATGTTTGACCCCACCGATACCTCATCATATATTTTTATCATGCTGCTGTATACTCAGTTTGGTGGCTTTGATCAGGCAGATTCCATTGCACAGGCTTTGGAACAGAAGTTCCCTGATGCGTTTTCCCCATATATATTGCATACTCAATCAGTGGCATCAAGGATGTACATGGAGAATGCAGATTCAGTCGATAATCTGATTACGAAATGTTTAACTGACCTGGCAGATTTATCTTATCTCGATCATCTCAAAGATGCAGGCAAAGGCAGCAGGCAGGAATTGCTGTATTATCTTATGCTTGAAAATATGGTCCTGCTTAAGTATTACTCGGTTCTGGGCTCTGATGAAACTGCAGAGATTCTGGATTGCGATATGAATATTCTCAAGGATATCAGAAGGGTCTGCCTCACACACGATCACGAATCGACCAGGGTGCCAAAATACACCACGTTAAATGCTGTAGCCTGGACCTATGCTATTGATCATGAATTTGACTCAAGTCTGTTCTATCTGAATAAGGCGTTGGTTGAAGTAAAGAAACTGGATGCAGGTTATTCAACGGTAACCCATAATATTATGTCGAGCATTATGGCCTTTACATTCCTTCAGGGTGATACATTGGGTGCTTTGAAAAAGCTTGAGGATAAACTTGCATACAGCGATACTATTGGTTATCTGTTAACAGATATTGCTTTGCTTTCACGATTATATGCCATGACAGGTGATTTTCAGAATTCGCATAAATATGCTGATTTTGTTCTGAATTATAATCCTAATTTCTACCCGGCCTGGAGAATTAAAGCGTATGCAGATTTTGAAGCAGGTCAGCCCGATAGTGTTTTCACATATATGGACAAGGCCATGCAGATCGGGAAACAGGATTTTGAAACTTATCTGATGTACGGGCTGCTATATCTTATGCAGGATAAACCTGTACTGGCATATACATATTTGGAAGCAGCATGGTATGTTGATCCTGAAAGCTCGATTCTTGAAGATGTGATGAGTGAACTTTATGTGAGAAAAGAAGAATAATTATCCTCTGGGATCCGGCTTAAGTACCATCTTGGCCATCTTCTCCACTTCGATGCTGTATGCTCCAAAATCATTTGCGATTTTGCCGAGCAGCAGGTAAGTGCCGTTGCCCCTGAACGGATACTGCTTCAGGCTTTGCGGAAAATGTACGGCTTCGAAAAAATGTCCTTCCGCATCCATGAAACTGGCAAAATACATTAGTTCATTTTTCTTGGTGCGTACCGGCTTTATGGTAAGCAATACGCCAAGCATTCTGCCCCTTTTGCCCACGTTTTTCTCCATGTTTTTAGTCATGATTTCACCTCTGAAGTCACTTTGCAGGATGCTGAACCAGGTAAGGCTAACCGGAAAGCCAATGAGTTCCATCTCATCATAGGCATCTTCCAGGCTTCCGGCAACAAGGGTTGGCAGCTCGTATTTATCAACTGCTACCGGAAACATTGGCTTAGTGCCGGCCACAGGTGCTTTCTTGGGCGCTTGTCCGAAAACCTCCCACAATAATTCGGGTTTGGTTTTGCCGGTAAAGGCAAATGATCCGCTGCGTATCAGCAAAATGATCTGCTCACGGTTGGTAGGAATACGATCCATAAAGTCCTGAATGCTGGCATATTCTCCGTTGGTTTGCCGTTCGCGCAAAATGCCTTTGATGAATTTTTCTTCCAGGCTTTTGATGTGGATGAATCCCACAATGAGTGTATCTCCATGTAATGTGGTCAGATAGCTCCCCCTGTTGATACATGGTGTGGCAATTTTTCCGCCCAGTCTCTGGGCTTCGGCAAAATACACCCAGCTGCGGTAATACCCTCCGAAATTATTGATGACGGAAACCATAAACTCCAGCGGATAATAGGCTTTCAGAAAAAGACTTTGGTAACTTTCCACCGCAAAAGATGCCGAATGCGCTTTGGAAAAGGAATAGCCGGAAAAGGATTCAATCTGTCGCCAGAGTTCCTGTGTAACATCTTTCGGGCGTCCAAGTTCTGCTGCACTTTCGTGGAATTTATCTACAATGCGCTGCATCTCGGTCTTACTGCGGTATTTTCCGCTCATGGCCCGGCGTAGAATGTCGGCATCGGCGAGGTTCATGCCTGCGTAGTGATGCACAACCTTCAGCACATCTTCCTGATAGACCATCACGCCGAAAGTTTCATCGAGCAGCTCTTTCAGAACAGGGTGCGGGTAAGTGGCTTTTTCAGGATAATGAAAGCGGCGGATATATTCATGCATCATGCCGGAAGATGAAACTCCGGGCCGGATGATGGAGCTGGCGGCCACCAGGCTCAGGTAATCGCGGCATTGCAGTTTTTTGAGCAGGCTTCGCATGGCCGGACTTTCCACATAGAAACATCCTATGGTCTCACCTTTTTCGAGTAAGTCGGGAATAACAGGATCTTCTTTCAGTGCCGGAATATTGTGTATGTCTACTTTCTCACGCTTGTTCTGTGCAATGAGCTTAATGCTGTCGCCGATATGCCCGATGCCGCGTTGGCTCAGGATATCGAATTTCTCATAACCCAGGTCTTCGGCGGTGTACATATCCCACTGCACGGTGGGGAGTCCTTTGGGCGGTAAATCGAGTGCCGAATACATGGTTATGGGGTCTTCGGAAATAAGGATGCCT
>PKSX01000182.1 GCA_002869435.1 Marinilabiliales bacterium | reverse complement strand
CTTTGTGAAGTAAATTTATTACTGGTGAAAGAACCGGAACCGGTATATTCAGTCGTCGTTAGTTCATACCAGTTGGTACCACCATCAATACTATACTCAATTTTTCCGGCATCAAAGAATTCAATCTTACAAATCTGATCAAATTCCAGTAAAACCTGGTAATTGCCTGCTGTACTAAAGCTGTTTGTGGTCAGGTAGGTAGTACCCGCCAAAGTAACAACTGAAGTATCTGAATAGGCTCCACCCGCATACAACATATCAGTACGATCCCATGTTCCGGAACCACTGCTGGTCATATCAAGCGGTAATGTCTCAAAGTCTTCGGAAAAGACAACGGTCTGAGCGTTCATACTCAGAATGCCAAAGAAAATGGCAAAAACGAATAATAATGATTTAAACCCCATTTTAACTAATTTATAATGTGTTACAAAGATAATAATAAAATTTCCGATATTTTCCTAGTATCTACATCTCAGACGGAGTGAATTCTTGAATCTTCCTTAATCTAACCTTAATGAAGAAGCTTAAGGGTAAGTAAATCAATGGTATAGGAGCTATATAATAAGCGAAAGTTTCGTATATGATAATAATCAGTAGGTCTTTTGTTGAATATATTTCAAATATATATTTGGGTAATTTGTCGGAAACTGCAAATTTGTAGAAATTTTATGAAATCATAAATAATATTCGTCAGTTTCTGCGTTTATCATTAAACAAAAACTTACTTTTGTAATCATATAATAGTACATTTAAATTGTGAGCCTGAAATTCCGGAAGATGAGAAGAATTGTATTCCTGATATTTATCTTAGCTGCTCAGTTGACTTCTGCGATGAATGTGAAGTCGCTTGAGCTTACCTATGATAATATCAGTGGTCTTACATATCGGGCTAATGCAATATTTTATGTATATGACCCCAGTCCGGTAGATTCAGCAGTGGTGCTGAACTGGGGTGATAATTCATATTCTGTCATGGCAGTTTCGGCTGTGGAAGATCTGCCCGGTGAGCTTAAAAAGATTACATATTCCGGAACACATACTTTTTCCGGTCCTTCCAGTTTCACTATCTCTGTTTCTTACAGTGTAAGAAGTACAAATGTTAATAATATTTCTTATTCGCTGATTACCGATATTTATGCAGAAGCTGTTATTGTTGCAAATCCGTTTTTGGGCTCAATTCATTCTTCTGTTTTTGTAGAACCTCCGCAACTGAATGTCTGTAATAACGATGCTGCATATCTTAATCTGGTGGCCTATGATCAGGATGGAGATCAATTGCAATATTCCATTATTGACTGCAGGGGCGATGGTGGATCAGTTATTTCAGGATTTACTAACCCAAGTACGAGTTCTGTTTTTCAGATAGATCAGAATACAGGTATATTGACCTGGGATACGCCCAATCAAAAAGGTTTTTTTAATTATGCGGTGCAGGTCTCTAAATACAGAAACGGTGTGTTTGTGGGCAGTACCATGCGTGATATTCTGGTTAATGTTATCGATTGTAACCCCGACAGCGCATTTCTTTATGTTCCCTCAGACACCTGTGTTTTAGCAGGAACTACTTATGAAGATACTGTTTATGCTACTTATAATGGCATAGATACTATTGCACTTACCGGATATGGTGAACCAATCATTGTTAATCCTCCGGCAAATTTTAATCAACCAGTTAGAGACAGAGATAGTGTAGGTTCTGTATTTTCTTGGAGTATTTCCTGTAGCCACGTAAGACCGGATCCTTATACCATGTATTTTTCGGCTGAGCTCGAAGATAGTCTTAGCAATTGTGCATGTACGCAAACATTTAATAACCAGTCTTTAGGTTCGTATTATGCCAGCGTACCGGTGAACTTTACCAATCCCTGTTTTCCGGGTTGGGACAATTCATTTTATTTATGGTTCGGTGCCGATTCATCAGCTCCGAGATATGTATCTACCCCAACCGTTGATGTAAGTGATGGAAATTATATGATCGTTTTTGACATGGTGCTGGCTGAGCATACAGGTAACCCGGGTACGGACTGCGAAGGCCCTGATGAGCCTGATGAAGGGATTTACCTTCAATACAGTACCAACGGGATTGCCGGCCCGTGGACT
>PKSX01000246.1 GCA_002869435.1 Marinilabiliales bacterium | reverse complement strand
AGCCGATAGAAGAACTCATTTTTATATTCTACCGAACTGCTCCCTTTATAAATATAACTATGTTGAATAATATTGGTGCCTTTTTGAAATTCTGCATCAAAATAATAAACATATTCGTTGTAAAATTCACCCTCGCTATCTGTTCTGAAACCGCTTTCTTTGGCTTTAAAAACCTTCCAGGGCTGCATGATGTCATTTACAATGGCATAGAAATCAAATATTTTAGGATGCTTAAATTCTCCATCAACCAAGCCATCGTCTCTATATGGCATATCACCTGAAGAAGGTGGTGTAACAAAGCCCACGGTTTCGGTTTTCGCTTCACCGGGATTATAAAACTCAAACAAAATTTCTACCCGCACTGCAGTATCGAGATAGGTAAAAATGAGCACTTCGCGCTTAAGTTGAATGGTGGTTTCTTTTTTAGGGTAGAGATTGCCACCCTGAGAATAGAACACGCCGTCATTGGTAAAGCCCTGAATGCATAATGCAATCAGAATTATGAAAGAAAACAATCTATATGATTTCATATTTGCAGAGTTTAGTCTCTACAAATATAATGGTTATAAAACTCTCACAATAAAGAAATTCTTCTTTCCTTTCTGAACCAATATATATCGGTCATTTAGCAAATGCTGGATGCCAACAAGTAAATCTTCCTTCACTTTGTCTTTATTAATAGAAAGTCCGTTGTCTTTTACCATGCGGCGGGCTTCGCCACGGCTTGAGAATGCTTTGGCCACATCGGCAGCAAATTCGAGTACCGGAATTCCGGCTTCAAGCTGTGCACGGCTTATTTCTTCCATAGGTACACCTTCAAAAATGCTCAAAAACATATCTTCTGAAAGCTTTTGCAGTGTTTCGGCCGTTCCTTTTCCGAACAAGATCTGGCTGGCTTCCACAGCGCTATCGTAATCTTCTCTGGAATGCACCATAACGGTTAATTCTTCGGCCAGCGTTTTCTGAAGCAAACGCATATGAGGTTCTGCACGATGCTGTTCTGTTAGTTTTTCAACCGTATCCTGATCGAGGAGGGTGAATATTTTTATGTATTTCTCGGCATCTTCATCTGAAGTATTGAGCCAGAACTGGTAAAATGCGTATGGGCTTGTTTTCTCAGGATCGAGCCAGATATTTCCTTTCTCGGTTTTTCCAAATTTCCCGCCATCTGCTTTTGTAATCAAAGGGCAAGTTAATGCAAATGCAGATCCTCCGGTTTTACGGCGAATGAGCTCGGTACCGGTGGTAATATTCCCCCACTGGTCGCTACCACCCATTTGCAGACGGCAATTGTGATTCTGATACAGATACAGAAAATCGTATCCCTGCACCAGCTGATAGGTAAATTCGGTAAAAGACATTCCTTCGCTGGCTTCGCCGCTTAAACGCTTTTTCACACTGTCTTTAGCCATCATATAATTTACGGTCAGGTGCTTACCCACATCGCGAATAAATGAGAGGAAAGAAAATTCCTTCATCCAGTCGTAATTATTGGTCATTAAAGCCGCATTGGCATCACTGGTATCGAAATCCAGAAAACTTTTGAGTTGTTCTTTAATCGACTCCTGATTATGACGTAAAGTAGCTTCATCGAGAAGATTGCGTTCTTCGCTTTTACCAGAAGGATCGCCAATCATTCCGGTTGCACCGCCCATAACCACAATAGGTTTATGGCCGCAAATCTGAAAATGTTTCAGCATCATGACTGACACCAGGTGTCCGATATGTAGAGAATCAGCTGTTGGATCAATACCTACATATGCAGTACCCATTCCCTCTTTCAGGTAATCTTCCACACCGGGCATCTGGTCGTGAATCATTCCGCGCCATTTCAGTTCTGCAACAAAGTCTTTCATAATCCGATTTTTTTACAAAATTAATGAAGTTTGGAAAACCAATCAGGATTTAACGGATTAGTATTTTACAAATACGACCTGACAGGTTATGAATAAATATCTACCTTTGCAAAAAAAGCAGATGCTGCTCTTCATCAATGAGATATTTTCAATCGGCTGGAAGGATGTGATAGACATCATTCTGGTAGCCTATCTCATTTTTGCGTTTTACAATCTCATCCGTGGTACTGCCGCACTCAGAATTTTCCTTGGAATTTTGGCTGTTTATCTGATCTGGAAGCTGGTAGAAGCCATTGGTTTAAATATGCTGACAGAAATTCTCGGACAGTTTATTGGTGTTGGGGTAATTGCACTGATTATAGTATTTCAGCAGGAAATACGACGGTTCTTATTAATGCTGGGTTCGCAACGGATTATAGACAACAGACACAGTCGTTTTCTTTTCTGGAAAATACTGAAAGAAGAGAAAGAAATGGAATACGAGAATGTAGTCAATGCATGTGCTGAAATGTCGAAAACCAAAACCGGAGCACTGATTGTTATTACCAGCGATAAAAACGAATTGCTTGATATTCAAAACACAGGCTTAAAGATGGATGCTTTCATCAGTAAAGATTTGCTGATGAATATTTTTTACAAAAATGCACCCATGCACGATGGTGCTGTATTAATTCACCGTAATAAAATCACTGCTGCAAAATGTATCCTGCCGGTTAGCCGACGCGAAAATCTTCCTGCCGACATGGGTATGCGTCACAGGGCAGCTATGGGCATTTCCGAGAATTCAGACGCGCTCAGCATTATTGTAAGTGAACAAACCGGAAAAATCAGCATTACAAAAAATGGCGAAATCACAAGAGGTATCACTACCGAACAGCTGAGCAACACTATCAGTGAATTTCTGAACTAGATTTATGGGAAAAAGGAAAAAAGTGTACGGAACCATCATAGAAAAGATGGAGATTGTAGAAGCCGGTGCTAAAGGCAAATGTATTGGAAGACACGATGGAAAAGTCGTTTTTGTACCTTTTGCTGCTCCGGGAGATATAGCAGATGTAATGCTGGTACGTTCCAGAAAGAATTACAGCGAAGGCTTTCTGCGTGAAATACATGTACAAAGTCCGGATCGGACAGATCCAAGATGCAAACACTTTGGTGATTGTGGTGGTTGTAAATGGCAGCATCTCAATTATCCTTCACAAAGTGAAATGAAAAGCAAACAAGTGGCAGATAATTTCAGAAAAATTGCCGGATTAGAACCGGAAATGCAACCTGTTATTGCTTCTGAGAAAGAATACTACTACAGAAATAAGCTCGAATTCTCGTTTTCTGATTTAAAATGGATTGTTGACAAGAATAATGATGAGAATGAAGAAATGAGAGCACTAGGCTACCATATTTCTCAGCGATTTGATAAAATTCTTCACATTGAGGAATGTCATCTTCAACCCGAATACAGTAATACTATTCGAAATACAGTTTATCAAACTGCACTGGAACAGAACCTTACATTTTTCAACAGAAAAACTCATGAAGGCCTGCTTCGAAACATCATCATTCGCAATAACATTGAGAATCATTGGATGGTTTCGCTTGTTGTAAAAGAAAACAATAATGATGTTCGGAACTTTTTGGAAAAACTAAAAGAAAAACTTCCAGACGTACGCTCATGGATATACATAGTAAATGATAAGCGAAACGACAGTATGGATGGCCTCGATTATAAAGTTTTCGACGGGCCTTCTTTTCTGGAGGAACGAATGGAACATTTACGATTTGAAGTAGGTCCATTGTCCTTCTATCAAACCAATCATGATCAGGCCTGCGAGTTGTACAAGAAGACACGTGAGCTGGCCGGTCTAACCGGGAAAGAAACTGTTTATGACTTATATACAGGAACAGGTACCATTGCTCTTTTTGTAGCGCCCAATGCAAAAAAAGTAGTGGGTATTGAATATGTGGATGATGCCATTGCCAACGCCAATAGCAATGCTGAGAAGAACAATGTGGAAAACTGTGTTTATTATTGCGGTGACCTTGCAAAAACTCTTACCGAGAAGTTTATTTCCGAAAATGGGCAGCCCGATGTTATCATTACTGATCCTCCTCGTTCAGGCATGCATCCAGATGTTGTGCAGCAAATATTAAAAGCTTCTCCCGACAAAATAGTTTATGTAAGCTGTAATTCTGCCACTCAAGCCAGAGATGTTGAAATGATGAAGGATCAATATAAGGTTGCATATTTACAGGCTGTTGACATGTTTCCACAAACCCACCATGTGGAATCCATCGCCTTGCTCAAGAGAATTTAATAATTCAAGAGATTTATAGTTCTTTACATAAGGCAGAACAACAGTAATTGTTTCTAAATTCATAAATCTTATCTCATAAATCATTTGCGTATATCAGATGAATTGGTTTACTTTACAGACCAATTTTTATCATCATGAGTAAAACTACATTCAAAGATCGTTTCAAGTACACTTTTGACAATCTGATGTCGAAAGGTCCGGGAGCCATAATTGCATGGCTTGGTATTGCCACCCTGTTATTGGTTCTGATTTCAGCCATTTTTGTGGCTATCATTGGTATTCTTCCTGCTGAGTCAGAAGGTATGAATTTTATAGAAGCGCTTTGGCAATCGCTTATGAGAAGCATTGACCCAGGAACAGTTTGCGGAGACGAAGGCTGGGCATTCCGGATACTCATGCTGATCATCACAATTGGAGGTATTTTTATAGTATCTGCATTGATTGGTATTATTTCGGCCGGATTTGATCAGAAAATTGAGCAATTACGCAAAGGTCGATCGAAAGTAATTGAAACCAACCATACTCTTATTCTGGGATGGTCACCAAAGGTTTTCACAGTCATTCATCAGCTTTCCATTGCCAATGAAAATCAGCATAAACCGAGGATTGTAGTTATGTCGGAAGAAGATAAAACCGACATGGAAGATGCCATTAAAGATCAGGTTGAAACTACAAGAAACAGCAAAGTAATTTGTCGTACAGGGAGTCCCATGGACATGAACGCATTGGATATGGTTAATTTTAATGGTGCCAGGGCCATAATCATTGTTCCGCCTGAAAGCGAAGGCTTTGAAGACATCTTTGTTATAAAAACTGTTTTGGCTATAGTCAATAACCCGAATCGCAAAAAAGAGAATTATCATATTACTGTTGAGGTTCTGGACGAAAAAAATCAGGAGGTCATAGAGATGGTAGCCAAAGATGAAGTAGAAACACTGCTTCTAAGCGATATTATTGCTCGTCTTACTGTACAGGCTGTACATCAACCGGGATTAAGCATTGTCATTGAAGAGTTATTACGTTTTGAAGGTGATGAGATATATTTTCAGAAAGAGCCGAAAGTTGTAGGCAAAACCTTCAGCGAGGCTATGTTGTGTTATAAAGACAGTACTTTGATTGGTCTTCAATATAAGGACAAAAAAGTTCAGCTTAATCCTCCAAAAGACTATGTTATTACTGAAGATGATATGATTGTTGCCATAAGTGAAGATGATGATACTGTAATTGTCAACGGAAAGTGCGGACATCGTGAAGTAGAAGAGATAAAAAGTAACGATGAATACACCTTTGAGAAATCAAAAGTAAGCACTCTTATACTTGGCTATAATTCAAAAATTCCTTTAATTGTTACTGAGTTTGCCAATTATTTTCCTGATGGTAGTACCATTCAGATCATTGCACAGGAAGATCTGCAGGAAAACATGGAGAAACTCAATGTTGAAGGACTCTCGACCGACATTAAATATGGTGACATAACGAGTGGTAAATTCCTGAATTCGCTTAAAGTTGAGGATTACGATTATATAATTATTCTTGCTGAAAACGGAATTGACATTCAACAGGCTGATGCAAATACGCTAGTGACGCTGCTGCACATAAGAGATATTGTTAAAAGAAACAATTTTGATATAAATGTAGTAAGCGAAATGCTTGATCCGATGAACATGGAACTTGCCAGAATCAGTCAAAACAATGATTTCATTGTAAGCGAAAAGCTTGTAAGCTTGCTATTGACCATGATCAGCGAGAATAAGTATCTGAAACCCGTTATTGAAGACCTTCTTGATGCCGATGGCTCTGAGATATATTTTAAACCTGCTATGGCTTATGTTAAAGAAAATCAGGAGTGTACATTCTACCAGATTAGTAAACTTGCATCTGACTTTGATCAGGTGGCCATAGGATATCGCATCATGTCTAAATCAAATGATCCTAATGCAAACTACGGTATTGTAATGAACCCCAATAAGGAGAAATTAGTGAAATTCAGTGCCGAAGACAAACTGATTGTTTTGGCTGAAGACTAAGAAATAGGTTTTGGGGAGTACGTATATTTAGACTTCTCCCCAATAACCATTAACCTTTTTCCCGGCAGAACCAAATTATTCATACCTTTGCAAAAAACTAATTCATGAACTCGAAAATAACTCGGATTATTTCGGTTTTTGTTCTGAGTATATCTCTGGCTGCCTGTAGTGGAAATAAAGATAACGACAGGCTTGACCCCGACGTAGTTCACAATAATAACACTGCTGACGGGCAAATTTCCGATGACGGACCATGGATGACTTTTGAAAAAACTGAACATGATTTTGGCGAAATACTGGAAGGTGAGATTGTTTCTTTCACTTTCAAATTCAAGAACACGGGAAATGAAGACTTGATCATTTCTTCACATACTGTAACCTGTGGTTGTACGGTTCCCGATTATCCAAAAGGAGCCATTGCTCCCGGAGAAGAAGGACAAATCACGATACAGTTTAATTCTCACGGCAAAAAGGGTGTTCAAAACAAGAGTATAGTATTGGCTACAAACTGTGAACCGCCAAACTTCTCTATCACTATAAAAGCCGTTGTTAAAGAACCTTAAAAACAAAAATATGAATCTTGCTTACATTTTACTTATGATGCCCCAGGGTGAGGGCGGAGAAGGTGGTAGTGGTATTATGTCATTCTTGCCTATTATTCTCATTGTGGTGGTTTTCTGGTTATTCTTTATCCGGCCGCAGTCGAAAAAACAGCGTGAAGCCAGAAATTTCAGGTCAAATCTGAAAAAAGGTGACCGCATCATAACCATTGGAGGTATTCATGGAAAGATCATTGAAGTTACCGACAATACCGTAATTGTTGAAACTGAAGGCCAGGGTAAACTTAAAATGGAAAAATCAGCCATTGGCTCCGAATACGATCCCGAGAAAGTTGCTCGGGGAAAATAAATGATCGCCAAGAAACTAAAATCGAGCAGAAAGTTCAGGGTCTTTCTTATCGCCCTGTTGCTTTCTGCTTTTCTTTGGTTCATCAATCACCTAACCCGTGAGTTTAATGTGAATGTAAACATTGATCTTCACGTTAAAAACATTCCGGAGTATTATCATACAGCAAATTTTCCCGATACAAGCCTGCAAATTGAAATTAGCGGATCAGGTTTTGGATTAATACGTTATTATCTAAAAGATAAAACAATTGTTGATCTTGATTTCAATCAATTCTCACAACAAGATGCGGAGGATAAGCATATATTTTACATTCAAAAAGTAGATATTGTTTCTGCCATCCAGAAAGAATTACCCGGCAGTATTACCATTAGAGAGTTTGATTACAGCAATATTTCATATTCATTAACCGCTTATCCAACCAAAAAGATACCTGTAATTACAAATCTTTCTTATAGCTGTGCCGAAGGCTATATGGTTTTAGGAGATATTTTAATTAATCCTGATTCTGTATTACTTGAGGGTCCGTCAAAAACAATCCAAACCATAGACAGCATTTTATGTGCTCCGGTGTCGCTTGACAATCTGGAAGACACTACCAAGATAAATGTCAAACTGCAGATGAATGAGAAGGATGAATGGATGTTCTCTCGCAATACAACAGACGTCGTTATTCCTGTTACAAAAGTGAAGCGACTGACATGGACTGAGTCATTCCAAACCGAAGTTAATGGCAAGCTTTATTCCGAAAACATTGTTTTTGAAGCATGGGTACCTGTTTATGTAAACAAAGTACAAACACGAATCAGACACAAAACATCTGAAAAAGAGATTATATTCAGGCCTCAAATCAATACACCCTCAAGATTAATCAGTTTCAGCCCTGTATCAATACCATTGGATAAATGATTAGCATTGGTTTAAGCGGTAATATCGGAAGCGGTAAATCAAGCGTAGCAAAAGTCTTTGCATCATTCGGTTTTGTTGTTTATGATGCTGACTTGCTTGCCAAGCGTTTATATAAATTTGAAAACATCGAAGCCGAAATTGAAAAAATACTAGAAATCACCATCAGGAAAAAGGATGGCAATATTGATTACAAAAGCATCGCAAAAAAATACTTTAACGATGAGTCTATCTATCATAGAGTGAATTCCATACTCTACCCTGCTTTGAAAGAACTAATCCGCATGATGATCAGCGAATCGAACCAGGACATTCTGGTTGAAGCAGCGATGCTGTACGAAATAGGCTTGCAAGATCTTTTTGATTACAGAATAAACGTTTCTGCCCCTGCCGAAATTCGCCATAGAAGGTTGAATGAAAGTAGAAATATGAGCCGGGAACAAATTGAAGAACGTGAAAAAATGCAAGGATCAGAACGTATTAAAGAAAAACGAAGCGACTTCATTATTCACAATAACGAAGAGCAATTTGTCATCGTGCAAGTGGAAGAAATATTAAAAAAAATCGGACATTTATCATCAAAATAACTCTCATGGTAAGTCTTTCCTGCCCTAAGTGTGGTTCAGATATTCTAAAAATCCTCAAAACAAAAAAACAGGGTCAAGTGAGCCTCACTTTTGTTTGTCTGAATTGTAACCATAAATACAAACCCGATGAGGCAAAACAAAAATTTGCTCCCGGTTCGGCCGAACATGAAGAATTAAGCAGTTTCGATACTGAGATTCTCAAAATTTATCGTGAGAAAGGACGTATTCAGGCCATAAAGCATTGTAAAGAAACGAGAAAATGGGATCTCAAATCAGCCAAAAACTATGTAGATAATCTGGCTGCTGAAAATGGCTTTCCAAAGCCAAAGGAAGGATGCTTTATTGCCACTGCCTGCTACGGTGATTATAATGCGCCTGAAGTGCTTATTCTTAGACGGTTTAGAGATGAAAAAATGGCTAAATCAGTTGCAGGAAAAATCTTTATTTGGGTCTACTATTTTATTTCTCCCTTTATGGCCAGACTCATCATAAAATCAGAAATTTCAAAAACACTGATAATAAAGCATTTTTTGACCCCGATAATTCGTAAAATCTCCATGAAATAAGTTTCATATTTTAAGAAATTGAGCATCCCTCCATTCCGCATCTATACAATGTTTTAAGCTATTGATAATCATACTTCTAATTTAGACTATCTATAAATTAATATAATATCATAAAAAATCCTAGATAACTATGCCCTAATCTCCTAAGGTTTACTATTTTTGGCCACAATTGTTAATTGAATAACAAACAAATGGAGGATAATATGTCCAATACAGAAAACTTAATTAAAGAGTTGGTTGAGAAGCACGGCAAATGCCGTAACAGCCTTATGGCAGTGCTCCAGGGCGTAGTCGCTAAAGAAAAATATCTTAGCGAAGATGCCATGAAAAAAGTTGCAGAACATATGGATGTTTCTGCTGCTGATGTTTACGGTACAGCAAGTTTCTATACCTTTTTGGATACAGTTCCAAGAGGTCGCAACGTAATCCGTGTTTGTCAAACCATTTCATGTGATATGGCAGGCAAAGATGAGATTATCGAAGCACTTGAGGCCACATTAAAAATTAAAGTTGGTGAAACAACACATGACGGCAATTTTTCATTGCTCGTAGCCAATTGTATGGGTTGGTGTCACATGGGTCCGGTTATGCTGATCAATGATGACGTTTACACAGAGCTCACCCCTCAAAAAGCTATGGAAGCACTTGAAAAGTATGTTGTTTCCACAAATAACTAATCAGGAACTAAAAAGGAATTGAAATGAGTACAAAAAAAGTTGATATCATATTCGATGCCGGATGCGCTGTCTATGACGTGCTTGACAAAGGTCTTGCCATGCCAAAAGACGATGTCATTAACGAGATCATCAATAGTGGATTAAAAGGTCGCGGCGGAGCAGGTTTCCCCACTGGTTTGAAGTGGAAATTTGCTGCTGCAGAGCAGGCCGACAAAAAATATATCATTTGTAATGCCGACGAAGGCGAACCGGGAACATTTAAGGATCGTGAGATTTTAACCAAAGTTCCTCAGAAAGTATTCGTAGGTATGGCACTTTGTTCACATGCTACCGGTGCCGAAGAAGGATATATCTACCTTCGTGGTGAGTATAATTACATGCTTAAAGAGCTTCAGGAGAAGATTGATATTTTCAATAATCAGCTTCAGCAAAGAGGCGTAAACTTCACAATTAAAATTAAGTCCGGAAGTGGTGCATATGTTTGCGGTGAAGAAACTGCACTTATGGAATCAATGGAAGGAAAGCGCGGTGAGCCACGCAACAAACCACCATTCCCAACTGTTGCCGGATATAATGCTAAACCTACCATCATTAATAACGTTGAAACTTTTGTGTATACCACAATGATTGTACGTATGGGTGCCAACGATTTTAAATCGCTCGGTACTGCAGACTCAAGTGGATCAAAAGTATTTTCTGTTTCAGGCGACACTCCAAACGCCGGTATTTTCGAGCTCGAGCTCGGAATGAAACTGAATGATTTTGTTGACGAATGGGGTGACGGAGACACCAAAGCTGTTCAGGTTGGTGGTGCTTCAGGACACTGTGTTCCCAGAAAGAATTTTGGAGAAACCGTTATCGGATTTGAAGGAATTCCAACAGGTGGTTCAATGATGATCTTCAACAGCTCACGTTCAATGTACAATGTATTAAAGAACTACCTCGAGTTTTTCGTTGAAGAATCATGTGGTCAGTGTACACCTTGTCGTGTAGGTTGTCAGCAACTGCTTAAAGGTATTGAACTGATTAAGAAAGGTGATAGAAAACCTTCTTATTTAGATGACCTGAAAAAACTTGCAGAAAGTATGAAAATCTCTGCAAAATGTGGTCTCGGACAATCAGTTGCCAATCCTTTTATTTCTATCATTGACAACTTCAAAGAAGAAATCATTTACTAATCTAAAAAGAGCAAAACCATGGTAAATCTTAAGATAAATAATATTCCCGTTTCTGTTGAAGAAGGGACTACCATACTGGATGCTGCACGCAAGCTCAATTTCAGAATCCCGACCTTATGTCACCATCCCGACCTGAGTGTTGCCGGAAACTGTCGTGTTTGTGTTGTAGAAGTAAAAGGTGCCCGTTTGCTTGCCGCTGCCTGCGCAACTCCTGTTGCCGAAGGTATGGAAATCATGACCAATAGCGAGAAAGTGCGTTCTGCACGCAAAAGCGTTGTTGAGTTATTACTTTCAGAGCATAATGCAGACTGTACCAAATGTATTAAAAACGGAAGCTGCGAACTTCAGGAGTTGGCTTCTGAATACCGTGTAGGCGATCACGTGTATGAAAACCTGGTAAAAGAAGAGGATATGGTTATGGATATCAGCTCTCCTTCAATTGCCAAGGATGATTCAAAATGTATTCGCTGCCAGCGTTGTGTACGTACCTGTAGCGAACTGCAAAATGTAAATGCACTTGCAGTTATTGCCAAAGGCGATCATCAGCATATTGGAACTTTCATGGATAAACCAATGCATGAAGTTGTTTGTACCAATTGTGGCCAGTGTATCAACCGCTGCCCCACTGCTGCACTTCAGGAAAGATCATACACAGAGCAAGTTTGGGATGCCATTAATGATCCTGACAAACATGTTGTTGTACAAACTGCTCCTGCAGTACGTATCGCTCTCGGTGAAGAGCTCGGATTTGATCCGGGTGCCCGCGTAACCGGAAAAATGGTTGCCGCACTTAAACACCTTGGATTCCAAAGTGTTCTTGATACAGATTTCACTGCCGACCTTACCATTATGGAAGAAGGTACTGAGTTGCTTACCCGCCTTAAAATGGCCCTCGTTGACAAAAAAGAAGACGTTGCTCTGCCAATGTTCACTTCTTGCTCACCAGGCTGGATTAAGTATATCGAGCATATGTATCCCACTTTGTTGAATAACCTTTCTACATGTAAGTCTCCTCAGCAAATGTTTGGCTCACTTGCTAAAACATATTATGCAGAGAAAAGAGACCTTGATCCTAAAAACATATACTCTGTTTCCATCATGCCTTGTACTGCAAAGAAATTTGAGTGCGAACGTCCGGAAATGCGCGATAGCGGATATCAGGATGTAGATGTGGTTCTTACTACCCGCGAACTCGCTGCGATGATTAAGCAGGCAGGTATCGATTTTATGAAACTGGAAGATCAGAAATATGATAGTATCATGGGTGACTCTACCGGTGCTGCTGTTATTTTCGGAGCTACCGGTGGTGTAATGGAAGCTGCTATACGTACAGCTTACGAGATTGTAACCGGACGCGAAATTCCGTTTGAAAATCTCAACATTACTCCTGTTCGTGGTATGGACGGTGTGAAAGAAGCCAGCCTTAAGATTGAAGGTTGTGTTCCCGACTGGTCATTCCTCGAAGGTGCTGAGCTCAAAGTTGCTATCGCTCACGGTCTGGCCAATGCCAAAATCCTTATGGATGCTGTTCGTGACGGGAAAGCTGCTTATCACTTCATCGAAGTTATGGCTTGTCCTGGTGGATGCCTTGGTGGTGGCGGACAACCTGTTCCTACCAGCCTCGAAATCCGTCAGAAACGTACCGAAGCTATCTATGCTGAGGACGAAGGTATGCCGGTTCGTAAGTCACACGAGAACCCGGAAGTTGCTCAGATTTATGATGAGTTCCTTGGTAAACCCCTCGGACACAAATCACACGATCTGCTGCATACACACTACAGAAAAAGAGAGCGTTACTAAACGACATATTTTTCAAAAGGAAAAGCGGCCATTGGCCGCTTT
>PKSX01000032.1 GCA_002869435.1 Marinilabiliales bacterium | reverse complement strand
GGTACTGATTACTATATTTTTGTTGGCGGTTATGGTTCAAATACCGGAGACTATTCACTTGACATAACATGTTGTACACCTTCAGCCCCTTCATGCGCCACATTAAATACTCCTGCCGATGGCGCCATTGATGTAAGCCCTTGCGGTTCAATACTTGACTGGGATCCGGAAGTTTCGAGTTGTGGCGGTGCAATAACCTATGATATATATTTCGGAACAAACCCATCCCCGGCCTATCTTACTAACGTCAGCACAGACGAGTTTGCCGTTAATTTTGCACTTGGTGAAAACACGACATATTACTGGCAAATTATCCCCAGAGAAGGTAGTATGACAGCATCTGTGTGTGAAATCAGAAGTTTTACTACCGGAACCCGGGTTAACTCAAATTATTGTCTGGTTGATAATGCAGAGGACTATCCAACAGGGGGCAGCAATTGTGCACAAATAACTGATGATGCTTCCAGCCAGAGAGGTTGTATCTGGAATACGGGTACAATATCATTTGCCAGTTCATTTGACTACACGATTAACATGTATTTTGGGGATGATGATGCCGGAGGCGATGGTTGCACTTTTGTCTTTCAAAACAGCCCTGAAGGAGTAACGGCTTGTGGAAGTGATGGTCAGCAATTAGGTGCAGGTGGAATCAGCAATGCCGTTGTTGTTGAATTTGACACTTATGATAATGACTGGCCGTCTCACACCTGGGATTTAGCCGAAGATCATACAGCAATATATATTGGCGGGAACCTAGCAACTTCGCCCCTTGCCGGACCGGCAATTGCAGATCCAAGTGATAATGAACTGGAGGATGGTGATATTTATGAACTCAGAGTTACATGGGATGCTACAACGCAAGACCTCTGTGTTTATGTTGACGGAAACCAACGGGTTTGCGCCAATTATGATTTTATCACCAATGTTTTTGGAGGAAATCCAAATGTTTATTGGGGTTTTACCGGCTCAACAGGAGGGGCGACCAATCAGCAATATTTCTGCCCCATAAATATCCCGTTACCTATTGTGCTGAAAAGCTTCATAACATATTGCAATGACGGAAACCCTGTTTTAAGATGGGAAACATATAGCTCTGAAAACAACGATTATTTCACAATAGAAAAAAGCGCAGATGGACAAAACTTCAAACCCATTGCTGTAATTCAGCATGAAGATTTCATAGAACCGGGTGTATGGGAACATATTGATTTTAACAATGATGGGTTACTGGCATATTACAGGCTTTCACAAACTGATTTTGACGGCACCTCTGAAATCCTTGCAACAAATAGCATTAACTGCAGCAACAATAATGAAAAACTAAGAATAATTAGCGTTTTTGAAGTTGACAACAGTCTGGAAATTAAATTTAATACACCTTTTGAAGGAACGCATAGAATCGAGATCTACGATATTTCAGGAAGAATTATAACACAACAGGAACTCATGTGTGAAAGAGGCTGCAACAGCGCAAGATTAAAAACAGAAAAATCAGGACTTATTATTATCAAAATTATGAATGAAACAGATTATGTAATACACAAATTCTTAAACTAACTTAACCCCCAAACTCAGAAAAGCCCTTAATCGGGCTTTTTTTATACTCTTTTGTCAAATCATCTGTTGATGTGATACAAACAAACTATTACAAGTCTTCTACATCAGCAATATTCATTGTCAGAACTGTTGCATCTTATCACATATTTTGGCTAGTGGTCAATAAAACGCATTTTGAATTCGACTATTGACATATATTTGCCGATGTATTTTTCCGGCAGCGGATAGAAAATGAAGACGATATGAAAAGTACATCTATCATTATTGCAATTGCATTTGTGTTCATTTCGGGAAGGCATGCTTCAAACTATGTTAACCGAGGTGAAACAAATGAATATTGTACTAAAGCAGGCATAAGTATTGAAAAGAAAAACACAATAAACTTACGTGCCGTATTGCAAATTAAACAAAACACAAACGACAACAAATGGGAGCATATTGATGTATACTCTCAAATGATAATATAACAGGAGCCAAAACAGAACAATTACATTCATTTTTTTACATTTATTGATCATAATGTATTTAACCCCCTTAAAAGCCCGACTACGGGCTTTTTTTAATTTTTGTTAATGGTT
>PKSX01000229.1 GCA_002869435.1 Marinilabiliales bacterium | reverse complement strand
ATGGCATTGCTGCTTGAGCGTATCAGCCCTGAGAACCTTATCATGCGGGTAAACACACCCGATCTTAATGCCATTTCCATGCAAAATGCCCTAATACAAGCCATTCGCATGGAGTTTGAACATAATTTAGCGCAACAAATTTATGTGAGTAATCAGGCCTGGGGCCTGGTAAAAAATGCCAAGGAAGATGTTATTCGCATCATCAACACAGCAGCATCGAAAATGGGCGAAAATGCCAGTAATATTGATTTGAGTACTGCTATTTTCGAAGAGGCATTAAAAGTGAAAGACGGAGCCATAAGCAAGGCATTGACTTATCTGAAGCACGAAGGTCGCAGTTATCTGGATGCGTAAAAATCTTATTTCCCATAGATTTCTTATTTTGGCGTGAATTTTGGTGCATATAATGCCGCACTGCAAAATCACCCGTTATGAGAAAAATATACTTTCTGTTTTTTTTGATGCCTTTCATTCTGGTCTCATGCGGAATGAACTATCTTACCATGTGGGTTACAGAACCTGCTCCGGTAACCATCAACCCCAAGATTACTAAAGTTGGAATCATTGACCGAAGCAAAGCCTCTGAAGAAACTGAGAAATACGATAATATTGACAAAGTGCTTTCGGCTGAAGGTAAAAACTTTGACAAGGAAGGATCGGCTAAAACTGTAAACGGACTTATTGAGCAACTCAACAATAACACTCGTTTCACAGAAGTGAAAATGGCAGAAACCGAGCGTATTCAAAACCCGGGGGTTGGCGTTTTTCCGGCTGCACTCACATGGGATGTTGTAGATCAGATTGCCAAAGAAAATGACGTACAGGTACTTTTTGTCCTGTCGTTTTACGATACCGACACCCATATTGAATATAAAGTCGTAATGAAGGATGTAGCCAATCCTTTGGGTGGAACAGTTCCCGTTCCGGAACATCATTGCATAGTTACTACCACAATTAAAACCGGCTGGCGCATTTACGATGTAGCCGACAGGGTTATTGCCGATGAAGTTATTTTCAAAGACGTGGTGGTTTCTGAGGGACATGGAATAAATCCGTTATCAGCAGCTCAGGCCGTAATGGGTCGCAAGGAAGCCGTTATGCAAACCAGTTATCAGATTGGTATTGGATATGCAACAAGGGTACTGCCTGCCCGGGTTAGAGTTACACGCGAATATTATGTGAAAGGCAGCCCAAAATTTAAAATTGGTAAACGCAGAGCACAGGTTGGCGACTGGGATGGTGCAGCAGAATTATGGCTGGAGGAAACAAAAAACCCCAAACGAAAAGCTGCAGGCCGCGCTTGTTATAATATGGCCATTCATTGTGAAATAAACGGTGATCTCGAAGGGGCCTATGAATGGACTTCGAAAGCTTATACCGATTATAAAAACAAAGAAGCTTTGCGCTACCAGCAGGTTATAAAATTCCGCATGGCTCAGCAAAGGGAGCTGGAATACCAGACCGACCATTAAATTGGATATTCACCCGTTTAGGGTTCTGAATATATCACAGCTATCTGTTTTTCGACTGAATGTGGTGCCTTTGGGCATCACATTTTTTTGTGTTTTGCCTCAATACGGACGATGGAATGTCACAAGGCTATTAAAAATCGAACCCTCCGGGGTCGGGATATGGCATGAAGCATGGCTGTCTAGTATGCAACTCTTTAGACTTCCGAAGTTTTAAAAACTTCTGAAGTCTAATAGCGAAGGCAAAACTGAAAGCACAGAAGAATGAAAACTTGCATAAATAATATATTTTTAGTATGATGGTCTCTGAAAATCCGCAAAAATGAAAGGAATTTCATGAGTCTTATTGACATTCTCATTTTCATTGTTTACTTCCTCACCATGCTTGGTGTAGGAGTGTATTTTTTCAGAAAAAATAAAAGTGTCGACGATTATTATGTCGGAGGTCGTTCGCTGGGAAGCTGGCACATCGGGCTGTCGGTTGTAGCTACTGATGTAGGTGGCGGATTTAGTATCGGCCTTGGCGGGCTTGGTTTTGTAATGGGAATATCAGGTTCCTGGATGCTTTTTACCGGCCTTATAGGAGCCTGGCTTAGTGCCGTAGTATTGATACCCACCATTCATCGCCTTTCCGACAAATTCAAGTTCTTTACTTTCCCTCAGGTTTTTGGCCATTT
>PKSX01000009.1 GCA_002869435.1 Marinilabiliales bacterium | reverse complement strand
CTCATCAGGGTCATTTGCCAGAAAGCCATTTTTACCATCTTCAATAATCTCAGAATTAACTCCTACCGGGGACATTAGTGTTGGAATGGACAGTGCCATATACTGCAAACCCTTAAGGCCGCATTTACCCTTGGCCCACTCATCATCAGGCAATGGCATAATACCAATATCAATCTCGTGAAGGTCTTCTATTTCTGTGTCTTTCTTCCAAGGCAATCCCTGAATTTCTAGTTCCTCATTTAAATATGTGCAATCACCAATTACTTTGATGTAAATTTTATTACCGTATTTGTCTTTAAGTTTTTTCAAAAACGGAATAGCGAACGCAAAATGTTGAATTGTGGTTATGCTGCCGCTCCAGCCTATACAAATTTTCGATTCTTCGGTCTTTTCAGGTTTTTCAATATATTCATCTGTGTCAATTGTGGTTGGCACAATGCGAATATTTTTATGAAACTGTGCCGCGTAATCAAACAAATACTGATTCCCCGCAAAAACCAAATTTGCAAGTTGAATTATCTCCGAGGTTTTGGCAGGATTTTTCATCCATTTAAACCATCGATTTGCACTAGAAACATTCTGTAACCAAATGGCATCATCAAAATCATATATAATTGGCACACCTGTTGCAGCAATCTTTCTCTCAAAAGCATACGAACCGGTTAAAAAAGCTTCACGACTTATATAAACCAAGTCGTATTTACCAGCCATTATATTATGAATGTTAGTTCTCCTTTTTTTTCTGCTTCTTAGTATGACAAAAAACTTCTTTAGAAAACTGCCTTTCTTGTAAAAGAACTTGTCATCATCAGCACTTATAAGACACGATAATTCGCATTTTATTCCGTTCCCGTTTAAATATTCAAGATATTGCTCAAAACGAAATCGCTGATTAGGTGATCTGTTTAGCCGGTGTGAAGCAAGAATGAGAGCCGTTTTGCTCATAACTAATTAATTAATCCTCTAACCAGAAAGACGGGAGTTTTTCCGTAATTTCTATATTGCCAAATCTACCTGTTTTACGGCTGCCAGCCTTCATTACCCAATTTTTCATACGGGTAATACCTTCTTCCAAAGAAATATTTGAGCCCTGACCAAAAACACGAGCCGCTTTGCTGTGATCTGAATATGCATGTAAAACTTCATTGCGGGGAGGCAGAAACCTAAGTTTTCCTTCCATTCCCATCACTTTCATTACGGTCTCAGCAAGTTCCTTAACAGTATAATCCTTATCTGCCCCAATATTGAAAACTTCATTATATGCCTCAGGAATATCTACTGATTTTGCAATATGGGGTGCAACATCAGAAATATAGCTGAAAGCGCGGGTTTGCATTCCATCACCAAAAACTGAAAGCTCTTTACCCTGCAGTAATTGATTCATAAAAATACCCACTACATTACGATAGCGATCTCCAATATTCTGATACTCGCCATAAACATTATGCGGCCTGAATATTACATAATTAAGACCAAACATTTCATGACTTACACGTAACTCCTGTTCAACGGCTAGTTTTGCAATGCCATATGGATCCTCAGGGATAGGGATCATGTCCTCACGCAAAGGGTTCTGTCCGGCTCCATATACTGCAATTGAAGAAGTAAATACAAAACACTTCACTTTGTGTTTTATAGCTTCGTTGATTAGGTTTACACTTCCAATGAGATTATTATTATAATTGAACCTTTTAATGAAATGCGATAATCCTTCTGCTGCATATGCTGCCAAGTGATATACATAATCAATCTGATATTCATTAAAGAGTTTTTCCAGCAATTCAAAATCCGTAACTGATCCTTCAATAAAAGTGGCATCCTCATGAACATTATCGCGAAAACCACCACTCAAATCATCAAGAGCAATTACATCTTTGCCATCGGCAATAAGTTCGTTAACAACATGGGCACCAATAAAACCCGCAGCTCCTGTCACAAAGGAGTATCTTTTTTCCATATCACTCAAAATTTCAGCACAAATTTACATTTTTTCATAACAGGGCTGAAATAAAATAATAATTTAGTGCAAAGATTAGTATTGGGATTAGATAAATCACTATTGCCATAATCTTTCTTTTTACATCAGTAACCAAGCGCATATAGTAGAACAAAGAAATGAAAAGCAATGCTGAAACATAGGTCAGCAAATACATT
>PKSX01000014.1 GCA_002869435.1 Marinilabiliales bacterium | reverse complement strand
TGCATATGGCGGATCATTGAAAGATATAAGCGACAAACCCCTGTCATCATATAAAACAGCTGTCCTTTTATGCATATTGAATTTTCTGTTGTGAAGCCCCTGCTTTGCTTCCTCTGTAAAAGCCGTTTCCCGACCTGTTTTCAATGCATATTCTGTATACTCCTGAAAAGAACTATTCTCGCTCATTATTCTTCTGATACCTCCATGTTTTCAAAATACTCTTTATCGAAAAAACGGTGAATTTTTCCGTAGAACTCAATTAGTAGTTCGCTTTTTTTCTTTATTCCGGGATATGTTTTGACCAGCTCTAAAAATGATTCCCTGGGTAAAAACATGTTTTTTGCAAAGGAGTTGAAATCGTTTTCCATGTCGGAAGTGGCATATTGATTAATGAAGCCCATCTTGTTTAGCTCTTCATCAAAATCCTCGCTGCTTTTATTGCTTTTAAGTGCAGCCACGCCTCCATCGCCATATTCAAATTCAGGGTCGTTACATGCCAACCAGGCTTCTTCATCGAAATAATCCTCGTATTTGCGAAGTAAAATACTGGAAAATTCGGCGTGAAATACCCGCTCAATATATGCATTATCGTACCCGCGTGAAAGACCTTTATTGGTAAGATAAACATCGGTGTTTGAATTGGTGCCACCATAGCCGGCTCCATAAAACTCGAGTGTTTTTACTACATATACTATTTCCAGATCATTTCTTAGCATGGCTGCCGGGTATTTCTGGAGACAGGAAATAATGAGCTCTTCCGTTCTTTCATACTCTTCGCGATCCAATGGCTCATACTGACCATTTATTCTTCCCGAATACCAGCTGGAAGGAAAAATGGCCTCATCAACCGGAAAGATTATTTTTACACCGCTGGGTTCATGAATTATGGTTTTCTGGGCTTTCAGCGACCCGGAAAAAGCCAGAATGAAGGCAGAAATGATTGAAATAATAATTGTTTTCATGGTTCATTTTTTTTAAAGAAACACCATTATTATGCCGAAGTCAGAGTAAAGATACAAAAAAGCCCCGCAATTAGCGAGGCTCATAAAATCTTATTGAATTATTATTCGGGAAACATGAATTTCATTCTTCTCTCTGATTTTCACAATGTATATTCCGGCGGCTTCATTCTGTAAATCAATAGTTGTTTTATTTTGTGTGCTTATTGTTTGGTTCACCATTCTGCCATCAGCAGAAAGCACGTCAATATATATTTCAGATTCATTATTCAGAAATTCAATTGTGATTACCCCATTGGTTGGATTGGGATATATCATTGTTTTTTGAGCCAGCTCCGATATTCCCACACCTGAAATAGTGTGACAGGACGAAGTATCGGTACATAGACCGTTGTTGATTTCAACAGCATATGAGCCGTTTTGTAATGCTGTGTAACTCTGGCCTGTTTCACCCGGAATAACAGCATAGGCATTATTACAATCAAGCCATTGATAGCTTGCGGTTGAATCATTGGCTGTCAAAACAAAACCGTTTACCGTAACCAAAGTGTCAACATGTATTTCTGACAGATCAAGTGTTACCAGACTATCGCATCCGGCCAATGAGTAGAGAGAGTCAATATATATTCCGGCTGCATAAAGAGTGTCACCGCCAAAATAATGATAACCGCCAGGGCATATACTGTCAATGATTAATGTTGTTACTGCTCCACTTGCATTGGTTTGGGTAATTGTTGCACCTGATGCCAGCCAGTTGGATGTAGAACCGGTTAAAGCAAAATTATTTAAAGTTCCGTTATATGTTCCGGTAAAATCGGGTAATGTTGTTACTGAAGTGTTGGTGCCGCCGGCCGTACCTTCATTAAATTGAAAATATGCAACAAGTCCTGCCTGAGTAGTATCAAAATCACTGTTCATTGCGCTCAATATATCACATGCAGATCTGGCATAATCCCAGATTCTTACTTCATCTATTTCACCGGAATAGTATTGATTTCCGTCAGGGCGACTTCCAATGGTCATTAAATTATTTGTACCGGATGAAGAGCCTCCTCCATTAACAATAGCCTGTATCTGTCCATTAATGTATACACTGATGCTGTCGTTTGCATGATGCCATGTTACAGCAATATGACTCCATTGTGCATTAGGCAGAGTGGTGCTCGTGTTCATTCCATATGAAGATCCATCATAAACATATGCATATATCTGATTAGTAGCGCTAAGAGAAATATTGAAAAACAAACTGGTAGTATATTGAGCATACACTATTCTTTGAAATGCTCCTGCGTTTGGTTTAACCCATGCCTCCAGGGTAATATCATTATTGGCGATGTCGGTAAAAACCGTTGGCAAGCTGCAGCTTACATAGTCGTTTACACCATCAAAGTGAAGGTCATTTCCCGGGGATTGGGAAAAAGTAGTGAAACTAAAAAGTATTAACCCCAAACAAAAAACAGAATATTTCATTTTGTATTAAAATTTATGAGAAACAAATGTACAAAAAAAAGCCCCGCAAATGCGAGGCTTTTAATTAGAATTATTGAGTTCTTATTGAATAATAAGATTAATGACTTTAACCTCATCTTCAATTTGAATTCTTACATAATAAACACCGGCATCTTCACCAGTTAGATCTAGTGTTGTTGTACTTTCTGAACTTGTAATTTGACGCACTATACGTCCTTCAGGAGATATTACTTCGATAAACATTTCGGCATTCATGCCTTCAGTAGCAATGGTAAATACGCCGTTTGACGGATTTGGATAAACGCTGAGCAGCATATCGTTTTCTTCAATACCTGTACAGTCTTCAAATGTAATGGTAATGGTGTCTGAGGCTTCACAACCATATGCGTCGGTAACAACCACCCATACATTGGTAGAGCCAATACCGGTTCCGGTTGAATCAACCATTTCAGTCTGTGAAGTACCACCTGTTGACCAGTCAAAAGTAGTGAAAGATCCTGCGTCCAAAGTGATAGTTTCATCAGCACAAATAGTAGTATCTGTACCAAGATTAACAACAGGCTCCATAACTTCAATCAATACAGAGTCTGGGCCACCACTCATAATAACATCTTCAACATAAAGGTTTACACGACCTTTGCTATCAGAAGGAGAATCCTGTCTCCAAACATCATGCATTTGCTCGGTGATTAGGTCAAATTGCATTCCAGATCTCCAAATATCAACGGTTTCACCAAGAAGATCCATAGTTGCAAGAGTATTGCAATACGATGTACCTCCGGTTACTTTTCCATACACACCAATGAAATCGCCTTTAGCAACATAGATATCAGTCGGAACTACACAGCCCTGAGGGATACCTGTCCAATAGCCAAGAGAGGTAAAACTGTTTGTTACTTCAGAATATACGGGAGGGAGAGTATCATTGAATCTTAAAATTTCAATGTACTGATCACCGGTAACATCAGAAGGAATCATAACACCTTTAATAATAAAGTCTTTTGGTGCAACAAAGCAGTAACCACGAATATCTCCGCTGTACAAAGATGTTTGTGGTCCAAAGGTTGCTTCTTCATTGTTGCGAACAGTATAATAAATGTTTCCGTTCCAAACACGGTCGCTGGTACAACTAAAAGCATTAGTTCCACCATATTCACCTACAATAGTCAGATTGTCGTCTGTGTATGTGTCGTTTGAGCCATTGTCATTAGTATACCTTAATGCCGTTTCAACAGCCACATAGAAGCCATAAGTTTCGCCGGCCGGTATAAGAAGTCTGTTGTTTAAAGCTACTCTTGTTGGGTTGTCTTGTCCGGCGGCTACAACCGTTACATTGTCAAGTAATGTCCAACCCGTTGAAGAAGTGTTGTTTCCAACACAAGTTCCGTTGCGGTAATAAACTTGTACCCAGCCATTACCAATCATGTTGATGTCAAGGCTGTCAATGATAATGTCGTTTTTGGCAGTAATATCCATCATGTTTCCGGCATATTCATTGTTTGAAGCAAACATGGTTGTAATCATGCTGGTGTCCACTTGCTCTTCAGCAACTTCATATATGAGTCGGCCATTCCATACGCGCGGGTTATTAGTAAGATTGAAATAACTACCTCCAACTCCAAATGTACAGGTCATATATTCATCATCTACAGTTTGGTTTGTTCCGGTGCCATCCGTGTAATCAACTCCTGCGTCATAACAGAAATATATTCCGTATGATACTCCTTTGTTAAGAGTAAGCGGTTTATTAAGGGTAACGTCGCAGAGGCCATCGGTAGGATTTTTATTAAAAGTAACAGAGTCATGCAGTAGCCAACCGGCATTACTGGTATTATTGCCAACATATGTTCCCTCACGATAATAAAGCTTCATGTCTCCTGTTCCGGTTGTGCCATTAGTGTTAATTTGCACGGCATAAACAGATAGGTCCTTTTTAGGAACAATATCAAACATATTACCTCCCCAAGCTGAACTTACACCATTATCACTAACAATTTCAGATTGAGTGTAAGGGTGCATATAAGTTATAGAAGTATCAGCAGTGATGGGGCCAATATTGAATACTGTAGCTGCAGTGTCACCAAAAACCACCGGGTCGCTAAAAGTAAGATTAGCCATATCATTCAAACAAACAATATTGCCTGTTGCTGCAGGATAGCTGTATTCAACTGTACCTACATAAATAGCATCCCACCATGCTTCATCTCCTGTGCTGGTATTGAAAAGATCTATTTGATTTACTGAGCTGATTCCGGCATCAAATTCCAGACCGCTCTTTCTTAAAGAGTCGTTGATCCATAAGTCATAGGTGTGTGTGGTGTAATTAATCTTTTTTACTTCAACTTTCACCCATTCACCTGCTGTTACCGGACAAACGGCGTAAGAACCGTTTATGTCGGAAACTACATAATTACCTCCGTTTATACCCCCGTAAAACAGATAATTTGTGCCATTTCCAATTTCGGTATTACCTCCGTTTGACCCAGAAGCCTGAACATAGAACATTATGGAACTGGCGGCAATACTATTACTGAAAGTATTGGTGAGCTTACTTGAAGTTGCTGTACCGGTAAGGTGGTAAGACTGAAATCCAACAACAGCTTGTGCCGTTGTTACCTCAGATGTTCCACCTGTAGTTCCGTCTGTCCATTTTTGAATTCCATTTTCGAAACTCTCCGTAAATGGAAGATAAGTAGTTTGAGCCTGCATACTGTAACCGGCTAAAACCAAAACTAAAAGAATATAAAGGTTTTTCATTTTGATGTGTTTTTTAAATAAAACAGATGAACCATTTTATTTGTTAATAAAACACAAAGGTATTATATAATAATTAAATATATCTATGTATAAAGAATCTTTGCAAATAAAACGGTTGTATTTCTTCTAAAATATTAGTTTTCTTTGTTTTATTGCTCCAGATCTGCCTTGAAAAAATCTTTTTTATAAATGGCTTCTCCCTTTTTCTTTGCCCTGATCATGGCCAGCACTACCTTTTGTACATCACCTCCCGCTAAATAATGCTTTTCAAGCTCCTCGGCCGTGACATCAATTTTTGCAGAAGCTGCCAGACTCAGCGCATTCAGTATTCTTCCTGCTTTTACCCTCCGGAAACTCATCATCATGGCTTCAATAAAGGTGATTTGGGCTCCATATCTTTTGGCCATTATCCACTGTGGAATGGGAAGCAGAATAAATGCTGCTGTAAATACAATTACAATCAGAAAAAACAGCATATAGTCGGGAGGAATGTTCATATGATTTGTTCTTAAAGTACAAATAAAGACAAAAGAAGCAGAATAAGGCCTAGCAATCCGAGAAATATTATCCAGGTAACCCTGTTGCGCCTTTTGATGAACTCTCTGTATTCCTGTACCCGCTCTTTTTGGCGAATTTTGTCTGCCTGGGTTAATTCTTTTAGTGGTTTATTCGATGTTTTCTTCTTGTATTTTACAGGTTCATAGCTGAGGCGTGATTTGGTGGCATTTTTCTTAAGCTCACGATTTTGCTGAATCTTTTTATTCATTTCAATTATTGATACCCAGCTCATATCGAATAAGTTTTACGCAAGATAATTAATTTTTATCCGGTTTGCAAATAGATATATATTCTTTTATCATATTACAAAAGTCAACAAGAGCCATAAGATTGTGAAGAATAACAGGATGGATACCACCACCACCGCCCTGTCTCTAAGTAAATTCGCTTTTCTGTAGTGCTCAAGTCTTTTCAGAAGCCGGACACGGTCTTCAGGCTTTACATCAGGACTCTTGTGATAGTGATTTCTTAGCTTAATGTAAAGGTGTTTTCTTTCCCCAA
Organism: Marinilabiliales bacterium; assembly: GCA_002869435.1. GTDB lineage: Bacteria > Bacteroidota > Bacteroidia > Bacteroidales > DTU049 > BM518. The sequence goes on along the minus strand of PKSX01000014.1, from coordinate 6,961 downwards.
ATACTGACTTCCTCAATTCATTATTCATTTTAATGCGGGAAATCATGTCGAAAATGAAACCACCTCCACCTGCCATAGCAAGATCTATTTCAAATGCTTTTTAGAAGCTAATGTAAAAATCAACAGCATTAGCAAAACCGCAAGAATTCCGAAAAGCACATACATTTCGTCTTCCATAATCCAGCCACCGAACTCTTTAACGAGTTCAAGCATTAAATATATAAGACCGGTTTTTGCCAGAATTAGCATAATAAGATTGGCAAACCATGCGCCTTTGGAAAAGCGGAAAAATGCAATGCCAAAGCCCCAGAATATCAATCCGCTGATAAGCATTAAATACCCCGTTGGAGAGGATTCTTCAACCAGAAAAGTTATGGAAAGAATAATCAGAATGGTTCCCATTATGATTTCAATAATTCCTGTAGCCTTGGCCAGGCCGGGTGCTTTCTTTTTCATATGTTTAATATTTTATTTGAGAGTAAAGATAAATATTTTGCCGATTGTTTTTGGTTGCAATCATTCATTATACGTAGAGACGTATAGCATACGCCTCTAAAACAAATATTCAAAACCAAGCGTTACACAATATACAAAAACCGCCATTCGTTTTATATAAGTTATGAGGGTTATAGTAATTATTGCATTTCTTTTGCCATATATATCCGGATTTTCACAGTCCGACACCACCTCTGCTGCCGGCACTCTCTCTTTTGGAGTGCGCAGCAGCTGGGGGCTGGTTTACGAAGGCGACTGGCAACGTATGGCCTTTGGCAGTGGCGCACAATTCCGTCTGCAGTTTTCAGATAAGGTAAACAGCGACTGGTTTCTCGATTACCTGCATGGCGATCTTGAGGACTATGGCAAACGTACCGATATTCATATTGGCTGGAGCGTGCTCTATTATCCCTTGAATAAAAAGGGTTTTGTGCAGCCGTATATTCTGGCCGGACACTGCTTCGAGTTTTTGACTATTTCAGAAAACATGAATGCCGTCAATAAGGTTCAGCGAACTTCAGCATCCATACAGGCAGGAGCAGGCATGCATTTTCACCTGAGTCCTCGATTTGATTTATCGCTGGAAACCCAGTATATGATGCATTTCGGTCCCGATATTGAAACCGTTTCACTTTTACCGGTCGAATTTGTAAAAGAGGAGGGCCTTGCCCTGCAGGATCACCTGCTGTTTCACTTCAGTATTAACTATTCAGTAGCAGACCTATGGTAAAGATCAGATACATATTTATATTGCTACTGATTGCAGGGCTATCAGCCACAGCACAAACCGATAAAACCGGTGTTTTAAAGTTTAACCTTGGCCTTGGTCAATCCTATATGAACCAAAATGCTGGAAAACCTTTGTTTCTGGATGGATATCTGGAATATTTTCCCGAAAACAGAATCAGCATTAAGGGTTCATGCAATCAGTCTCTGGCTGAAAGAAACGAAGCCAGAACATTTGATAATTATACAGGCATTTTGTTCGGTGCCTTTTATCATTTTGGTTCCGGAATAAGCGATTTTGCCGTTGGTTTACAACCCGGTGTAGTGCTTATGCGCCCGGGCTTTGAGCTTTTTCAGGTAGAATTGACTAATAGTATTACACCTTCAATGACGGCGTCTACTGTTTATACACTGCATTTCAGCAAACACTTCAATTTCTATTTATCAGCCTCATACAATCGTGTTTTATACCGCGGAGCCGATCATGGTAGTATCGATTTTTCGAATGTAATGTTGAGTGGTGGGCTGGCGTATCAGATCAGGCTATTTAAATAGTTATAATTGATTTTAAGGACCCAAAAACAAAAAACCCGACAAATCGCCGGGTCTTTCAGTAAAAAGTTCAAAGTAAAAAGTTTAAAGTAAGTCCATTTTCAGAAAAACCCTCAGGAACTACATGTCCTAATTAGCACACTTGTCAAGCCGAAGGCATGATTAATCAATTAGCAAATTAGCACATTAACTTTCCACTTTCCACTTTCCACTTTCCACTAGTATCTATAATGCTCAGGCTTATAAGGCCCTTCTTTCGGAACGCCCAGATATTTGGCCTGATCATCGCTCATAACAGTAAGTTTCACACCAAGCTGCTCAAGGTGCAAGCGGGCAACCTCTTCGTCAAGTTTTTTAGACAGACGATATACTCCTGTTTCGTAATTATTCGTCCAGAGGTCAATCTGTGCCAAGGTTTGGTTGGTAAATGAGTTACTCATTACAAACGATGGGTGACCTGTAGCACAACCAAGGTTCACGAGACGACCTTCGGCGAGTAAGTAAATACAGTGTCCGTCAGGAAAGATGTATTTGTCAACCTGAGGTTTGATGTTGATCTTCTTAATTCCAGAGTAATCTTCCAGTTGCTCAACCTGAATCTCATTATCGAAGTGTCCGATATTACAAACAATGGCTTCATCGCGCATTTTCGACATATGTTCTGCAGTAACTACATCCTTGTTTCCGGTGGTGGTTACAAAAATATTTCCTTCTTTAATGGCTTCTTCCATGGTGGTTACTTCAAAACCTTCCATTGAGGCTTGCAGTGCACAAATGGGGTCAATTTCGGTAACAATTACCCGTGCTCCGTACTGGCGCATAGAGTGTGCAGAACCTTTACCCACATCACCGTATCCGGCAACAACCACAACTTTTCCGGCAATCATTACGTCGGTAGCACGTTTAATACCATCGGCCAGAGATTCGCGGCAACCGTAAAGGTTATCGAATTTTGATTTGGTAACAGAGTCGTTTACATTGATGGCAGGAACAAGCAGTTCGCCTCGTTCCATCATTTGATACAAGCGGTGAACACCGGTTGTAGTTTCTTCAGAAACACCTTTCCAGTCTTTCACGGTACGTGTCCAGCGGGTAGGATCTTCTACGTAAATCTCTTTCAGAATCTTCATCAGCGCCACTTCATCAGGTGAGTGAGCAGGTTTGTCAAGTAATGAAGGATCTTTCTCAATAGCATATCCTTTGTGTATCATGAGGGTAGCATCGCCACCATCATCAACAATCAGCTCGGGGCCTTTCCCGTCAAAGTTGAGTGCTTGTGAAGTTGCCCACCAGTATTCGTCAAGGGTTTCGCCTTTCCAGGCAAAAACAGGAGTTCCGGTTGCAGCAATAGCAGCAGCAGCGTGATCCTGTGTTGAAAATATATTACAACTTGCCCAGCGTACCTGTGCGCCCAGTTCTTTCAGGGTTTCAATCAGTACGGCGGTTTGAATAGTCATGTGCAGAGAACCGGTAATACGAACACCATTCAGCGGTTTGGTTTTACCATATTTCTCACGGGTTTTCATCAGGCCCGGCATTTCTTTTTCGGCAATATCAATCTCTTTTCTGCCAAACTCAGCCAGTGCAATATCCTTTACTTTGTAATCCATCTTTTGATCAGTTTGTACTTCGTTCATTTCAAATTTTTTGCAAAGTTACGATTTTTGCTTCAACCGGAGGAACAATGTGCTAGTATTAGGGAGTAAGAAAACAAATTGAATCTTTATATAATTATTTTTCCAAAAATTGCAACCCTTCATTTTCCCGTTCTACTTTATGTCAAAACCTGATAATTATGAAAACAAAAGTTTTAATTCTGTTATTCGTTTTGGGCATTGTTTCTCTTTCATCCTGTTTTCGTTCGCATCGTATAGAAGGCAATTTAGATATGACTACGATGGAAAGAAACCTGCCAGTTTTTACACAAATTGAAAATAATGGCAGCCTGGATGTGACCTATATTGCAGACACGGCGTATTTTGTTGTGATTGAGGCCGAGTCTAATCTGATACCCTACATTGAAACCGACGTGTATGGCAGCGAACTCAGAATTCGTGTGGCTCCGCGCCGCAATATTGATCCGAATTACCCCATAATGGTATATGTGCATGCGCCCATGGTGAACAGCATACATATTTCGGGTAGCGGAACTGTGGTTTGTGATACGGTGGTCGCCTCTTATATGGATGTAAAAATATCCGGGTCGGGGCAGGTTACTATGCCTGTTATTTGCAATAACCTGAATGCACGTATAAGCGGCTCGGGCGATGTGTTTCTCTCGGGCACAGCAGACCGTGGCGATTTTGATATCAGTGGCAGCGGTAATATTTACTCGTATAACCTGCAGCAAAGCGAATGTATTGCCGATATCAGCGGTAGCGGGAACATGTACCTGAATGTTAGCGATTTTCTGGATGTGCGGATTACCGGTAGTGGAGATGTGTACTATATAGGCACACCGGCTGTTTCAACCAGCATAACCGGTTCAGGAAGTGTTATTCATCAGTAAAATCACCTGCCATGATGAGATTTTTAAGTGTAGCATTTGCCATTCTTTTGAGCGTGAATCTTTCAGCGCAGGAATTTGACCTTGAAGGCGGAATAAGAACAGGGGTAAGCAACGGTTTAAGCATGCGTATGTATACCGGCCCAGACACCTATAGCGAAGCCATGTTGCTGACCAGAAACCGTGGTGTACAGTTTGCCATTTTTCTGGGTTCCACCGACGAACTCTATCAGGTACCAATGCCGGGCTTCAGCTTAAGCAAGGCCTGGGGTGGACACCTGGGATTTGCCGGCACCAAGGTAAGAAGTCTCGACGAGGAGTACTACTATACCCGCTACCGCAGAGTACCTGTGCTCGGAATAGATTATTACCTGGGGCTCAACTATACCCTGAATCGCATTCCTCTAACCTTTACAATCGATTATAAACCCTTTGCCGAAATACTTCCAGAGCGTTTTTTACGCATCAACCTTTGGGACTTCGGTTTCGGCATTCGTTACCAGTTTTCAACAAAAATCTAAATAACCATGAAACAGTTTAGCTTTCTTTTAATACTGCTTGCAGTAATGGCTATGCCGGGCTTCAGCCAGAATGATTCAAACGACGACCCGGAAATTAAAACCCTTTTTGGCGATAAACCCCGTACCAATGGCGGTTATGCCGGCTTCGGTATCGGCTATACCCAACTCGATGGCAAAGATGCCTTTACCACTACTTTTCGCGGTGGGTGGATCATTAATCACGGCTTTGTAATCGGTCTCTCAGCTACTGGTTTTTCCAACGATTTTTATGTAAATCACAACCCGGGTACAGAGTATAGTAGCCTTCAGGGCGGCTATGGGGGATTGCTTTTTCAGCCCATTATCTTTCCGGAATTTCCGGTACACGTATCTTTTCCTATTACACTGGGAGCCGGAGGTGTGGCTGCATTGCATTCGCATTATTACGAAGCGTTTGACGCGAGCTATTATCTCGAAGATGAAAGTTTCTTCCTGCTGGCAGAACCTGGTGTTGAGCTTGAGTTGAATATCATTAAGTTCATTCGTGCTTCGTTTGGTGTTTCATACCGTTTCACCACGCCGCTCAACCTAATTGACTATCAAGACGACGACATGATGGGACTCACCGGAAGTTTCACGCTGTCTTTCGGCAAGTTCTAATCTTTCCGACCACTACTAATCGGAAACAACAATCCACTCTTCTCTGCCAGGAGGAAAGTGGGTTTGTTGTTTTATTGACATACCTCGGTGCATCCCTACAGGATGCTTTTTATGATATTTGGGTTTTACCACCAACTCCGATAAGCACATCTGCTAAGCCAAAGGCATGATCAGCCCATAAGCCCATTAGCCTTCAGAAATAATTTGTGTTTTAACAAATTATTTCTCCGTAAATTGCAACCTTTATAATTCTAATCCTACTTTAGGGTAGTAGTTAAAAAAGCGTGGAATACATAGATCAACACAGAGAACTGGTTGAAAGGTGCCGCAAAGGTGAGCGAAAAGCTTACCTGGAGCTGTATAACCTGTATTCCGCTGCCATGTATAACGTTGCCTTACGTATGACCGGATTAAAACATATAGCCGAAGACATTTTGCAGGAATCCTTTTCCGATGCCTTCACCTCGCTCCATAAATTCAGAAATGAATCCACTTTCGGGGCGTGGATTAAGCGAATTGTGGTTTTCAAGTCATACGACTATCTAAACTCAAAAAGCAGCCAGTTCGACTTTGTGGAAGATAATGATTTCTTCGAAGCCAAAGAGCAAGAACCGGAATTTAATGAGGAAGAAATAGCACTGGAAGTTCAAAAAGTAAAAGAAGCGGTAAAGCAATTGCCTGACGGCAGCCGAACCATTCTGAATCTCTACCTTTTTGAAGGATATGATCACGGCGAAATTGCTAAGATCATGAATATTTCAGAATCGACATCGAAAACGCAGTATATGCGGGCAAAAAGAAAAGTAAAAGAACTCATAGAAAACGCGGGTAATTATGAAAGACAATCTTGAAAAATTCGTTGGAAAGCATCGCGATAAATTCGACGATGAACTGCCTCCGGGTGATCTCTTCAACCGGATAGAGCAGAATATTCCGGCCTTGCAGGAGGAGAAAGAAACTCCAAAACGCAGGCTGATGTTCCACCCGCTGGCCTATGCCGCATCCTTATTACTGGTTGGCGGAATAGCTTTTCTATTGTCTCAATCGTTGTCTTCCAAGAACTATGTTTTCCAGACTGCCCGCCACGAAAACGGTTCTATGATGCAAATTGACCGCAATACCGCCCAAACCGATACTGTATTTATCGATCGCAATACCACGACTCAGATGATTGCCGAAACTACACCTCAGCCATCTGAAGATGAACTGCTATTTGCCGAAATTAACGACTACTACAAGGCCGAAATACAAAAGCGCAGAAACGCTTTATACGAAGTTTCTTCCGATGATCCCGACATTCTTTATCAGGTAAATGAAGAGATTGCATGGATTGATACACTGAATGCCCGCACACAGCGCGATCTTGGTGATAATGTGAATGTGGCATTTGTTATGGAAGAAATGATCGAAAACTACCGTCAGAGCATTGATATTCTTGACATGATGCTCGACCAGTTAAACGAAGAGTATGCATTTTCTAAAACAGACAGCAATGAAAACTAAACTAAGCTTACTAATGATT
>PKSX01000223.1 GCA_002869435.1 Marinilabiliales bacterium | reverse complement strand
TGAAACCTATAAATTAAGGATATATCTTAATACTGATTTATCTAATTGTAATGAAGGCGATAACCTGGTATTTAAATTGGATTATTCAAATATTACTGAAGACATAAATGGTAGTCAATTCGTATCGGGATCTCCTGAGAGTGGGAATACTAATGTAGGCATTGATATAGTAGCAACAAAGCTTGTTTTTGAAACAAATATGCCTCCCTCATCTAATGTTGGGGTTAACACAAACTTTAATGTTACTGTTCATGCTGTGGATGACAACGGAAATATTGACTTAGATGCAAACCACACGGTTACTCTTGCGCTAAATTCCGGAGGCGGCACTCTATCTTCTGCTAGTGGTTTAACACAAAACCTGTCTTCAGGAACATATGCATGGACAGATGTGCAATATAGCATTTCAGGAACATTTGAAATTGAAGCTCAAAATGGATTACTAACCAATGCCCTTACCGGAATAATTGATACTGAATTCGGTAGTTTTAAATTTACAATAAAAACAGACAATCCGGGTGTCACGAATAGTACTTCTTTCAGACTCTATGTTTTTACTGCTGGTTATACTTTTAATTATGATGTTGATTGGGAAGATGATGGTATTTGGGATGATTTTGGAATAACGACTAGCACTACAGACCATGACTACGGTGTGGCTGGGACCTATACCATAGCCATTAGAGGTACATTTCCCAATATATATTTTAATACCTCTAACGACTATCTGAAAGTTCTTAGTGTTGAACAGTGGGGCGATATAGCGTGGGAAAGTTTTACAAGAGCATTTTATGGTTGTAGCAATTTGGTGATTAATGCTACTGACGCCCCTGACTTAACGAATGCAGGTGATATGAGTTATATATTTACTGGTTGCTCAAGCATTACCACAGGAAATTTTGGTGCATGGGATATTTCAAATATTACAGGAACAACACGGGCATTTCAAGGTTGCACAAATTTTAATGAGGATATTAGTGGGTGGGATTTTTCAAGTGTTCAAATGTCCCCCTATATGTTTAAAGATTGTTCTTCATTTGACCAAGATTTAAGTGGATGGGATTTTTCATCAATAATCTTTTCATCCAGCTTAATTGAATTTGTTCAAAATTCAGGTTTGTCTGTAACAAACTATGATAACCTTATTATTGGTTGGTATAATCAAAGAGCATCTATGCCTCTCAATTTGGATCTTGGCTCTGCTGCACCGGGTGGGGTATTTGATTTACATTACTGCGTTGCACAACCTGAACGTGCTGCCTTAATAGCAGCCCCATACAATTGGACTTTTATGGGTGACACTTATGATTGCAGTACCTTACCAATAGATTTGGTTAAGTTTGACGCCTTTGCAGAAGATAGCCAAGTTAAACTAGAATGGACTACTGCATCAGAATTAAACAGCGACTATTTTATTATTGAACGCAGTTTCAGTACTGACGGTGATTTTGAACCCATTGGCTTTGTAGATGCTGCAGGAAACAGCAATATTAAAATCGATTATACTTTCATTGACAAATACCCGCAAGACATAAATTACTACAGACTCAAACAAGTAGACTTTAACGGGGAGTTCACCTATTATGGTCCGGTATTTATTGATAAGTCGATGAACACAAACAACTTTTCATTGAATATTTATCCAAATCCGGCACAAGATATTCTACACGTGAATAATAGCGAAAATATTCTAACCATTAGTATTTACTCAATAGATGGTCGTTTTATAAAAAACTGTGCTGTTGGTGAAAAAATAGATATTTCTGACCTGGAAATGGGCTCGTATATAATAAAAGCCACAGACGAAAAAATGAACCAAACTACGAAGTACTTTATTAAACAATAACAATACTGTCGGTATGAAAAAAAGGTATTTGCTTTTGCAGATGCCTTTTTTCATTTTACAGTAAAATAAAACTTGAACCTTAAAAACACAAATCATGAAAAAGATCATTTTACTTCTTATCATCGTAAGCTTTGTTTTCAGCACAAACTCAAAAGCCCAAACAGTATTATTTGAAGAAGATTTCAATAGCGGGCTGCCCGTTTCGTGGACAATTACCTCAAATTCACTGGCAGCACAAACATGGGATACAACTTCTGTTTTCACAGCTGGATCCATGTTTTCCTACACTTTTGATGGATCATTATTTATGAACACTTGGGACCTGTGCCCATTTTCAACTACAATAGCAAGCGAAGATCTAACCAGTCCTCAAATTTCAATAACTGCTAGTGGCAGCCCTATTTACCTCATATATGATTATTGCAAGTATACAGAATCTTCCTTTACTACAAGTAGTGCTTTTGTTGATGTTTATAATGGATCATCCTGGGATAATATTCAAGCATTGTTTTCAGATTCTATTATTGGTACTGATACCATAAATATTGCATCATTTATTAACCCAAACTTTCAAGTTAAATTCAGATTCAATAATGACCCATCGGATATGGGTTTTCAAGCATTCATGATTGACAATGTTAAAATAATTGAAATGACCAGTACAGATATTGCTTCACCCATTAAAGATAAATTTGAGATCTATCCAAACCCGGCAAGTAACAATGTTAATATTAAATTTCTTAACCCATCAGAAGATCAAAATAATATTTCGATTTACAACTTAACGGGTTCATTGGTATATGAAAAACAAGTAATGAGAGGCGGGTCAATTATAAACGAAACAATCAATACTGAAAACTGGGAACGAGGATACTACTATATTATGATACGCAATAGCACTCGTTTACTTGAAACCAAAAAACTAATCTTGCAATAAACTATAATACACATATATATTGTAATGTTTAAAGACTGCTTTTTTGCAGTCTTTTTTTATGATGATAGAAAAACTTCATAAACGTACATATAAATACAGAGTTGAAGTCATTTCAAAAGAGTCTGATCAATATATGTTTAATCAGGCTCTTATTTCCTTTCTCATAAGTAGTGCGGTGTGGAGTGTTATAGCAGACTTAATAAATTTAGTCTGCAAATAAAAAAAGACTTCTATGATGCATATGATAGTAAGGATATGCACAGGAATTTTTGTATTGAATCACACAGTCATTGGAATGATACTTGCTAAATCTACCTTCATACGTATTTTGATCAAGTGTATTCAATTTAATGTTAAGGACATTGTGAATATTTAAATTGTTGTTCTTTTCAAGTCGAGTTCCAATATCAATACTCGTTGTAAATGCCGATATTATAAAGATTAGGCTAATAAAAATACCACTCAAACAGAATGCCATTATTGATAGCATAATCCATGTTTTAATCTTGCTTTTCATAGGTGCTTTTTTATCGCAACGAAGATAGATATCTCAAAAAAATCTTTAATAAGCGATTTATGCAGTAGTTTTATACGTATCTTACACAGGGTGCTACAAATCAACAATCTTGTTTTTAATTGCAAATTTTACCAGATCGACAATGCTATTTAACTCTAATTTTTCCAGAATATTTGCTTTATGGGCTTCAACGGTTCTGGGACTTATATTTAGTTCAGCACCTATTTCTTTATAAATAAGACCTTGCGCTATAAGCTGTACAATCTCCAACTCCCTTTCTGTTAACACGGTGAGCTTGCTTTGGGCAAATTTATCGCCATATTTTGCCCGATATACAAAACTATTGGATAAATTACTCTGTATTTTTTCACTAACGAAATCTCTTCCGTCGTATGCTTCTTTAATTGCTTTTTTCAACTCAGCTTTTTCAATGTCTTTCTGAACATACCCTTTAGCTCCGGTTTGAAAGGCCCCAACAATGAGTTCCTCTTCTGTGTTGCTTGATAACACCACAACAGATATATCAGGGCATGCTTCATTAATCCTTTTTGAAATAGTTAAACCTTCCGGTTTTGGCAAAAACATATCTAATAGTAGCACTTCAACTGAGGCTTTTTTTATTTTTTTTACCAGGTCATCTGCATTGCCAGAATCTGCAACAATTTCAATCTCATCATCATTTAAAAACATAGCTTTAATACCATCTCTAAATAATTGATGATCATCAACAATAAACACTCTGATTTTTTTATTCATTTTTTCTGTTGTTTTTTTTTAAAGTAAAAGAAAATACACTTCCCTTGCCCAGTTCGCTTTCTACATGTATTTTTCCCGTATTCATTTTCAGGATTTCCATACATAGCAAAAGGCCAAGACCTGTACCTTTATTTTTGCTTACACCAATAGTTTTATTATCAACATCCAACCGAAACAATTTTTGTACATCTGATTCAGTCATTCCTAAACCATAGTCTTGAACAAAAACTGATAATTCATCATCAGAACTCCTGGAGTAGACTTTAATAATTGAGTTCTGTTTTGAAAATTTAATTGCATTTGAAAGCAGGTTTCTTAAAACAGCCGTAATCATTTTTGGATCTGCAAAAACAATGCTTCCTTCTTCAACATCATTCTCAATATTGATGTTATTTCGTGCAGCCATACCCTCCAGCTGAGAAATGGTTCTAACGGATAAAATATGCAAATCAATTAATTTTGGAGTAAAATCAAATTTTTTCTCCCTAAAAGACGCCCATTTCAATATGTTATTAATAAGACTTTGCAGTTCTTTTGTTTCCGCTCTTGCATTATTCAACAAAGAAAACATATAGTCGTTGTCATAAGATCCATAATTATTCACTATCCCATCCAATGCATTCTTAATTGAAGATATAGGTGTTAACACATCATGTGATAAAATTCCAATAAACTTATCCTTTGCATTATTTGCCACAGTAAGTTGTTTTTCAGACAACTTTAAATCGAGAACTGTTGAGTTTAAATCTTCATTTTTCTTGTTCAGCAAATTGTTTATTCGAACCCTGTTCCTATGTGAAATAAACAATATTATCAATACAATTATTACTAGCATAATTACTATTAGTAGATATATTGATTGTGTTTTACTCTTGTCAATAATTTGTTTTTGGTAGTTTTTCTCAATCTCCAGCTGTTTATTTTCATTCCTGAATCTTTCAGCACTTAATACTTCTGCTTTCTGAAAATCATGTTCATCTGCAGATAGTAATTCCCCCATTTCAATGGATTTCTTTGCATAATAAAATGCAGAATCAAGATTGCCAATACTATCATAAACCGCTGTTAATATGGTATATGACCCATGAAGAACATCATGCCTCTCCACGTCTTTTGCCATCAATATTGCCTTTTGGGCATACATAATAGCTTCTTGATAATTACTACTCTTGCTTTTTAGGTCGGCCATATACATATAACTCATACATACCAATCGCATCATCTCATTCTCTTCAGCAAGTTTAATCGCTCTCAAAAAATAGTATTGCGCATCATCATATCTTTCTAACTCAAGATATGTTATAGCGGTATTGGCCAGCCAGATAATTTCGCCACTTATTCTGCCACTATTATGACAGTACTTTAGTGATTTATCAAAATACTCAATTGCAGCATAATGATTTCCTGAAGAAAGCATAAGCATACCCATATTCCCGATAACAATACCTTGAATTGAAGAATCGCCAATAAATTCAGCCGTTTTTAGGGCTATATTAAATTCTTTTTCAGCCAGATCATAATACTCTAGTGTATAATAGCTGGCACCATAAGCATTAGATACTAAAGCCACCAGTCTTAAAAAACCAAACTTTGCAGCATCACTACGTACACTTTCATAAATATTATGCGCTTTATGAAATTTATAATCTTTTGTAAATGTTACAGCATATAAAAATGCAGCTTCCAAAGCTATTTCTTTATACCCAAGAATATTGGTTTTTTCATAAATAGCGTTTGTTTTAATATAAATTTCGGCGGCTTTACTTCTACAATGAAATAAATCCTGTTCCAATAAAGTTTTTGTTTCTGAAATTTCATCATAAAAATGCTCAATTGAATAATTATTCTCGTAAGAATTTAAGTTAGTCTGGGAGTAGCTTTCATAACCTTGGGCTACAAAAAAACATACAAATAAGAAAGTAACAAATTGTTTCAACACAATCTTTCCTCATACATTAAACCGAAGGTTTGATATGCAAAATTTTATTGCTCAAATCTACAAAAACTCATTGTGAAATAAAAATAATAAACCTACATATGAATATACTACGGGAAACACCTTAGGTATTCATAGGGCATTCACCTAGTTAATTACAATTCTACAATTTTATTCTTTACTGCAAATTTGATTAGCTCAGCAATACTGCGAATTTCAAGTTTTTCGAGAATATTTGTTTTATGAATAACTACAGTTCTATAACTAATATTCAACTTATCAGCAATTTCCTTATACATTAATCCTTGGTATATTAATTTCACTATTTCAATTTCCCTATGCGTCAAGATTGTCATTTTACTTTGATCAAACTTAGCCCCAAATTGTGTCCTCATCAAAAATTCATCTGACAACATTGATTTAATACACTTACTTATATACTCTTTCCCATTATATACTTCAAGAATTGCAGTTTTCAGCTCATCCTTTGCAATATCTTTTTCAACATACCCATTCACACCAGACTGAAATGCTCCAACGATCAGTTCCTCCTCCGTGCTACTTGACAGCATTAAAACTGCCGTATCAGGTTCTTGCTTTTGTATTTCTTTTGCAATAACTAATCCTTCCGGTCCAGGAAGAAACATATCCAAAAGAATTATATCTGCATTAATGGCCCCTAAATTATCAATAAATTCCTCGGTATCACCCGAATCACCAACAATTTCAATTGTAGCATCATTAATAAACAACGCCTTGAGTCCATCTCGTACAAGCTGATGATCATCAAGAATATATACCTTTATTTTGTTCTTCATCTTGCCATTTTCTTTTATTTAACGTAAATGAGAAAATACTACCTTGCCCAAGTTTGCTTTCTACTGATATTTCTCCATGATTTATACTAATTATCTCCTTACACAATAATAAGCCCAGACCACTTCCTTTGCTTTTCGATTTGCCAACCACCTTATTATCTGTTTCAATTTTAAACAACTTTTTCACATCATCCTCCCCAATACCAATTCCATAATCTTTAATACATAATGTAACCTTATGTTTATCTTCAACAACATACAACTCAACTTTTGATTTATTGTCTGAAAACTTGATGGCATTCACAAGTAAATTTCTGATCACGGCAGAAATCATTTCCGGGTCAGCAAACACAAAAACCTCCTCTTCCAATTTATTGATTATCTCAACCTCTTTTTTCTGAGCAAACTGTTCGAGTAATGAAATTGTTGAATAAACAACCTCCACCAAATTCATTTGCATGGGTTTAAATGAAACTTTCTTTTCATGATATGAAACCCATTGTAATATCGCACGAATAAAACGCTTTAAACCGGATGCTTCATTATTTAAGTTCTTTAACATAGAATACAATGAATCCATATCATATATTTCAAAGCTATCTACCATTCCCTCGGTTAAATTATTAATAGAAGAAATCGGCGTCATAATATCATGAGATAGTATTCCTATAAACTTGTCTTTTGCACTGTTTGCCAATTTTAGCTGATTTTCAGAAAACCTTAAATCAATAACAGTAGAGTTCAAATCCTCATTTTTCTCATTTAGCAAATTGTTAATTCGAACCCTGTTCCTATGTGAAATAAACAATATTATCAATACAATTATTACTAGTATAATCACTAATAGCAGATATATTGATTGTGTTTTACTCTTGGTAATAATCTGATTTTGGTATATTTTCTCAATCTCAAGTTGCTTGTTTTCATTTCTGAATCTTTCTGCACTTAAAACTTCTGCCTTTTGGAATTCATGATCACTTATTGACAATAATTCACCTATTTCGATTGATTTTATTGCATAATAATATGCCGAATCATTATTTTCCAGACTATCATATACCTCAGCCAAAATAGTGTAGGAGCCATGAAGAACATCGAGCCGATCCACTTCTTTAGCCGTTTTTATTGCTATTCGAGCAAACTCAATGGATTTATTAAATTCCAAATTCTTCTTCTTCAATTCAGCCATATGCATGTAACTCGTGCAGGCCAATCGAATCATTTCATTTTCTTCAGCAAGGGATATTGCATTCAAAAAGTTTTCTTCAGCCTCCTCGTATTTATTTAATTCAAGATATGTTATGGCAATATTGGTATACGACACAATTCGACCACTCACCCTGTCATTGCTTGAATTAAAAAGTAAGGATTTATTGAAATATTCCAATGCAGAATAATAATTTGCAGAATCATACTTTTCTACTGAAAGCATTAATATTCCCATATTGCCTATTGCTATTGCTTGAATTATACTATCATTAATATACTCGGCCGTTTTTAATGCAATATTAAACTCTTTCGCTGCGAGATCATAGTATTCAAGCCCGAAGAAACTGGCTCCAAAAGCATTTGAAACTAGTGCCACAATCCTATAGAAACCATACTTTAAAGCTTCTCCTCGAATAATCTCATATAAGCTGTGAGCAGTATGAACTTTCAGATCCTTTGCGAATGTAACAGCATATAAAAAAGCAGCTTCAAGCGCAACCTCTTTATAGTCGACTATTTTTGTCCTTTCAAAAATGGCATTCGCTCGTAAATATATGTTTGCAGCCTTATTTCTACAATGCAAAAGATCCTTTTCCAATAAAGCTTTTGTATCTGAAATTTCATCTTTAAAATGCTCTAAAGAATACTTTTCATCGTATATAGCCATATTGTTTTGAGAAAAACCAATATTCGCCAGCGGAACTAAAAAAAATAAAAAAAGGGCAAAGTTCTTTAATCTCAAAACTTCTATCTTTTATACAAGTTAAAAAAGCGCTTCATCTGAAAAAACTAATTTCCAAATTTACGAAACAATTAGGTAAATCCAAAGAAACAGCATCTATTTTTATACTAAATTTTTTTGGGCAAGTAGTCAAAAATAAGTGATCCAAAAATGCTAATAAACCAACATTCTTTCAACGAATAATCTAAGCCATGTTAATCAGCGGAAGGCAATCATTTACTCCACCACCCTCACATAAACCACACTCTTCTGATCCCTCGAATTGGTTTCAAGGATAAGGATGCCAAGTGCAGGGCCTGTAAGAAGTTCTTGTTTAATACAGATTTCGAGTTCCGTTTTTTTACCGGGAGCAATTGATTTTCGGGGCAGATATGCCTGTACCCAGGGTTGAGCAGAATTGATCCTGATTATTTCGAGTACCTCATCGCCCTTATTTTCAATAATAATTTTACCACAAAATGCAGTATCTGATTTCAGGCTAAACTCTATCTCATTTTTGTTAAGATGAATAACAGCTCCTTCAAGTGCTTTCACTCTACTGCCGGCGAAATCAGATTCATAGCTCACAATTTGAATTCTTCGTTCCCGGGCAGCGCCAATACTGTATACAGAATTTCTTGCATCATTCGGATTATCACTTACAAACGGATCTGATAAAGCTTCGCCTACAGGATCAGTAAGAATAGTAAGTTTACCACCATTTGGCGCACGATTTTCGAGATAGGGTATCAATGCACCATCGTCTATACGTCTGAAATAGTTTATTATGCTGTTTATTCTGCGTTTAGCAAGCACAATATTATATTCAGTATCGGTAAGCGGACTCGTAAAACCTTTAATCTTCATGGTCACATGGCTGCCCTGCTCCAAATCTTCCTTCAGCAAAGGCACCAATTCCAGTAATCGCTTAAAGCCATCATTCACATATGCCAAAAAGAAAATTTCGATGTCGTCTTCTGCCTCAGCTTTCTCATCTCCCGATAGTCCTCTGGCATACTCCCGCTTATACCGGTCTATCATAGCAACGTATTCATAATACGATTCATCATATGACGTATTCGTTAAAGAATCCCTGCTTCTTGGATCCGGAACATCGTTATGGAAATACAAGTTTAAAGGAACCAACTCAAAAATTTCCTTTTCAAGATGATACTCTGCCACAACTGTATCGGGCGGTATTGAATCCACTTCTGGTTTTTCACCTGCGTAATACGCATAAATATCGTTGCAACAGGTTTCGCCTTTAAAATAGTATGATCCTTCACGATTTGATGTAAAATACCCGTCACGATCCTCCCTGTTGATATTGAATGCAAAATCATTGGCCGGGGAATTAAATGGAATACCGGCATTCTCAGGCATTTTCCAGCTACTGAATCCGCCTGCTGAAAAATAAATATCGTATCCTCCAAGACCATAATACCAGTCGGATGCAAAATAGAGTATTCGCTCAAGGGTATCATAAAACGGACTGATATCATCACCGGGACTATTGATTACTGAGCCACAATGGATAGGTTCATCAAACTCACCATCCTTATGCACCGAATACCACAGATCAAGACCTCCGACACCTCCCGGACGATCGCTTGAAAACAACAAGACTCCTATGCCGGAAGTATCCGAATAATAAAACGGTTGAGTACTGGTATAGCCTTCAACATTTATATCCAGTTTTATTGGCTTTTGCCATCCATTTTCAGACCAGTGGCTTTCATACAAATCACAAGTCCAGTTATATCCACCGATCATTTTACAGCGATTAAACCATGCTATTGAATAATCTTCGTTAAAACAGATATTAGCCGTATGTTCATCTTTGCTGTTGATTGGCTCATCAAACAAAACCGGACGTGATAAGCCCTGCTGTGTAAACTTGCTGATATATATCGAAGAGAGAAAGAAATTACTCAGAATCCCCTTGCCTTCGTTGGTTATGGCCGGTTGCACTGATGAAAAAATTAAGAACTCGGAATTCTGCTGAAAGCCGGAAGTTTCACTAAATGGACTATTGACAGGGATTGAAAGGTGTTCAACCTCAACAGAGCTTGTATCACCTGCAATTTCTTCTATTTTGTCCATATTCTGAAGCTGCTCCTCTGCTTTAAACCTGAAGCGATCTTCTTCACTGTATTCTTCAAGAAACAGCATATAATACACTCTGGCCATCATGTAATCGGCTAGGTTTCGTGACAACTCAGCCATATAAAAGAGTGTCAAAGGGTATTTCTTTTCTTTATCATTATCAAATACAATTTTAAAACAAGAGAATGCCTTTGAGTAGCTATAGAATTCCATAGCACTAATACCCATCTGATACCAGAGAAAGTTATTGGCTGTATCCTGTTTAACTGCCTGAGAATAGTATGTCCATGCCGTTTGATAATTTCCCGCTTCAAAAGCCTCATTAGCCCATTGAGTGTATTCTTCCGCCGTTTGAGCCGACAGTTTTATTCCTGAAAAAGCAAGAATTACAAACACTAATATGTATTTTCTCAGAATATCGGGCATGGAATTTCCTTCGGTCTTCTTCTTTCAGGGTGATCAAATTTCATAATAAAACTCAGTTCAAAGCCTCCCTGTAAATTACTTGCAGGTACAAGGCCGGATATATTCACATCATAACTTAGTCCAAAACTATAACGAAGATAATCCATTTGCGCCACCAGCACAAAAGCATCACCGGCTCTCCAGAATAGTCCGCCGGAAAAAGCATTAAAACTCTGGTTGTTATAATCTTTAATCAAACGGTAATGGGCACCAATTAAAATTTCTCGATACACCCCCTGCACAGAGACATAGGCTTCGGGAATTACCTCTCTGGAATTGGCCACTGCAATTCGGTAACTGGCCGTTCCAACCCATCTCCAGTCGAGTCTCACATCATTATTACTGAAATGAGACTGGGGAGGTTTATTTATGTTAAGCAATGATAATCCACCGGAAAACTCATGCTTGGAATCGAATTTATTCAGATATCGAACACCAGCGCCAAAAGTAGGATACCAGAAACTAAGATCAATAAATGTTTCACCACCGGGGAGCGTCGGATCGAAATACAGTCCGTTAAACTGATTATCAAAAGTTAGCGGATCCGGATTAAAGCTTCGCTGATTATAAGCAAATGATGCCCCAAAAGACAGAAAATGATTATTATAATTATTCAGTGCTTTAATATAGGCCAATGACAATCCAAATCCGGTTGTGCCAAATTGTGCATCTCCTGCCTGATCCCGCATTACCTCTATGCCCATTCCAAACATATCGAGTCGTGAAGGGCGACGAACCAAAGCAAAATCGAAACCGGCCAGATAAGTTTGATATGGCTGCGTCACAGAACTCCACTGAATTTTAGTATTGGCAGAAAAGCGGTATTTACTCTCAGAAAATCCAGCTGCCGCCGGATTATCGTGAAAAACAAGATGATTAAATTGACTGAAATGAGGATCCTGCCCTTTTACAGCAAGAGCCAAGAGTGTGAGCAAGAAGGTTGCAATTATTATCCTCATCATTTCAGTCTAGCGCAGTAGTGTGATGTTGCCTTTTTTGAAAAACTGCAGTTCATTATAGCAACGTATTTCAATATAGTAGTCGTATACAGCAGGTTCAAGCAATTCACCCCTGAATGTGCCATCCCAACCATATTGCGGATCTGTACTTTCAAATACTTTTTCACCCCAGCGATCATAAACAGCAAAGTACATTTCCTCTATATACTGACTTCTTACAAACAGAATATCATTTTGACCGTCTCCGTTTGGAGTAAATGAATTGGGAATAAAAATATAGGGTTCAAAACAGAATACCTCAAGTACAACAATGGTTACACTATCAACGTATTTACAGCCATAACCATCATCAAGTTCTACATAATAGGTTGTGGTTGCATCCGGTGAAGCGGTAGGATCGGTGTCATAAATACTCGACAATCCATCCGGCGGATCCCAGGTATATGTTACCCCCGGAATAGGGGTGGAATGAAGCCCCGTTTCCTGCCCCTGATAAATAGTATCATCATCAGCCCAGACATCAATATTGTCGTAGATATAATCGACCTCTACAATAAATGTATCAAGTACCTCGCAACCATTTGCATCAGTTACCGTCAGGTAGTAACTCCCCTGACACAGATTGCTAAGGTCTTCAGTTGTTCCTCCACTATTCCAGTTGAACATAAGCGGAGGAGTACCGCCCAAAGCATATCCGGTAATGGTTCCATTACAGGCCACATCACAATTTACCGGTGTTGGATTTCCTGAATATTGCAGAATTGGAGGTTGATTTAATAGAAATGAATCTACCGTTTGACAACCCTGCTGATCCTCAACCGTTACTGCATATATACCATAACAGAGACTATCAATGGTTTGTGTATTATC
>PKSX01000071.1 GCA_002869435.1 Marinilabiliales bacterium | reverse complement strand
AATAGCCAGGGTTTTGTCGCCGCTTTTCACAATACGTCCATCATATAAAATATGTACGTAATCGGGTACAATGTATTCGAGAAGACGCTGGTAGTGTGTAATTACAACAGTTGCATTGGTTGGTGTCTTCAGTTTATTAACGCCATTAGCCACAATGCGTAATGCATCAATATCGAGCCCTGAGTCGGTTTCATCCAGTATGGCCATCTCTGGTTCAAGTACTGCCATTTGGAAAATCTCATTTCTCTTCTTCTCTCCACCTGAAAAGCCTTCATTCACACTTCTTTTCATTAGATTCGATGAAATCTCAACTACTTTCTTCTTCTCCTCAATGATTTTCAAAAACTCGCTGGCTTTAATCGGTTCCAGTCCTTCACTTTTCCTTTTCTCATTTATAGCCGTTTTAAGAAAATTGGTAATGGACACTCCAGGTATTTCTACCGGATACTGAAATCCAAGAAAGATTCCCAAACGGGCCCGCTCCTCAATTGGCATATCAAGAATATCATTCCCCTTATAAATAATGTCACCTGAAATCTCGTATCCTTCTTTTCCGGCAATCACATTAGCCAATGTACTTTTTCCGGTTCCATTAGGGCCCATGATGGCATGCACCTCACCGGGTTTAACGGTCAGATTAACGCCTTTCAAAATCTGGCGATTATCAATGCTAACATGTAAATCTTTTATTTCTAACATAGTTGTCTTTTTTCAAATTTTGATTAACCCACACTTCCTTCTAAACTGATGGCCAGAAGTTTTTGTGCTTCCACTGCAAATTCCATCGGCAATTTATTTAGAACTTCCTTGGCATATCCATTTACAATAAGGCCAATACTGGCTTCTGTATCAAGCCCTCTCTGCTGGCAATAAAACAGCTGATCATCAGATATCTTGGAAGTAGTAGCCTCGTGCTCAACAATGGAACTTTTGTTCATTACATTAACATAAGGCCAGGTATGAGCTCCACACTGATCACCCATAAGAAGCGAATCACACTGCGTGAAATTTCTTGAATTTATGGCGTTTTTACTAACCTTTACAAGACCACGATAAGAATTGTGGCTTCGTCCTGCCGAAATTCCTTTACTTATAATTGTACTCTTGGTATTTTTGCCGATATGAATCATTTTACTACCGGTATCTGCTTCCTGATGATTATTGGTCACAGCAACACTGTAAAACTCACCAACACTATTATCCCCAACAAGCAAACAACTCGGATATTTCCATGTAATGGCTGACCCGGTTTCTACCTGAGTCCACGATATTTTGCTGTTACGACCTTTGGCCAGTCCTCGTTTAGTTACAAAATTGTAAATCCCGCCTTTGCCGTCTTTGTCACCAGGATACCAGTTTTGTACTGTACTGTATTTCACCTCAGCATCATCCATCACAATGATCTCCACAACAGCGGCATGAAGCTGATTTTCATCTCTCTGCGGCGCAGTACAACCTTCAAGATAGCTTACGTATGAGTTATCGTCAGCCACTATTAGTGTACGCTCAAACTGACCCGTGTTTTGTGCATTTATACGAAAATAGGTTGACAATTCCATCGGGCAACGAACACCTTTTGGAATGTATACAAAAGACCCATCACTAAATACGGCTGAGTTCAACGCTGAAAAATAATTATCTCCAACCGGCACCGCTTTTCCCAGATATTTCTTTACCAGATCAGGGTATTCTTTAACCGCTTCACTAAATGAACAAAAGATAATTCCCTTTTCCGCAAGTGATTCACGAAAGGTAGTCTTTACCGAAACTGAATCAAAAACAGCATCTACTGCCACACCAGCTAAAACTTTTTGCTCCTCCAGTGGAATACCTAATTTATTAAAGGTATCGAGCAACTCGGGATCTACTTCATCCAAACTTTTCTTTTCAGGTTGCTCTTTTGGAGCTGCATAATATATGATATCCTGAAAGTCTATTGGAGGAATATTGAGGTGAGCCCAGTCAGGCATGTCCATACTGAGCCATTTTCGATATGCATCAAGACGAAATTCGAGCATAAAATCAGGCTCTTCCTTCTTGGCTGAAATAAGACGAATTACATCTTCATTCAAACCCTTAGGAATGGTTTCCATCTCAATTTCGGTAACAAATCCGTATTTATAATCGCTCTGTGTTACCTCGTTCAGAGCATCCATTTCTTGTTCTGCCATGTAATTTAGAATTAATCTAAATAGGTT
>PKSX01000119.1 GCA_002869435.1 Marinilabiliales bacterium | reverse complement strand
TTTTGTAACATGAAAAGGTTCAATATATCCTTCGTCGTTATACTTTATTTCATAAACGGGGGTATTTAATAACTCAACCGGATCATCTTTGGGAGCTTCGGGAATGATTTGTTTGTATGTAAAAGGATCGGAAAACTCTCGTTGTACGACCAAATTGTCTTCAGCATCCCAAACCATCCATGTGCCTGTGCGCATTCCGTTAATAAAATTCCCTTTTGCTTTGATTTGCCCGGTTTTATAATAACTCACATACGGACCTGTAATCCGGCCATCCACCGTGGTATAGGTGCATTTAACCCTGTCAGAAATCACATTGTGAGTGGTTTGGGCTGAAATGAAACCCGTAGAAATAAAGCCAATTAATAAAAGTGCAAAAATTCTATTCATTAGGTTTTCTTTTATATAGTTAACATATATGGCGTTGGTATATTGTATTATTGGTTTGATTAATGGTGTAAATCTACAAAATAAATAGTGAATTAAGCAATATGGTAATTTGTTATTTCGGTAAACAGGAAATTTTGTACTTTTAGGCAGTAAATTATGAGTATGAGAAAATTAGGGGTTCTTTTTATTAGTTTATTGCTTCTTTCTGTTATTTCAGTTTCTGCACATGAAAATAAAGTGCAGGATGATCCGTTGAAGTCAGCTGAAAGACAGTGGAAGCTATTATTTGACGAATCGGTGGAGTGGTATGGATTTGGCTATTTTCAGAATGCACTTCGCGGCTTTAAGCGATTGCTGGTAAAAGATCGCAAGCATGCCAATGTTAATTTTTATGTGGCCATGTGCTATTATTACATGAGACGTCCGGCAGATATTATTGTGCCATATCTTGAAAAAGCGGTGGTGAAGGTAGATCCGTATTATTCATATTCATACAAGGAAAAATCTGCACCTGTTTTTGCATGGTTGTATCTGGGCGAGATGTATATGTATACTTATAAATTTGATGCTGCGGAAAAGGCATTTAGAGAATTTAAAACATATCTTACAGATCGAAACCGTGATGCTGCATATTTAATTCAAGTGAACAACTGGCTTGAAAATGTGGTCAATGCTAAAGAGTTTTATGCCAATAAAAACAAGAGCATTACGGTCCAGAATATGAAACAGTTAAACTCAAACTATAACGACTATAAACCTTTTTTGTCAAGAGATGGTACGAAGCTTTTTATGACAACGGAGAGAAAAGGTACGACAGGCGGACAATATCTTCGCGATGTGTATAAAGCAGATGTGTATCTGGTACTCAATAAGCGCGGTAACTGGTCAAGACCTAAAAAGCTTGCTTATCGCATCAATTCAAAATCTGATGATATGTGCCCAAGTATGGGAGAGGGTGATAAGTATCTTGTATATTCCAGAGAGGATAAAAATAAGAAAGACTATAACCTGTATTATGCAGAAGCCAACGGAAAAAGGTTTAAAGCTCCTCAAAAGTTCAACCCGAATATTAATACAAAACACAATGAGTCAAGTCCGTATATTGTGTTGAACGGAAGTGTGATGTATTTTTCAAGTGATAAACCGGGCGGCTATGGTGGCAAGGACATTTATATGGCAGAGCGAATGCCAAACGGTGAATGGGGAAGACCCTATAATCTGGGACCAAATATTAATACAGATAAAGATGAGGATTGTCCGTTTGTATTGGATGACGGAGTAACGCTGTTTTTCAGCTCAAAAGGCCATAAAAACATGGGTGGGTACGATATTTTTGTCAGTACCCTTTCTGATGAGGGCATTTGGTCGGAACCTGAAAATATGGGGTATCCAATAAACACTACATACGATGATATTGGTTTTATGATGACGCCCGATGGCACCAAAGGCTATTATGCCACTGCCCGCGATGCTCACGAGAATGCTTATATCAATAACCTTGATATTTTTGAGATATTTTTCGGAGAATAAGCGACTACACTAATTATTTCATATATTTACATTCACTATTTTTAAAATGAATGTATATGAAAAATTGTATCCTTATTATTCTTTTCATTTCTATCTTGTTTCCCCTTTATTCATTTGCCCAGACGGATAAAGAACAGTTGGAGCCGGCGTATATAATGGAGGAAGAATATCAGCTGGAATTCAGCGATGAACAAATGATTCCATTTATTAGTACTTCGAATGAGGAGGAGGGAAACTTCATTTCGTTACTTTTCGAAGCCATTGAAAACAATAAACTTACAGCCAATTCAACAGATGATGAGAATGCTGAAATATCATGGAATGAAATTGCGCAGATGATTTCTCCGGAATTATCTGAAGAAGACGATGACTGGGGTTGGGGCCCTGCCGAAAAAGATTCTGTGGTAGTAAATAAAGTTAGATTCAGATATCTTGCATTTTATAATGAAGATAATCTTGCATTTCATATGCGTCTTGTTGCAGTAACTGTTATTGCCGAAAAGTGGTCTGAGGATCTACTCAAAGGATATTACAGCTTGTTTATTGTGCAAAACACAAATAATCAGCTTCAGGAATTTCTTACACAAAATACATCATCTCATCCGGATTATACTTCCAGGTCGTACTGGGACATTGTACATGGTATTAATCTCACCGATGTTCCCGTGAAAATGACATTTACTTCATTCAGCTTCGCTGAAAAGATGACCGGAATTGAATTTCTCAATGCAGCGGATCAGGATTCAAGAATTGAATTTCCATCTTCAGTATCTAAGGCTAAATTGCGAATAAAGGTTTTGCCAACAAAACCTAATGATACAGAGTTTATGGATGAGGGTGTATTTCATAATGATGAGGATGCCATTATGATGACCGGAATAAGTGAGAGCTTCAGTATCTTTTCCAAAAACCCGAATCTGCCACTTATTTATCCGGGAAACTCAAGGTGTTTCAGTTCGCTTGCTGATGTCATTCTAATGTCTACTATGGATGAGACTATTGATACATACAAATACGACACATTAAAAATATTTGATGAGAAGATTAGTTCAAAATATTTATTTCAGGGAGTTGACACTATAAAAAACAGATTTGATTTGTTCGGAAATATGCTGCCGGATACAGCAATTTATTTTATTCAGGATATTTCTGCATTTATGGTTATGGAACTGGTTTTTGAAGATGACGCTGCCATTCCGATAGCCATTGCCCCGGGTATTCAAACATATAATGCACTTGGCGAAATTTCCGGTTATGGATATTTTAAGTGCTGGACTCCATTGAATGAAGCATTGCAGAAGCTCCTTGCTGAATACGAAATATTTATGCCCAATAAACCTCCAATGAGCTTCTTAGAGTATTTTAAGCAAACTATATACCAAGGCGAAATCATCCACTCCCGCCCAATCGATAATAATGAATGGCAGAAAATGCTAAAAGTTCTGGAATAACGTTATACCCATGATGAAATGGCTAGCGGTAATATTATTTCTTATACTGGCGGCAAAAGTGCCGGCACAGAATAATCCGGCTCTGGCCTATGATCCTGATTATGTGGTTCTGGAAACACGTCTTTATGATAAAAACGATTCAAACTATACTTTCCTTTTTCAACCCAATGAAGAATCGTTTAATAAAAAACCATTTGTGTGGCAATTTCTCGATATTCGCTTCGACCGGAGCTTAGCATACGATTATCACGAAATATTAAGAACAGATAAAGAAAGACCTTTAAGACCCATCAATTTCAATAAGGTAGATAAACTATTGGTTCGGTATGCCGTGTTTTATAAGGACGGAGAAATTGCATATGTTCAGCCGGCAGAACTGGTTGTGATGGAATATATTGATTATCCGGAAGATGAGGATCCTGAATATCTCGAGATATTTTCGGTAACTGATCAGAAATCACTATTAATGTATTGGCTCGATGCCCGTTTTATTCCCGGACGTGATGCTGAAACCTATTGGGAGTTCTTTAATTCGGAATACGAAAAAGCACCATTGCAATACTCATCATTTTGCAGTCTTGATCATGCCGAAAAATTAACCAATAAAAACATCTGGGCAGGCTTTGCCTATAAAAACCCTTCATTTGATTTTCCAAAAAAGATTATTGAGAGCGCACAGCTTGAGATTCATGAGATTGTTCCTTTTATTACGGATTCAATACTTAGAACTCAATATGGATCTAATAAATTTGAACATAATGTCTTATTGAATTTTCATGATAATTTTACGCTTTTCTTTCCTTTTGAAAATAAAAACGGATATAAAAACCTTTCTCATCTTATTTGCTCAGGTATTTCCAGAGAAGATCTTGTGTTTTATGAGTATACTGACAATGCGTTTTTTCATTCGCAGCTGAATGCTGATCGGTTGAGGGAAATGATTAAAAATGCTTCGGGCTTAGATCGTATTGATCTTGAATTGCCACCGGGTATCCAGAAAGAAAGTACATTCATTGTTTTTGAATCGTTTCGCATATTGATTTTGAATTCCGAAGGGCAAAAGTATCCTGTAGCCATAGCTCCGGTTTCATCCAAAGATAAACAGCCATTGTTCTGGTTATTGTTTAATGAAGGTTTTCAACAGTCTCTTTTTGGTTATGAGGCATTGATCCCAGGAAAATCGGCCATTAGCCTGGGAGATTATTTCAAAAATATATTGTTTGAATCAGAGGTTATTTCTACTCAGGGAATTAGTCATGATGATTGGAAAGCAATTTTCCAGAAACTGAAGTAAGGGTATAAAAAAAACCACGCCTTTCAGCGCGGTTTCGGTAGTTTTTTGTGTTATGGCTTTGCAAACACTGTTACAGTACCTCTCTTTCGGGATCTGTTTTTGGTGTCGTACCAAAACTTTATTTTCTTGATCACTCTATCGTGGCCATTAAGATCTATAACACGACTTTCGGATCCCGGCGCAAAGTTTTTACGCAGTTCCACTTCCTGCTTGGTTCCGTTTCCGAAAACAATTACACATCGGTGCATGTTTACTGCTGCTTTTGTAACTCTGATTTTGATGGCTTTAAAATCGCCTCTTATAGAGGTAACAATCATTTCATCATAATCCGGTCCGTAATTTACTTTCTTTTTACCAATCATTACCCAAGGACCCTGGGCGTCTGCTGAAAAACTTCCCATCATTAAAGAGAAGAATAAGATTACACTGGTAATTAAGGCTGTCTTTTTCATAACTATAAGTTTTAAAGGTTTGTGACTTCGTTATGGCATGGAAAAAATCAATTATAATACCAAAGGCAAATTTATGAATAAAAATGATGTAATAATAGGTAAATTTCCCTTTTTTATCTAAGTTTTGTGTTTCTCTTATTTCTGTCTTTCAAGGAAATAGACTTCTCCGCAATAAATATTTTTTTCATTCCAGCCCTGTACCGGGTATTGATTTTTTAATGCAAATGGAACCTTTTCTCCATAAGAAATCTCGATTCCGTTTCCATTTTCAAGACTTTTTAATGATGAATTCATGATTTTTTTGAAAGTATGGAACCGATATTTATAAAAATCTTCTGCTATTCTGAATCCATTTTGAGAAATGAATAGTGAAAAAACGATTAAGATCAGTATTCTCGATACCTTGAATGATGTCTTTTTTAATACATCGCGGTTCTGATACATCAATAATATTAGAAAAACAAAAAGGGCAATATTTATGGTGCGGTGTTGTCCCAGCATTCCTGTTCCGATGTATGGAAGTACAACAGCAGGGACGAGAGCTATCAGCGGGAAGATAAACCTAGGAAATAGTTCTCTTTTTTTCTCATGTTTATAATACTTAAAGAAAAGCAGCCACACAAATGGATTCAGGAAAAGAAAGATCATTGAGAATCTCAAAAACTGCATAGCCATGCCAAAAATATTCTGAATGGAAAAAATATTATGAGTGAATTCTGTGGCACGGTGTGTATTTCCCGGTGAATACCAAAATATGGCAGCATTACCCAGTAAAATCAGTGTAGTGATTATGGTAAGGCCTTTAGTCTCTTTTCGGAAGAACCACCAGGTAGCCGCAGGCACAACAAAGAGAACCACTTCATTGAAACCTGCTGAAAGAAAAAGCATGAAATACGAAACAACAATCAGTGCCATATTCCGGTTTCGAATGGAGTTTTTCAATATAGACCAGGCAAAAAGTAGTAATATGACCGGCAGCGTGTAGTTTATAGTTCCGGTTAGCCAAAAAAGCGATTCGCTTAGCGAAGGACTGAAGAAAAAGAATAGCAAACTTAAAAATATTGCAATCTGTATCTTTTTTGTTCCATAAATATGAATGCGAAAACTCTTTAGAAATGTGTAAAACGATAATGTGGTAAGGGACAACCAGACTAAGGGCATGATTCTATATGCCCAGGTGTTTTCTACAAAAAGATACATTGGCTGCAAAAACAGAGCACTTGCCCAACGCCCGTTGGTCATCATATACTCTTCCTTCATGAAAAACCCATATCGGTTGTGCATAAGGGCGTAGCAATAATCATCTGCAGCAGGAAATGCAAAAAGAGAGGGAATAAGTAAAAAAAGACCTGTCAGAATGAGGATGAGACTAAAAAGTGTATTTCTGTTTTTCTTATTGCTCATAAATTAAATGCTCTTAAAACTGCTTTTCAGAAGGTCTTTCAGCATATCAATTTTGATATCTGATAGTTTCTTTATGTATAAGCAACCTTTTCCGGTTTTAAATTTACCAAATTCGGGAGAAATGTCTTCAAGCTTATACATTTCGCCCATTAAATAAAGGGATATGGCCTGTTTTCTGTTGGCAAATCCTCCTCTGAACCAGGTCCCCTTTCTGCCGCTCGAGTATTCGTATTCCCAGGTGCCAAAGCCAATAATTCCATCTCCCCAGATTACGGGTTTTTCGCCACTGTATTCTGACATTAAATTGAGTAAAGCCTCGCAATCCTTTCGACGATCCTCGTTCTCAATTGCTGCAATGATCTCTTTCGGGTCTTTATCGTTGGGTTTTGTTTTTAGTTCTGCCATATAACAACTTGTTATTTACATTCAAAAATAGTATTTTTATGCGAAATTTCATATGATTGCTCCTATGCGCAAACTACTTTTCATAATTATTGTACTTTCCACTTTCCACTTTCCACTTTCCACTGCAAAAGCCCAGTGTCCCATGACAAATTACGGAATTGTACCTGTATGGCCAAATACATGGAGTGCGCAGGATAAATCTGATTGGTGGGTTGATATGAGCGACCGTGGTATGGGTTATTTCCACTCGGTCTATAACTGGCGCGAGCTTCAGGAAATGCTTGATTCCAATACTTTCAGTTCATTCGTTGATAATATTGAATATGGAAAAAATGTGCTGGGATTTGATAAATATCTTTTTCTTTTTCAGAACCCGGCCACTTTTGTGAATAGAATGCCACCCTATGTTTGTGGGAGTCCGTTTACCGATGAAACTGTGATGCGTGACATGGAGGCCTTCATTTGTAGCATGATCGACTCCATGCACCATGTTATTGACTATTTCGCTCTTGGTGGTGAAGTGGATATGTATTTTAAAACACGTCCCGAAGAGCGAGATTCATTTATGGTTATTGCTACAAATGTGTCGGATTATATCGATCAATATTATCCGACCATAAAATTCGGAATAGTTCTCACTACAAGAAACGGAATTCAATATGACCAGACCATGTGGAACATGATTAAGCCCATCAGCGATATGCTTGTGGTTACTTATTGGCCTCTTGATTCCAAATTTGGAGTGGATTCGCTCGATTTGGATTCCGTTCAGCGCGATATAAATGATTTGCTCACTGCAGCAGGTACTATGCCGGTAGTGATTAAAGAGTCGGGACTACCTACGCATGATTCTTTGGGAAGTAGCGAGCAACTTCAGTCAAAATTCATATACGAAACGTTTATACATACAATGAATGAGTCACAAATCGAAGCGGTCGGATACGATTTTCTGGCTGATTTCGACAGTGCCCAAACCTTTGCCATGCAGGCATACTATGAATTGTGGACGACTGATTTTTACTATTATACCATCTCACTTGGGCTTATGGACTCGGTGGGGAACCCCAAACCGGGATATGACATGTATTTGAGTATGCTTGATACATTATGTATGATGGCTGGTTTTGATCAGAACAAAGAAAGAATATTGGATATGTATCCAAATCCTGCAAGCTTTGGTGTGCAATTAAACTGGGGTATGGATGCAGATTTGCTTGAAATATTCGATGCAGCGGGTCAGATTGTCTTTAGCAGGGACATAAAAAATGAGAGGACCCTTTTTGTCAATCTAAGTGACTTTGAAAACGGCCTGTATATTATCAGGCTGAGCGGAGATATTGTTATAACCCGGAAACTTAGCATTCTAAAAGACTGATCACATGAAGGCCATGATCTTTGCAGCAGGGCTGGGTACCAGATTAAAAGATTTCACCCAAGACAGACCGAAGGCTTTGGTTGAAGTTGGTGGATATCCTCTTTTGGACGCTCAGATCAGAAAAATGTACGCCTTTGGCATTCGCGAAATAGTGGTCAATGTGCACCATTTTGCTGAAAAAGTTGTTGATTTTCTTGAAAATTATCCGAATAAAAACATTCGTTTTTATATTTCAGATGAATCTGATTTGCTCCTCGATACCGGTGGGGGATTGAAAAATGCTGCTGAATTTTTCAGTGGTAAGGATAAAGTTTTACTGCATAATGTAGATGTTCTGAGTGATCTGGATTTTCAAAAATTGGAAAGCGATTTTTTCGGAGATTTTATGATGATTGTGAAAGAAAGAGAAAGTGCCCGTAAACTGCTTTTCGATGAAGAAATGAGGCTTTGTGGGTGGCGAAATAAAGATACGGGGCATGAAATTATGGTTGTTGGTGCTCAAAAGGAGGCTTTCGAATTTTCATATTCCGGAATTGCTGTTGCCAGTGGTGATTTTATCGGGCATTTGCCAGGTGAAGATGCATTTCCGTTGGTTCCGTCTCTACTCAAAGCAGCAGAAACGTACGATATTACCGGTAAATTGATTCCACATCAATGGATTGATGTAGGCAAACTGCATGAGTTGCAAATCGCAGAAGATCATTTAAATACATATTTCAAACGATGGCTGATATGAGTTTTCTCGATATTGTTTCGAAACATATTGAACAGCATTATTCCGACTCACCCGAGGATTTCTGCATTGTTCTGCCCAACCGTCGCTCAGGCCTGTTTCTGAGGCTAAAGCTGGCAAAAAATGCTGCAAATAGGGAGGTAGCATCGTTTATTCCTGCTATTTTCAGTATCGAGGAGTATATTTATCGTCAGAGCGGACTCGATGCTGCAGGAGAGCTTACTTTACTGAGCCTTTTGTATAAGTCATACCGGAAAGTACTGGGAGCAAAAGCTTTTGAATTTGACCGTTTTTATTCAAGCGGACGCCTTATTATTAACGATTTCAGTGATGTGGACGATTATCTGGCTGATCCCGAAAGCGTGTTCGAATACCTGTTTCGTGTAAAGGAAATAGAAGGCTGGTTCCCCGATGAAGCCGATACCGAAATTCAAAAAAACTACCTTGAGTTTTATAAAGCATTGAAAGAAATTTATTTCGATTTTAGAAAAACTCTACTCGAAAATGCGGTTGCCCATCGCGGCCTTGCTTCCAGACAACTTGCGGAAAATGGAGCCGCAAACCAGTATAAAAAAGTGTGCTTCGCCGGATTGAATGCGCTTTCTCCGTCATTTGAGAAACACATCAGCAATTTGATGCTGGAATCGAAAGCCGATATTTTGTGGGATTACGACCCCATGTACCTCGATGATGAACAGCATGAAGCCGGGTATTTTCTGCGAAAGGCTCGTGGATTATGGCCGCAGACTTTTGAGAAGGATTTAAAATCTCATTTTGAAGACCCGAAACAGATTGATATTATCGGCGCACCGTATCAGCTATCGCAAATTCAGACCGGATTACAGCTTTTGCAAGAAAATCTGAGCGAAGGGAAAGAAACTTTGCTGGTTTTGGCCGATGAGGATATGCTTACGCCC
The DNA here is from genome assembly GCA_002869435.1 of Marinilabiliales bacterium. Taxonomy (GTDB): domain Bacteria; phylum Bacteroidota; class Bacteroidia; order Bacteroidales; family DTU049; genus BM518. The sequence continues at coordinate 3,522 of PKSX01000119.1, read as the reverse complement.
CTGCTGCATTCATTGCCCGAATCGATAAGCGATAAGGTGAATGTTTCCATGGGGATTTCGGTTAGGGATACCTTTTGCGGACAGCTCATACATGACTCCATCAATTTGCATCTGAATCCGCTGAGAGCAAAATCGCAGGACGGAAGATCTTTTTATTATTACGATTTGCGACGATTTTTGTCTAACCCGCTGTTGCCGTTCTTAATGAAATCGGGGAATACCGATCTCTTTTTACAGTTGAAAAATGAGATCATGGCGCATCCGCGTAAAATCATGTTTGCATCCAGATCAGATGAAAACTCAACGGCTGCAAAACTTGCTGATTTGGTGGATGAGATTGAGGTTATGCAGAGCTGGCAAAGCTGGTCGCAGATGTGCGATGTGCTCGAAAATGCCTGTCATATGGTCTTTCAGGCTTCTGTAACCGATGCCAAGCTTTTTCAGGAACGCGAGGTAGCCTGGAAACTCATGACCGCCATTCAGTCCATCAGAAATATTTTTGCCATTGAGGAGGATTCCGGTATTCAACAGATTGGTCCGGTGGCAGATTTTATAAAACGAAGCATTGCCGGATTGCGGGTGCCGCTTAAAGGTGAACCGCTGAAAGGTATTCAAATACTTGGACTGCTTGAAACACGGGCGATGGATTACGATCATGTAATCATTTTGGGTGTTAATGAGGGCTTTTTGCCTAAATCATCGCGCAGCGATTCTTTTATTCCGTTTGATGTAAGGCGTGAGTTGAAACTTCCGCTGCCGTATGATACCGAAGCTGTTTTTGCCTATCACTTTTACCGGTTGCTGCAGCGGTCGAAGACAGTAAAGCTGGTGTATAATACTGAGTCTGATCCGCTATGGGGTAAGGAGCCCGGACGATATCTGGCACAGCTCGAACATGAAATCTCACATCAGTATCCGAAATTAAAAATATCGAAATCGGTTCTTGGAATACAGTATTCGGGTCCGAAATTTGAGAATATGCCGCTTCCCGACAGGGATTTTATTGAGAAACGTTTGGAAGAAATCAATACGAAAGGTTTCTCATTCTCGGCGCTGAAGGATTTTCGGTATTGTCCGTATAAATTTGCTCTGGGGCGTATATTAAAAATTCCTGAAGCAGAGAAGGATCCGTTTGAACCCGATACTTCTCAATTGGGTACAGTTCTTCATTCTGCTGTTGAGGAACTTTTTAAGGATTTTCTCGGGAAGCAACTCTCGGAAAAGGATCTTGACATCATTATTGCTAAAGCGGAATCAGAGTTTCGTAGTCAGATTGAAAAGGAAAACATACCGGAAACAGAATACGGAACAATGTTTCTTGCCACTGAGGTTATACGCGATAGTCTGATGCGTTATCTGAGGCAGTTTAAAACAGATATTCAAAAAGAGAAAATCAGTGTAGAGGCGCTTGAAGAAGAACTGGACGGTTTTATGCAGCTTGGTGACGGACGTGAAGTAAAGCTGATCGGATTTGCGGATCGTATAGAGAAACGCGACGGAATCATTTGTGTAATGGATTTCAAAACCAGTAAAAACAAGCCAGATCATTTTTGGACAGAAGGCCTCGAATTTGATATGGTTGAGCATGAAAAGATGTTGCAGCTTCTTTATTATACCATGTTATACATGCGAAAGGAAAAGCGTGTTGAAAAAGTGAAAGCCGGAAATTATATTATTCTGACCAAAAATAACAGCACCCCTTATTACGTTCTACATAAGAAAAACGGGGCAGTGAAAGAGGTGACCAGAGAAAACCTTGAGGAAATAGAGGAATATTACAGAAAGGCGCTTGAGGATTTGCATGACGAGGATCAGCAGTTTTTGCCCACTCCATCGAAAGATGCCTGTAAGTATTGCCCGTATAAAAATGTATTGTGCTTTAGCTATGAAGAATAAATCATTGAAAATATTGCTGCCGGTTTTGGTCTTCTTGTTTATGGTAACAGGAGTGAAAGCTCAGTATCCGCAAGGGCAGCACTGGACTCCGCTTTTGAGAATAAACCCTGCTTTTACGGGTGTGAATCAGGCCAAGTGGCGTATTAATGAGAACTATCGAAGCCAACAGTTTCATAGTGGAATGAAATTAACGTGGAATACCATTTCGGCTGATATTAAAAAAGAAATCACCAAGGAAGTTGGCGGTTATGGTTTGAAAATGACCGAATCGAGTGGAAACACCTTTGGTTTTGGAATAATGGATGACCGTCGCAACAGCGATTCAGCAGGTGCCCGTTATATTGCCGATTATTTTTCACTGGCCTATCACAGAGCATTAAAAAACAATGCTTCTTTCGGTATTGGGGTACAGCCGGGTTATATGAGAAATGTAAATGATAAAAAGTTTGATCTCAATGCAGGTCTTTTATGGGGGCAAGGTATGATTACCTGCTGGCAGGAAGATCAGTTTTATAAGAATCAGATCGGAGTGTCGGTTTATAATATTCTCAGCGACTGGCAAGATACCAATTTGTTGCCCGGACGTGAGATACAGGCCCATGCCGGCTTTCTGATCGATAAACCAGAAAAATTCAATATTGTAGCCAATGGTTATTACCGCTACACAGGAACCAGCGAGTTCTCGGTAGGTGCCGTAGTACTGTTTTTTCCGGTGGTTCATTACAGATTTTACGATCGTGCACGTCTTGGATTGCATTATCGATCTACCAATCATTTAACCTGGTCGGCAGGTCTCAGAATTTACGGCGCCGGAAAGAAAACCCTTACTTTAGACGGTACCATAAGCTACGATATGCCTATGAAATTTATGGATTTCGAAAGTCCTTATAAGAACGCTTTTGAGATAGGTATAGTGCTTTCCAATTTTGAGAAATGCTGGAGTCTTGGGAAATGTAAGTAATTGATTTGCTGATTTGCCGATTTGCTGATTTGCTGATGGGATTGGTGGTAGATAGGGGTTGGCTTTATTTAGCCACGGATGGCACGAATTTTCACGGATGCAAGTATTCACTTCTATTCGTACTTCAATAAAATGACACCGCGCTCGTAAAACTCGCTGGTGGCGGATTACACGAATGGTGACTATACCTTCGGCTTGACAGATGTGCTAATTGGGTTGACCTCTCAGCGTCCACGATATATAAGTATGTGTCCTGAGAGCGTCAACCAATATTTTTTTCCACAGATGGCGCAGATTAAACAGATTTTTTGCTCAGAATCACAATTCGGGGTTTTGCATAATGCTTCGTGACGCCTTGCGACATCTCTCAGCAGGCTTTTTAGATTAACACAGATGTGGTATGCACCGTGCTTCGCCGGTGCTCGGAGTATTACAATCCAAACCCATTAAAGTATAAATCATAATAACTAAAATGGCTGTCAGTTCGAGCGCCTGTCCTGAGCGTAGTCGAAGGGGAGTCGAGAACTTAAGACAGGGATTTTTCGTCCACAGATTAAACAGATTTTTTTGCTCTGTATCACAATTTGGGGTTTTGCATAATGCTTCGTGACGTCTTGCGACATCTCTCAGCAGGCTTTTTAGATTAACACAGATGTGGTATGCAC
>PKSX01000169.1 GCA_002869435.1 Marinilabiliales bacterium | reverse complement strand
GATTCCCTTTATTGCTTTTCTTTCTGTGGCCATTATGTTTCCTGAAAGGGTAGCATTACTGGCAGGTGTAGGCTGGATCAGCGCACTGCTGTTTGTTACCGTTTTTGCATCCAGATATGTGGCAACTGTAACATCATTTAAAGACATATTATGGGAATTTCTCAGTATTATTGCTGTTGCCATCTCAATTATTATTCGTGAAAACAGAAGTATTGAAACATATTTCATTGAGGTCACGCTTATTGAACTTGGGAGCCTCGTAATTGGATTATTGTTTTTCCAAACGTATAAGATGATCAGCATCGACAAAGGAGAATGGAATTTCGGAGCTATATTAATTGTTGTGCTGATTGTAGGGTATCCGATTTACTATGTCACCAGGTGCTTCATTCTGGGTTGGTTTGAATTAAACACTATACATCAGGATCCAACTCCTTTTGTACTGCTGCTGACAGCTGTAATCAGTAATATAATTCGGGAGATACGCTTCTTTGGCACTTTGTTGAAAGGAAAGACTAAATATGAAATGAACTTTCTGGAAAACAATAAATGGATGATTGCCGTAATACTGGGTGGATGGATAATTATTGTGCCTCTGGTGGCGTGGTTAATAAGATAAATGCTTCTTATGCATCCGCACCGCATTAAAGCCAATATCAATGGCGGCATATATCATATATGCAGTTTATTCTCCTGAAGGTATTTATAGAATTCAATCTGTGAAGATACTTTTCGCTTACCTTTAGTGTAAAACTTATTATTTTTCTCTCCGTTTACGTATCTCGACTTTACGTTGTCTTTCAGCTGAATAAGAAGCATTTCTTTGAGAAGGGCTTTTGCATCCTCATCATAGACAGGGCTCATAACTTCGATTCTATGATCAAGGTTACGGGTCATCCAATCGGCAGAAGTGATATATATCGATTCTGTTCCGTCAATATTGAAATACAAAACACGTGCATGCTCAAGATACCGGCCAACAATACTTCTTATTTTAATATTGTCATTGATTGGCTGCAACACACACATACCGCGAATAAGGATATCGAGTTTCACCCCTTTCTCAGCTGCCTGATACAACCTTTCTGTCACTTCATCGTCGACAATATTGTTGAGTTTGATAATTGCGTGGGCCTTTTTGCCTTCACGGGCCGCCACAATCAGGTTGTTTAGTGTGCGGTTAATGAAGTTCCGCATACCCATAGGTGATACCACCAGATGCGAAAAGATGAAATTTCGGTACGATGCCTCAAACATCTCGAAAACCTTATACACTTCCCGGCCAATGCGCTGATCAGCAGTCATAATACTCGTATCACCATAAACCTTAGCTGTACTTTCATGGAAATTTCCTGTGCCTACATTCGTATAATATAAGTCACGCCTGCTTTCCTTCCGTCGAACAAGAATCAATTTGGCATGAACTTTCAGCCCGGGAATACTCTGAATCACACGTACACCTTCATCCTGAAGTTTGGTAGACCATCTAATATTATTTTGTTCATCGAAGCGGGCCTGTAATTCCATAAAAACAGTAACCTTTTTACCATTTCTTGCGGCACCAATCAGAGCATTCATAATATTTGAGTCGGATCCAATCCTGTATATGGTCATTTTAATGGACCTCACCTGCGGATCAATAGATGCCTCCCTTAGAAAATCAATCACATACTGGAAAGATTGATACGGAAAATTAAGCATTACATCCTTTTTCTTCAATTCATCAAAAATGCTCTCACACTTATCAAGTCTTTCATGTGAAATGGCAGGCATCGGCGAAAACTCCAGGTTATCCTTCCCAAATGTAGGAAAGCTCATAAGATCCTTAAAATTATGATAACGACCACCCATTACAACAGTATCGTGGGCGGTAATTCCTATTTTCCGGCTCACATAACGAAACATCTCTTCCGGAATTTCTTTATCTACAACATACCGAACCGGATTACCACTTTTACGCTGCTTCAAACTGTCAGCCATCTGTTCCAAAAAGCTTTTAGAGATATCGTTGTCAAGATCTAACTCTGCATCGCGGGTAAATTTGATTGTAAATGCCCTAAAATGTGAATAATGGAGTGAAGCATATATTTCATGCAAATTATATCGAATTACATCATCAATGAACATTACATATTGTTTGCCGTTGTACTCCGGAAGCACCAAAAATCGGGAAAGACTCTCTGCTGGAATCTCAATCAAAGAATAATCGATTTGCTCCGACACTTCCTCAACCTTCATTTCAATGGCAAGATAGATCGATTTATCACGAAGATCACAATCCACATTATAATTCTTCATCATAATGGGGAAAATATGCGGCCGCAGTTTTTGACGAAAATACTCAACCACATAATCTTTATGAGTCCTGAATCTAAGCTCCTTCTCATTAATGAGGTTTATTCCCTCTTTTTTAAGCTCTATCCTTATACCCTGAAAAATTCCATTCAGCCGGGCCTGTTGGGCAACAATTCGTTTACTAATCTCTTCAAGTATTTTTTTGGGATCTTCGGGCCGGCCAAAGGCTTTTTTCGAGAGTTTCTTATACTTAATAACTCTTTTAAGTGTGGCTACCCGAACCCGGAAAAACTCATCCTGATTATTACTGAAAATTCCTAAAAACCTAACCCGTTCAAGTAAAGGCTTTTCCGGATCAGCAGCTTCCTGCAATACCCGCTCGTTGAAATCCAGCCAGCTCAGTTCTCTGTTTACATATAAAGTCTTATCATCACGTATTTTTCGCTTCATGATTTCATTTTTTTAGGAAAATATCTCGCAAAATTATAGCAGGTAGTACTAGTCACATCTTCCCAATTTTCAGTTTCAAATTCTAACCCGATAATTCCACTTGTAGGTAGATTATCAATTTTCTCCGTTAGAAAATAATTACAAAACGCAGTTATCATTGGATTATGACCAACAATCATAAGTGTATTTATTTCATCTGAACAGGCAAAAACTGCATTGAAATAATCCTCCTCGCCCCTAAAATAGAGGTTTTGCTCCTGTATGACAATCTCAGCAGACAGATTCAGGTTTTCAATAACCAAATTTGCTGTTGATAATGCACGCACTGCCGGACTGGAAATTATTTGATCTGGAATAAAATCATTCTCCATCAATGCTTTTGAAACCAATGAAGTTCTGCTGATTCCCTTTTGCAATAATGGTCTGTTGAAATCATCCAGACCGGGGTTTTCCCAGGATGATTTTGCATGTCGCATAATCAGCAAGCGTTTTTTACTCATCTTTCAGGGTTTATGATTAAAAAAAAGGAGCACCCGAAAGCGCTCCTCAAATGTTTATTACCATGCGAAGAGCGGGAATTCCTTCATGAAGGCATTTACTTCCGACCTCACTTTGCTTAATACCGCATCATTATCAGGGTCAGACAATACCTGATCAATCCAGTCAACCAGCTGAGCCATGTGGTTTTCTTTTAACCCACGGGTGGTAATGGCAGGAGTTCCTACACGAATACCCGATGCCTGGAACGGACTACGGTCATCAAAAGGCACCATGTTTTTATTGATAGTGATATCAGCAAGCACCAGTGTATTCTCAGCTTTTCTTCCGGTCAGTTCGGGAAATTTCGGACGAAGGTCAATCAGCATTAAGTGATTATCGGTTCCGTCGCTGATCACTTTATATCCTTTTTCCACGAATGCGGTTGCCATAGCATCGGCATTCTTTTTGGTCTGAAGCATATATTCTTTATACTCCGGCTGCAGTGCTTCACCAAAAGCAACAGCTTTGGCGGCAATAACATGCTCGAGCGGTCCGCCCTGCTGACCAGGGAATACTGCTGAATTGATAACAGCCGACATTTTCTTAATGGCTCCTTTTGGAGTTGTCAATCCCCATGGATTATCGAAGTCTTTTCCAATCAAAATGAGGCCGCCACGAGGTCCGCGAAGTGTTTTATGCGTTGTTGTGGTAATGATATGGCAATGCTCAACAGGATCATTCAGCAATTTTGCAGCAATGAGACCTGCAGGGTGTGCAATATCTGCCATCAACAATGCACCACATTTATCAGCAATAGCACGCATGCGGGCAAAATCCCAGTCGCGGCTATATGCAGAAGCACCGGCAACAATAAGTTTTGGTTTATGTTGCATGGCCAGTTCTTCCATTTCATCATAATCGATGGTTCCGGTTTCTTCACTAACGTGATAAGCTACCGGATTATACAAAATACCTGAAAGGTTTACAGGAGAACCATGTGAAAGGTGACCGCCATGTGCAAGATCTAACCCCATGAAAGTATCGCCGGGTTTAAGACAGGCAAAAAACACTGCTGCATTGGCCTGAGCACCACTGTGAGGCTGTACGTTGGCATACTCGGCACCAAAAAGTTCGCAGGCACGGTCTATAGCCAGTTGTTCAGTTTGATCAACAATCTGACAACCACCATAATAACGCTTCCCGGGGTATCCTTCCGCATATTTATTGGTCATTACACTACCCATAGCCTGAAGCACCTGTTCGCTCACAAAATTTTCTGACGCGATAAGCTCCACACCATGCATCTGGCGCATCTTTTCCTGTTCAATTAAATCAAAAACCTTTGTATCCTGTTTCATATCTGAAATTTTTCTTTCAAAGGTATGATTTTTTTTGAAATATGAATTACTATCAGATGATGTTTCCAACGAAGATCTCTAAGAAATCTCCCGCAGATTCCGGAGATCGCGCAGATGAAATGTGGATTATTAATCGCACTCTGTGAAGTATGGAATATGATGCTTGTGCGGTAAGTAAAAATCAATGTCATCCTGAGCTTGTCGAAGGGCGTCATTGATTTTTTGGGTTAACAACTAATCCTGAATAAACTGTAAAATGTGACTTTAGTGCACTGACCTTCACACTCAAACTCTTGCTCAAACTGCTATAGAATATCGTCTCCACCACCATCCATGCCATCTGAACCATTTCCTCGCTGGCGTTTTTCTTTATAGTCTCCGCTAAGTTTCCAGGTAAGGCCAAGATAAAGGACAGTGCCACTTCTCTGATGTTTCATATGGAATTCGTAAGTATCGTCTTCAAAATCGATCATGAATTTTCCGGTATTGAAAAGATCTCTGGCACGCAGTGATATTTCTAATTTATCATTGAAGAAGCCTTTTTTCACAGCGGCATCAAACATATAGAACGGACGCAGATTGGCCTGACCGGTAAAACGGGGCCCGCGGATAAAGCCGCTGAACTGCGCTTCCCAGTTGTTTTTGAATTTAAACTGGTTGTTCAGGCGGGCATTCCATCCAAAACTGTTTCCTGTAATATCGGTTTCTACGTTTGAGCCATCTATTTCCACCCTGTACCACGAGCCACTGATACTGGCATTCCACCAGGGGAAGAACTTATAAGTATAAATGAGTTCGGCACCATATGAAATAGCAGAATTATAATTTTCCCATGTCATCAGAAAAGCAGTATCGCCATAACTGATGCGGTATCGGGTCATTACATCGAAAACCTGTTTATAAAACAAGCTTGGCATGAAAGTTCCTTTTTTGCTATATTGGGCATAGGTAATCTCGAACGAATTGATATATTCCGGATCGAGATATGGATTACCGGTACGCATATTCGGATAGAAGCTGTAATCAATAAACGGGTTAAGACTTCTTGCACGCGGACGGTTAATTCTGCGGCTATAGGTAACCATAATCTCTTTGCTCTTTGAAAGCTTATAGCTCAGCGCACCGGTTGGATAAATACTATTGTAGGTTCTGAAATTATCGGTTGAGTCTTTTTGGCGTGCATTGGTTGACGCCATTTCACCGCGTACTCCCAGCGAAAGACCCCATTTTCTGATTTTTGTACTATAATTCAAATAAATGGCCTGAATATTTTCATCGAAAAGAAAATGATTGGAACGAATACTGTCGAATGCATATTCCTGTGAGGCAAAATTATAATCGAGATATTCAGATTTCATATCCATGCGCGTCCATGAACCATCGAAGCCGGCCTCAAGTTTTGTACTGTCGTTAAACGGATGCACATAATCTATTTTCAGGTTATAGATATCGTGGAGGGTAGGAGAAATGGCATAATACCAGTCGTTTTCGTCAGAAGAAATTACGGTCTCAAAATCGCTTTCAAGATAATTCAATCGATTAAATGTTGAATCAACATCATCGCTGTATGAATAAAAACCATCGATATTGAGCTGCTGCCCGGGTTTCTTAAATTTCTGCTGAAAACTGATACTTGCATCATAATTCAAACGATATTCATCTTCAATAGCTTTATTGTAGTATGCCTCAACAATACTGTCATTAATATCGCGATACCAGGAAAGCGCGTCTTCAGTATCCTGCCCGCCCATTAATCTTGCACCAAAACTTCCGCCAAGACTTGTTTTTTTGGCAATATACCAGTCACCGCCAAATTTAAAACTATGACCCAGATGACCCCGGGTAGTTTCAATATCCTGATTCAAAAAATGGTAGTCATTATTATTGTAGTATATGAACGAAGATTCACCGCGACCGGGACGCTTATCATCACGATAATTATAAGATCCGTAAATATTGAATTTATCGGTAGAATAATTCATAGATATCGAAGCACTGTATCTGTCCCATGTTCCAAAACTCAGACTCACCAGAGTATTAAGGCCTGTTCCTTTTTTCTTTTTCAGAATAATATTGATGATACCCACCATGCCATCGGGGCGATATTTGGCAGAAGGGTTGGTAATAAGTTCTACAGATTCTATGGTTTCGGCAGGAATTTGTTCCAGAACAGACTTACTATCTGCCCCGGCAAGTGTTGACGGGCGTCCGTCAATAAGTATGGTTACATTTCCTGATCCGCGTAAACTAACATTTCCATCCTGATCTACTTCCACTCCGGGAACATTTTCGAGCACTTCAAGAGCTGTTCCACCTGCAGTAGTAAGATTTTGCTCAACATTCACAACCTTTTTATCGATACTCAACTCGACCAATGGTTTTTCTGCCACAATCTCTACTCCATCCAGTGTTTGAGCCGAGGGAATAATGATAACACGTCCGAGATTTTTTTCCGGGCCCTGATCCGGTCTCATCTCCACAGGGCTAATTATTAATTGTTTAAAACCAATGAAATCAATTGTGATATAAAACCTGCCGGGTCGTTTCAGTTTAATTTCAAAATATCCGTTTACGTCTGAAATACCTCCGCCAACAAGGGCTGAATCGCGAATAGAGAATACAGCAATACTCGCATATTCTACCGGCTTTTCACTTACGGAATCAATAACAGTTCCCTTCAGCAACATTTCTACCTGTGGCCTTCCATGCCCCTGAGCTGAAACAAGATAAGGAAGTAACACGAGCAACCCCAATATTATTCTTCGCATGCTTTTTTCTGTTTTAGACAACCATTAAATTTCAAACTTGCGTTCGGATGCAAAAATATTTCAAATTATTAATACAGGGACTCAAATCTGATAATTATTTGTTTTTCCGGTTTATAACTGCTTGAAAACATTTGAAGATTGTTTGCTAAAAAGTCGTATTTTTGTCATTGATCTAAAACAAATCACAATGAAATCTATCCTCACAAATTATCGCTACATTTTAATCTTACTTGTTATTTTTGGTGCTTTCAGCTGTGTACCGGCCCGTCAGTATCAGGATGAAAAAGCTGCCCGTGAAAAGGCTGAAGCGGAACTGGCAGACATGAAAACCAAATACGATGAGCTGAGTGCCACCAATACAGAAATGGAAGAAACCATGCTGCAGATGGAGAAAGAAATAATGGTTCTGGAAAATGATACAACGATGACCGGCATTTCACTTCGCAAAATGATTTTTCAATATGATAAACTGAATTCACTGTACGAGGAATTGAACAGAAAGCATCAGGAATTGCTTGCTCTAAACATGAGTGAAACAGAAAAAATAAGTACAGAGCTTCAACTCACTCAGGAAAAACTGAATCAGAAAGAAGCTGAGCTATTGAAACTGGAGAACGAGTTGAATCTTCGTAAACAAAATCTTGACCAGTTGCAGGCAGACCTTTTAGCCCAGGAAAAGAGAATCATTGAGCTTGAAGCCATGCTTCATGCGAAAGACAGCGTTGTAAAAGCACTTAAAGATAAACTTACTCTGGCTCTTGAAGGCTTTGAGAACAATGGATTAACCATTGTGGAGAAGAACGGAAAAATCTATGTTTCCATGGATGAATCACTCTTGTTTGCAAGCGGCAGCTGGACTGTAAATGCAAAAGGGAAGGATGCGTTGAACAAACTTGCAACTGTTCTTGCCGAGAACCCCGACATTAATATCATGGTGGAGGGACACACCGATAATGTTCCTTATAAAGGAAGTGGGCAGGTGAAAGACAACTGGGATCTGAGTGTAATGCGTGCAACCAGTGTAACCAAAATTATTCTCAATAATACAAAGGTTGACCCCTCGAGAATCACTGCTGCGGGACGCAGCGAATATGTACCACTTGATCCGTCGAATAACAGCGAGGCACGAAGCAAAAACAGACGTACGGAAATTATTCTGACACCGAAACTTGACGAGTTGCTTCAGATTTTAGAAAGCAATTAATTAAAGATATTTGGCCAAAGCCAAAAACCGACCAATTATAGAAAGCCGCTTCTTTGAAGGGGCTTTTTTTTTGTGGAAGGAGGAAGGTTGCAGATGGGAAATATTATTTTATGACGCATTATGTAGGCAGAACTCAACCCACATGTTTTCCAGCCGATTATCCATTAGTACAATAGTTTTCCGAACACAGATTTTCACAGATAACAGATTTAGCATCAGTGAGCGAAAGCGAACCAGATGCATCTGTGAGAATTGAAGTTGAGACAGTGCAAAATTTTTAAATCTGGGAAATCTGTTTAATCTGTGTTCCAAAGACTATACATTTCTTCACTTTTGGGTATCTTTATAACATCCGATTTTATGTCTTCTTTATAGTTTCCCCTGCAAATACGGGTCTTTATTCTGAACAGCCATAAAGAACTCCCGGTTCAGCGGGTACTGCATCTCACCTGCGGTTTGCAAATCTTTCATAGCCTCATCGTAGCGACTCAGGTTATACAATGTAATTGCACGGTTTACGTAATTTGCCGGGTCGCCAGGGCTCATAGAAATGGCCTGTGCAAATACAGGCAAAGCCTCTTCGTATTTTCCCTGGTTATGGAAAGCCAATGCCTTCCATGCATACACCTCATAAAAATTCTGATTTAAGGAAATTGACCGGTCAAAATAGTAAATTGCAGAATCCAGGTTTTGCTGATTATAATGGCAAATTCCCATCCAGTACCACGCTTCATAATCGTTCTGATCCTGCGTAAGCGAGTACCTCAAATCTGCAAAAGCCTGATCCCAATGCTTTAGGTTGGCATGTGCTATTGCACGCCACACATAAGCCTTGGTATCTTCCGGTTTAATTCGCAAATATGCATTGTAATCGGGCAGACTTTCTTCAAATTTCTTCAAGGTCGACAAGGTATTTGCACGACCTATCAATCCATCATTATACAAGGAATCTATACTAAGCACCATATTGAAATCATCGAGCGATTCCTCAACCCTGCCTATATTGTAAAGCAGAATTGCTCTATTACTCCATGCCTGGATATAATCAGGATCAAGTGATAATGCCGTGGTAAAATCCTGATACGCCTTGTTTACATACATATCTTTTTTAGGCGGATTATCGGGATATACTGTCAGTGCATAATGATCCCAATATAAGAATCCACGGTTATTGTAAGCATAAGGCAGCTTGGGGTATTTTTCAATTACATCTGTAAACAGTTTATCTCCGTTTTCCCAATAACTTACACGATCAAAAGACTGGATTGAGAATAATATGGCCGGCACTGCTACAATAACCGCCAGAGTATTTTTGTTTTTCTTGAATGCCCGATCGAGCCAGACAGCAAGGGTTATGAGCAGCCCGATATATCGTACATAACTATAACGCTCACTCACAATCGTGCCCCCAACCGGGAGCAATTGAATGACCAGCGCAATGGTAATGGCAAAAAAGGCCAGTCCGAATATGAGTTCTCTTTGCTTTCGGAATTTCCAAACCAGGAATCCAAGCACTGCTGTTGCCAAAGGAAGAATGAAGTAGATTTGTGGCAGCACATCGTTCTCTTTCAATGGATATGGATACATTGCAGAAAGGTGAACCGGTATGAGCAATTTCCAAACATAAGTTAGGAACGAGTAATTTACAATCATAAGCCGTTCGCCTAAGGTGAGCATGGGTGCCAGATCCTGCATGGCGCCTTCCTGAGAGTTCATGGCCATCAGACCAAACCAGAGCGACATTCCGACCAAAGGTATCTTTTCAATAATGATCATCCACGACCATTTTCTGCGCTCAAACCAGTCGAATGCAAACAATAAAACCGGAAAAACTACTGCTGCTGACTTTGAAAGTAATGATAAAACAAAGAAAACAAAGAGCAGAATATATGGCTTCAGCTTTCCTTTCTCGGCTCGTATATACTTGAGGTACTGAATTAAGCCCAAAAGGAAAAACATGGTGTAGAGCATATCCTTACGCTCCGAAATCCACGCTACCGATTCTACATGCATAGGGTGTATGGCAAAAAACAGCGCCACAATGGTTGGAATCCAGATGGAACCTTTTCTGATCAGCATCTTCACCAGAAAGAATACCAGAATGATATTCACCAGATGCATCCAGAAATTATTGAAATGATACAGGAATACATCTTCTCCGACAATACTATACTCAATGGCATATGTGAGCGTTGTGAGCGGATGATAATTGCTCATGTAAAACTCGGTGAATATGGCTTTGAGCGATTCCCCGTCTAGGCTTTTTATGTAATCGTTCTTCACAATATAGCCCGCGTCGTCCCAGTTCATGATAAGCTCATTCTGAAAAGATGTGGAATATACAATGGTTGTTAGTGCCAGAATTACCACAATCGGAATCCAGTGTTTGACCTTCTTTTCAGGTTTTTCGGCCTTCTGCACGGGTTTTACCTCCTTTTTGATAGCTGGTGGAGGTTTTTTATACGTCTTTTTCTTGTGCTGCTTTGATTTTCTGGCCATAACTGCGGGGCTTTCAATTAATCTTGTGAAACTGCTTCATAAAAAAGGCTGTGAATTCGGGTTCTGATGTTCTCCTTCACAATTTTCTTATTCTCAGCATCAGGATATGTACGATTCGAAAGAAAGATATAAATTAATCCGTTATCAGGATCACTCCACACATAAGTTCCTGTAAATCCGGAGTGCCCGTAGCTTCTTGCAGATGCCTCTATACATGCATTACCGTATTTTCGCATAACACTTTTGTCAAAGCCAAGACCACGACGGTTTTTGTCAAAATATGTAGAGGTAAATTTCAATATCGTCGATGTTTTCAGATATTGCTTCCCTGCATATTTACCACCCTGCATCAGCATCTGCATAATAACTGCGATATCATAGGCATTGGAAAACAAGCCCGCATGTCCGGCCACGCCACCAAACAGAGATGCGTTCTGGTCGTGAACAAAACCCTGAACTCTCTGATCGCGGAAAAAAGTATCTTCCTCCGTAGGCGGAATCACAGAAAGATCAAATTTACGTGTGGGATTATACATGAGAGAATTCAAGCCCAGCGGATAATAAAAGGTTTCGTTCAGATAGGTTTCAAAGTCTTTTCCGGTAAGGTCTTCCACCATAAATTTCAGCAAAATGAAGCCCAGATCACTGTATTTATAACCCTGATCGGGTTTCAGTGTTGAACGAAGAATACGCTGAACTATAGTATCTGAAAACTCCGGTCGTATAAACAGCCCTTTGCAAATCTGTACCGAATGTGTTTCCGACTTTTCAGTTGCGACCCAATACGGATTCAGATCGGGTTTATTCATAACATGCAAATGGAAAGGCCGCCATGGGGGCAAGCCTGAGGAATGCGTTAGAATGCGATCGAGATGTAATTCTCCAACATCAGTTCCCTGAGAAACCGATAAATAACTACTTAGCGGAGCCTGTAATTCAATGGTGCCGTTTTCATACAGCTTCATTACAGCCAGCGTGGTAGCCAGCATTTTTGTAAGAGACGCCAGATCGTATAGGTGCGAGTTTTCGACCTTTACCAATGAATCGTATGTATGATAGCCAAACGATTTGTTGTAGAAAATCACACCGTCTTTAATGGCCATAATCTGACACCCGGGCATTGCAGTATCTCTGATAGCCTGCTGCACAATAGAATCAATTTCAGCAAGCGGGTCTAACTTAATTCCAATATCTTCGGGGCGGGCTTCGCGAAGCACATCTGCATGAGTTTGCAAACCCGTTGCAGCCGGGAAATACTGACTGACAGTAACAGGTAATTTCCCCTGAAAAGGAATGGCGCCGAAAAGTGCCTTTGCTATTGAAATCTCAGCCATCTGATTGCGTTCATACCCCACAATGAGCGCCCTCGGGGCATTTGCATAAGTATATGATCTGAAAGCATAAGGATTTCCCATCAGACATAGAATAACTTTATGCTTTGTTGCAAACCGATTTATTACCGAACGCAGATCGGCAGTAAATTTATAATTATCACGGGTCCAGTAATTCATCTGATGCACACACAAGATCAGGGTGTCATACCCGGAAACCTTATTCAGCACTTCGTTTACAAGAACTGTCTTGTCAGGGTCGGGAATAAAAAATGTATGTATCCGGGCATATTTCTTTGCCTCTCTGTGAAATGAACTTTCATTTTCAATGTAAAATGACACCACCGGCACATCAGCTCTGCTGCCTGCAAACGGTACCAGCGAATCGTGGTCGTATACCAGCGTAACCGCCTTGTCAAACATTTGCTGTGCGTAATCAAAATACTCCGGCTTATTCAGATCTTCAGTGAGGTTATTTAACGAAACCTGTACCTGATCAAAAAGCCCCAGTTCGAATTTACTCATCAGCACTTTACGTACGCTTTCATCAATGTCGGCTTCGCTGATCCGGCCATCGAGCACAGCCGCTTCCATAGAATCCATTGCAATGGGAAGGTCTTTCGGCATTAGCAGCAAATCATTGCCGGCCATATATGCCTGCACTTCTATTGAGCCCACTTTATTGCCGCGGGTAACGCCTTTCATTTTCAGCGCATCGGTAATCACCAGGCCATCGTATCCCATTTCCTCTTTCAGCAAATCATGTATGATCTTGCGTGACAGGCTCGAAGGAAGCAAATACGTATTATCGAGAGCCGGAGCGTAAACATGAGCCACCATAATACCCCAAATATCATCGTTCACCATTTCGCGAAACGGCATCAGATGCACCGAATCAAAAACCGCACGGTTATCCGGAATTTCGGGTAATGTAAAATGCGAATCTTTCGAAGTATTTCCATGCCCGGGAAAATGCTTGGCCACAGGTAATACACCGGCCGAAAGCATTCCTTTGCAAAAAATTCGTGCATACTCTGCAACATGGTGTTGGTTTTCACCCAAAGAGCGATAATTGATTACCGGGTTAAGCGGGTTTGAATTTACATCCACTACCGGAGCAAAGTTTACATGTACTCCCAGGCGTCTGCATTGCTCCCCCACAATGCGTCCGTAATGGTATATCAAAGCACTGTCATTGGTAGCCGCCAACGCCATAAAGCGCGGCATGGTTACAACTGAATCAATACGCATGGCCACACCCCACTCGGCATCCATGGCCACCAGCATGGGTATATCCGATGCTTTCTGAAAATCGTTCAGCAAACGGGTTTCATTATAAGGGCTTCCCTGAAAAAACACTATACTGCCCGGTTTATACTCCCGTATCGTATC
>PKSX01000111.1 GCA_002869435.1 Marinilabiliales bacterium | reverse complement strand
CGCATTTTCAGAAACGTTTATCCGAAGACTTTATTCAGTTAAACCAAGTTGAACTAATAAAAGAGATGAGGACTTTTATTTCGAAAACAAAACTGAACTCAACTATTTTCCGGAGTAACCATGCATCAAACTATCTAATATTGAAAGGAGTATTGGGCAAAGACGAAGAAAATATGCTTGCACAAATAGATGATTTTCTACACAATCCCAACCTCAATTTATTAAGAAAAGAATGGGAACGAGGCCTTTAGAAAGCTCTTTAGTGAGAGAACCATGATAAAACCCAAAGAAAAACATTGATTTTCAATACACTCCTACTCTCCTTCGAAAGATTTTCATATTTTTACATGGCGGAAATAAACAAGATATGTTGTTTATACGAACGTTGTAGCTCACTCAAACATAATATTTAGCTCAAAATAGCATCTATTTGAGCTAAAAACACTATCTTTGTGAGCTAAAAGAAAAATATCATGGATGCGAGAGCACAAATTATTATAGATTTTGTAAAAAAAGCAAAAGAGTGTTCTTCTAAAGAGATCTTTGATGGAATAAATATATCTATTAGTTATGCCACCCTTAAAAGAATTCTAACAAAACTAAAATCAGAAAACTACCTTTCATCTAAAGGAAAAGGAAAAGGAACAAAGTATTTTATTTCTCCAACTTATGAAGTAATACAGCCATTTGACCTTGAAAAATACTATGAAAAAGAAATTGACGAACGTGAAATCAAGAAAAATTTCAATCTCTCAATTATAACAGACGTTTTATCAAAGCATAGTGTATTTTCAGATAATGATTTATCAAAGCTAAATGAGCTTCAAGAAGTTTTTATAAATAATATTTCACAACTAACTCATAATGAATATAAAATAGAATTTGAAAGATTAGCTATCGATTTAAGTTGGAAATCATCTCAAATAGAAGGAAATACTTATTCATTACTTGAAACAGAACGTCTGTTAAAGGAAAAAGAAACAGCATCTGGTAAAACTAAGGAAGAAGCTATAATGCTATTAAACCATAAAGATGCTCTCGATTTTATTTTAGAAAACCCTGATTACCTGAATCCTTTAGCAGTATCAAAAATTGAAGATATTCATAGTATTTTAACTAAAGATCTGGCTGTAGAAAGAAATTTAAGGAAAAAACGTGTTGGTATTTCGGGTACAAATTATCGTCCATTAGACAATGAATTTCAAATAGCTGAGGCATTGGAAAATTCTTGCATATTAATCAATAACAAGAAAAATATATTTGAGAAAGCACTATTGACTCTGGTGCTGATTTCATATATCCAACCATTTATGGATGGGAACAAAAGAACTGCAAGAATCGTTAGTAATGCATTATTAATGAATGAAAAACATTGTCCTTTATCATTTAGAACAGTAGATTCAATTGATTATAAAAAAGCTATGTTGCTATTTTATGAACAAAACAACATCTCAATTTTTAAAGATATTTTTATAGACCAATATGAATTTGCGGTAAAAACATACTTTTAATCGCAAAAATAAACGAACTTTTACAAGACCTATGTTTCATGCAGAGTATTGAGGTCAAAGCAAGTTACCTCCCAATCCGACCTTTAGAAATCATCAGTAACCCCAGAAACGTCAGCACCCCGTTTATAATAAGCAATTCGAAGCCAAATTTATAACCTCCGAAAAGGGTTTCGCTGAAATAGCTCAGCAAATAACTGGCAACCGGGGCAGCAAGTACCGGCACCAGCACCCATTTATCTTTAATCTGAAGCTTGGTAAACATACCAAAGGCAAAAAGCCCAAGGAGCGGTCCATAAGTATAACCGGCTATAGTAAAGAGTTTATCAATTACCGACCGATCATTCACCATTTCAAAGATGATGATGAGCCCCCACATCACCACGGCAAAAGCCATGTGCACCCAGCGACGAACGCGTTTACGGCGGTCTTCGTCCCAGTTTCGCCTGCGTATACCCAGAATATCTATCGAAAACGAGGTTGTTAATGCCGTAAGCGTTCCATCGGCACTAGAGTATGCGGCGGAAATAATTCCGATAAGGAAAATGACCCCGGCAATTATGGGCAGATGATAAAAACTTATGGTCGGGAATAAATCGTCAGACATGGCCGGAATGGCAATATTAAACTCATTGGCAAACATAAAGAGGGCTCCGCCAAGGACAAGGAATAAAACATTTACAATGAATAGGATGCCACTGAACGTGAAGATGTTTTTTCGAGCATCTTTCAGCGTCTT
>PKSX01000157.1 GCA_002869435.1 Marinilabiliales bacterium | reverse complement strand
TCGATTCTACCAGCACCGAAACTCCGGTTTCATGGGTATCGCAATACGGCAGCATCACTTTCAACCAGATCAGCTGCGATATTCCGCATGGAGGTATGAATGAAAATGGGCTGGTGGTGGAACATATGTTTTTAGCCAGTGCAAACTATCCGCCGGCAGACGGCAGACCGGCCACCATATCGCATCAGTGGGTGCAGTTTATCCTTGATAATTACGGGTCTGTTGCAGAAGCGGTAAGTGCCGATACATTGGTTCGCATTTCAGATACAGAATATAAATTTCCAATTCATTTTCATTTGATGGATAGTACAGGTGATCGTGCAATCATAGAATTTCTTGCCGATACTTTTACGGTATACCGCGGGTCAAGCTACACAGCCTGTGCTATAGCCAACAACTCGTATGCATATTCCTGCAATGTGCTTTCAAATTATACCGGCTGGGGTGGTTAAACACCCATTCCTGTGAACGTAAGTGCCTCCGAAGACCGTTTTGTTAAAGCTGCAGATATGGTAAATTCTTATCCCGGATCCGGTGTCATTCCCATGATCGATTACAGTTTTCAGGTTTTGGATTCCGTTTGGGAAAACACGAAATGGCAACTGGTATATGATTTGGATAATCTCACCATTCAATACCGCATTCTGTCTGATGCCACAATCCGTACACTCGATTTCAGCACCTTTGATTTTAATTGCGATTCAGGTACAAAACTCCTCGAACTGGGTGATGACCCTGCTGTTGGAGCCAACTGGAAAGATTATTCTACAGCATTAAACATCACACTAATCAACACTGTTTGCAGTGTTAGCAGCTTTGTAAACAGCATTTTGGGAGCTGAAGCTGATGATATCGCCGTGTATCCTGAATCGGCTTCCTGTTTGATCTCCATTATCCCTGTAGAGCCGGATCGTGAAGGCATACATGTATATCCAAATCCAACGAGCGGATACATTTTCATTGAATGTGATGATCTGCAAAGCGTTGAAATTCTGAATCAGATGGGGCAATTGGTGTATACCGGAAATGCATCTGCAATCAATATTGAAAGTCTGCCGGCGGGGATTTATTTTGTACGGTTGAGAAAGAATAAAAGCAACTTTGTACACAAAGTAATAAAAGAGTAAGGAGATTATTTGGTAGTTTTACATTTGAAACATTTTTTAAAACCATGGGAAAGAAACTAACAGTATATATGATTGATGGCACTGAATATGGGCCAAGGTTTAGTGAAATTGGGAATTGGGTTGGTAAAGCAATCTATTGTCCAAGATCTTCTGTTAATAAGATTTTTAATCGTGCCGAATTTGATAATCCAGGTATCTATTGTTTAAAAGGAGACCCTCATGATGAAGCTTTTCAAGAGAGAATATATATTGGAGAAGCTGAAAACATTAAGAATAGATTAAAACAACACATTAGCGATCCCAAAAAAGAGTTTAATGAATTAGTATTCTTCATAAGTAAAGACGAACTCCTAACAAAAACTCAAATTAGATATCTTGAATCCAGATTAATTCAACTTGCGCTTGATGCTAAAACTGCTGAAGTAGAAAATGGTAATAGCCCAACATTGCCAACACTTCATGAAGCAGATATCTCAGATATGGAGTATTTTCTCGAACAAGTCAAACTCATTTTACCGATTATGGGATTCAAGTTTTTAATCTCTTCAACGGTTAACAAAGTTGATCACGAAGATAATTCTCAAGATAAAATTGACAGTATACTATATCAAATAAAAACGAGTAGTTATTCTGCGTTTATGTATGAATCAGATCAAGGTTACGTTGTCACGAAAGGTAGTGAAGCAAAAAAAGACTTATCTGCCTCATGTACTGAAACATATCGAAAAATGAGAAAAAAACTATTAGAAACAGATATTCTAATTGAGAATGGTAAGAAACTAGAGTTTTCCGCTGATGCAATTTTTAGTAGCCCGAGTGCTGCATCTAATATGATTTTAGGTAGGAATTCTAATGGTTTCACGGAGTGGGTGACAAAAGAAGGTAAAACATTTAAAGACACGCAAGAAGATATTAATGCGTAAATTGTGAACCATGTAAAGTTATGTCCAACCGCTGGAACATACCACCCGAAGTTGAAAAGGCTGTGCTTGAGAGAGACAAAGCCTGTGTCTACTGTGGAATGAAGTTCTCAGATAAATCACGAAAAACAAAAGCCAGTTGGGAGCATATTGTAAATGATATCCGCTTAAACGGAGCAGACAATATTGCTTTGTGCTGTGTT
>PKSX01000253.1 GCA_002869435.1 Marinilabiliales bacterium | reverse complement strand
ACTTCCGATCCTGTTAAAGTAAATACAAAGTGCGTGCGTGTACTAAAAGGATTCGGCCAATTTAGCACATCGGTAATGGCCGGTGTATTCATCACCTCAAAATTGATCTGATAATCAATACTGCCACTTTCATTATCACTCTTGTCGCGTGCCTGAACCATCAGGGTATATATTCCGTCAACAGGAAAATCACCAGGGTATTCGATGCGGCATGTATTGTTTTGTGATGAAGTAGCCGGATAGAAAATCATATTCTCCTGCATGCCTTCGTAGAAATAGATTCGTTCAAGTTCGGAAGCGCCCGGTCTGAGCAAATACACCCTAAAAGCCGAAGTATCGTCCATAATAAGCCATCGGTTTTCGTCCTTCAGCATCATTTGAATATTGGGTTTTGCACTCACAATATCGCCATCGAGAATATGAACCCCGTCGAAAGTAACATCGAGCATAGGGTTAATACGATCCTGTGCAACATAAAACTTAATCTCTCCAATATTATTGAAATGATGCTGCTCAAGTTGGTCGTATTGTCCTGTTAAACTGTTTACCGGGTTAAATTCAACCCAAAGGCTGTTTTCACCATAAAAGTTTGTAGTACTGAATGACACGGAGTCAATTAGAATATCTCCCACCGGATGCATCTTTGTGCGGTGTGTCAAAAGAGAATGAATATTTCGGTCACGGTCTATTAACCAGTATGAAACCATCAGCGAATCAGGAAAATCAACGGATCCAATGTTTCTTGTTGCAATGGCAAGTGATACCGTTTCTCCCTCCTGAACCGTATCGTTATAGAACTCGTAGAATGAGATGGGATCGATAGCAGTTTCGGGAACAGGTTCATATAATACATGCCACCTGTTGATTTGCGTACTGGTAAGCAAACTATCATCCTGGATGGTCATGTGCAATTTCAAATAAGGGTAAACAGCAGCATCAATTCGTGAGGATAGATTAAGAATATCCAGCGAATCCTGAAGCGGAGGCAGATCAGAAATAACAGTGTCAACACTACCATCAAGTTTAATCCCGAGTACGCTTAAACGAACGGTGTCAGTCCACACTCCGGACTCAAAACTGCTGACATCCCAATGCAATGATCCCCATTCAGATGCAGGGCCAATCGTTGTCGACTGAACATAACCCTCGTTCCAGTTGGTATTAATCGGCCAGCTTCCACTGACTGGGCTAGCAATATCGGGGGCGAGTCTTTCATCGGCCATACCAGTGTATCCTTTTCGTCCAAAAATAATATAAGGAATATCATTACTGATACTTCTGATCACGTTGGATCCAATGCTTTCAAAAGCCTGATAGAGTGCTTCTGTATAGTTTTCTGCATTATGATCTCTGTGGCTAAAAGCCAGAACATAATAACCGTTTGGAACAGCATTAATGAAATCAACCATCTTGGCCATCCACGTTGAGTCATTGGTAAAAAAGTCAAAATCATAATAGTCATATGCACGACAGTTCAGGGCTCCGTATGGCCCATATCCTGTTGCTCCGGGATCGGAATTCACCCATGGCTCGGCACTGATGGTATCGAACACAGCGAACTTCATTCCATCACCGTTGTAATTGGTACAAGACCACTGACCTTTAATAACATTGTCGATCTTATACCATTCTTCCGCCCATTGTATATAGGGATAATATCCTGTTTGAGCTGATATGGTAACTACATTATTTACAAATTCGAATAATCGCGATGGTTTATTATAGGATACATACTGGTATGCATCGTTTTTAAACTGGAAGAAATGATCCTGACCCCAGCCACGCTTATTGGTGATATACTGAAATGAGCTTTCGCGCCAGTTTCCGCTTCCATTTATGGAGACCCGCCAGAAATACACAGCTGAATCTCCAAGTGTCAGCATAGAATAAGGCAAATCCCATTCGACAATGCCACCCTGTTGTGTTATTACAGAGCTTTGCTGCAAAAAAGGACTATCGAAACTATCCGTTGTATCAATTTCAAAAACATAATCGGTTGAAGTACCAAGAATTCCGGCGGTACTGGCCACCAGTGTTACAAATGTATCCGGAATTACAGCGTAATTGTATGGATAAACAGGAATAACATCACTTGACCTGATTAATAAAGTTGTACTTCCACAATTATTCGTTTCATTGCTTTCGGCAATCTGATCAAACGCATCGATACAGGCAGTAAAAGTATTCAACCCCATTCCTTTTATGGGATCAACAACCAGAGTAAACATAACGGTATCAGCATATCCGGGTGAAGCAATTAGTTTTTGAAATGTTTCGGTAGTATTATCGGGAAACTTGCGTTCGAGTTCCAACACCAGTGAATCATTTACAGATGATCCAATATTTCTTGCAATTACATAAACCTGGAAAGAATCCAATTCAGAGGAAATTTCGGTAGGCGAGAAATATATATCGGAAGATGTTTCAACATAGTCGGGTTGAGGGAAACCACCAATTCGCAGCACAGGATCACCATGCAAAGTCATCTCATAGATAAGATCTTTCATTCCGCTATAGGTCTGTACTTCAGCAATAGTACGTTTTATGGCAAGTCCGATGGGCTCATTATAACTCTTGCGGGCAATTTGACTTATGAGCTCCCGGCTGTAGGTATGCAATTCTGATGCAATAGATTTCGAAATAGAACCCAGATATCCAATCATTCCCTTATCTTCAATAATTACAAAAGCCTCAGATGAACTGTATGTTGGTTGATACAAATCACCAGCAAAACATGAGTTTGCAATCAGAAACGGATATTTCTGGTAGTTACTGTACTCACTGGGATTATCGATTGAAATGTCGAAGCCAATTCCTGCTGCATGTCCAAAGAAATTGAGTATAGAAACCCCATTATTAATTATATCCTTTAAACTATCGCTTGTGTTTTGCTGAATAGGAGCCGTAGATGTTTTTGTAAAGGTTGAAACAATGCCTCCAAAATATGGTCCTTCCAATGTATCCTTATACTGATTTAAGAAGCTAAGCAGCATCATTGACTGTGAGACATCAGAACCACCGGCAAAATGCAAAACTTTCTTCATCCATGCTTTTTCATATGGATCAGCAGGGTTGTATGGTGCATTTTGCGCTGCTTCAAAATCCTGCATTTTATCAAGATACCAACCCACCTAGGTATAATTTCTTGCAGCCAACCTTCCTGTTGGAATGGCCGGCTGATAATAAGAATCTACAATACCACTGGTTATCATAATATCAGAAGGAGGTATTCCATATGAAGGAACTAAGGTTTGTGCATTATATGTAGAATTGAACCTGTAATTATACGGACTATCTCCGGCCCTGTATCCCTTACCAATTAAAAACAAACCGTGTATTGTATCGGCAAACTCTGTAAGAGCAAATCTCACAAAATTCCGCATTGCGATGGGATGCTTATTAATACCATAGGCAAACTGATTATAAAGTACATCAATATCAGCTAAAAGCACATTATAACCGGTACTTTGTCTGTAAGCAGCATATTCCGTGGCTTTCAGAAATAAACTTCTGTGCGAGATAATAATATAATCCACATCATCGTATTGAGTGTCGGAATAATCAACAAACTTTGCATAGTTCAATAAATCATTATTTACCGGAGGCAAAGAGGACACCTGTACAATAGCACTTTCGTAACTAATAAACAGCTCTTTTTCCGAGCTGCTGTTGGGAACCAGGAACTGAAGATTTGATCCGGATCTCTGCGTCAGAATACGTCTGTGGTTAGTGATATCATATACCAGACATGAATCAACTGCGGGCGTACTTAATCCGTTGAAATTAAAATATGCTTTAGATAGTGCACCGTCCGGTGCAGAAAATTTCATTTTCGCATAATTATCCATATTAAGTTGTCTGGGATACTTAATTTCAATATAGCTCAATGCATTCCTGTCAGCACCTGAGTTAAGATCATCAGGCAAAGTGAAAATGAAAGTTGTTGATGGATTTCCCAGTGATGCCGGCGAAACCATTTTATTGACCTTGATTGGAACATAGCCTTCGTATGTAGTATCGAGGCTCTGACCCGCATATGACACGAGGAGATGATGATCAGGTGCCAGTCCTGAATAATTTGATTCACCAATAACCAAAAACTCAATACTCGCCTGAGGTCCCGATAAATATGCATACGGAGTGCTTATGGTCCGGTTAAAAACCTGAGGACCCCCGGTTTGAGTATTAATCGACATGGGTGAGTCGAACCATCCCTCACAATCAGTATATTCAGGAGTAGTAATTCCATTTACATCGGTTTCCCCTGCATAATATGTACTGTAGTAATTATCCCGTTCTGTGTAGTTGACATAAGTTTCAGAGGTATAACCTGTGAAATTACGATCTGTTTCAACCGTTATTCTTCGGTTATTTATACTTGTGGTCCATGTAAGAAAATACACGGCTGTATCATTAAACAAAGAGAAATCCGGATTCGGCTGATCTGCAGGGTTAGAATAGACATTCTCGTCAAACCAACCATCGTTACTCTCTGCGTAGAACTCAATATAGTCAGTGGCATTAAAAACTCCATCTCCCTCACCCTGCACATAAATGTATTGTTCTTCTCCTTTATAAATAATTTGAATCTGGCGGGGGTCAAAAGTACCCAGCGGAATGCCTTCATTGATTAATGTAGAATATGTTATTCTGTGCAAACCATCATTCACAACTTTAATCTGATAATACTGCTGTGAATAATTAATCCATTCATTACCATATAACTGCGCTTTTAGTGAGAATGGTGCAGCAATCAGTACAATGAGAATTATAAAAGTGCTAAACTTCTTTTCCATAGGCATTACAGGCTTGGTGAAGCTTCGCGGCCATTGATATTAAGCTTAAGAGAGAACACATGTGAATACAGTGCCACACTTACATCGCCAATATCTGTAAAAGCATAATCAATAGCCAGAATATTCTTAATATTAATTCCTACTCCAAGGTTAGGTTGCATTGTAGTTATCAGGTTTCCATCAAAATTGGTCTCCTTTTGTATATTCCCCATTCCACCACGCAGGAATGCGAAATTCTTATATGAAAGTTCAAAACCGAAATGCGGATCAATACTCATAAAGTTTGTCTTTATCAGAGTATTCCTTTTCCCGTCAAAGGTCATATCCAGACCGGCTTCAGGATATATACTGAAAGCATTTGAAATGTCAAATGTACGCCCTGCTCCCAACAAGAGCCTAGGCATTGTAAGTTCTAAACTGTTTTCGGGAATCTCATTTCCGGTTAAAGTAAAAACCTCACGGGTTCTGTCATCCAGTGTAAATGACCAGGCATTGAATGTGGAGGTAACATCTCGAAGCACTGCTCCAAATTTCCAGTCATTCAAATCATATTGTGCTCCTGCATCTATACCAAATCCCCAGCTGCCTCCAAAATCACCGATACGACGACGAATGATCTTAACATTAGCCCCCACACGCAGATTTTCTATCGGCATTTTACGTGAATAAGAAATCAGAAAAGCATTGTCGATAGCACTGAACGTAGTAATACGATCGTAATCAATATTACCCTGTGCATCTATCAAATCTGTTGTATTGGGAATATTATCCACTCCGAAGCGAATATAAGTAAATGCCAGAGCTGAATTCTCATGTGAAACAGCAGCTAAACTAATATTATCATATTTTGCAATACCGGCAAAATATTCGCTGTGCATTAGAAAAACCTGACGCGGGGCACTGGTTAAAACAAGCCCTGCAGGATTCCAGTATCCTGCTGTAGCATCATTTACAGAGGCAATAACAGAATTCGACATCCCCAATGCACGGGCACCGGTTCCAATGGCCAGAAATTCATTTGAGTATTTGGGTGCCTGAGCATAAATCACCAGCGACACAAACGACAGCACAAAGGCAAATAAGATCTTTCTCATATTATGAATTCACTTCAATTTTGATTGAATTAACGGCTTAAAGTTAAAAAAAGTACATCAAATTTGATGAGAAGTGTAAAAATAATTCAAAATATTGCCATTACTGAATAAACTTGACCGAAAACTGACCAAAATATACCGATAACTAAGAATTTAGTCATTCAACTAATATTTTAGTTATATTTGTTTCAAAATTGCAACGATGGAAAAAGAACTTACCAAGGCTGAAGAACAAATAATGGATTTTCTTTGGGAATTGGAGAAAGCTTTTGTAAAAGATATTATAAAAGCAATGCCCGAGCCAAGGCCTGCATATACTACTGTTTCCACTATCATCAGAATCCTTGAAAAAAAAGGATTCGTCTCATATGAATCTTTTGGTAAAACACACCGCTATTATCCGCTTATTTCAAAAGAAGAGTATTCTGAACAATGCACCCGAAGTCTTGTGCATCGGTATTTTTCAAATTCGGTAGGAAACCTGGTTTCGTTTTTCACTAAAAAAGAAAACTTAAGCCTGGAAGAGCTTGAAGAATTACAAAACCTCATTAACGAAGAAATTAATAAGAAAAAATCATGAGTTTAACTGAATACCTCATTCGTTCCTCAGCGCTGCTGGTTATTATGCTGCTCGTATATTTGGTTTTTCTGAAAAACCGTGCGAAACACAGTCATAGTAGGGCTTATATTTTGTTTTCCTTCATTATTAGTATGGCATCTCCATTTATTCAATTCGGAAATTCACCTACAATTACGAATATTCCTCAGTATGTGATGGAAGGAATTAGCATAAATAGCGGGGAAGCAAGAACCGCAACACAAGGGCTTCCACTTTCATCACTGGTGATATATTATTGTATAATTCTTTCATCATTTTTTGCTTTTCGATTGCTTTTCGGGCTGGGCAGGATACTCTATTTGAGAATACATTTTCCGTCATATAGAGAAAAATCGGGAAGAATTATTCTTATCCCAAAATCCAAGCCGGTGTTTTCTTTTTTCCGAATGATATTTATTCACAACACCCTGGTAAACACAGAGGTACATGAACATGAAAAGCAACATATAAAACTATGGCATAGTGCAGACCGCTTATTTATTGCACTAATCGGAATAGTATTCTGGCTCAATCCGGCATACTGGTTGTTTAAAAAAGAGCTCGAACGTGTTCACGAATATCAGGCCGATGGTGCCGTTCTTAACCGGGGAATTGAACGCAAAAAATATCAAAACTTACTGTTATCGCTCAGCATGGGTTACCCGACAGCTTTGCCTGTCAACCAATTCAACAAATCTTTCATTAAAAACAGAATCAAAATGATGAACAAGAAGAACAATTTAAGAAAAACAAGCTGGTTATTTGCCTTACCATTTGTATTGGCAACAGTGTGGATTATGGCTTGCAGTCATTCTACCCCGGCGACTCAGCAAAACGCAGAACCTGAAGCAACCCCTGAGCAAACAGAAAAAGTACACGATGAAGTAGACAAAATGCCTGAGTTCCCGGGTGGACAAGAGGCAATGGTACAGTTTTTCGTGGATAATATCAAATATCCTGAAAAAGCGCGAAAAGAAGGCATTGAGGGCAAGGTTTTTGTGAAATTTACTGTCGCAAAAGACGGTAAAATAACCAATGTAGCTATACAAGAATCGGTAAGTCCTGAACTGGACGCCGAGGCCATGCGAGTAGTTGAGATGATGCCCGACTGGATTCCGGGTGAAAAAGACGGTAAAGCGGTTGCCGTAGAGATCACCCTCCCGGTCAAGTTCGCATTATCCGACAAAGATGACAAATAGAGAAGAGGCTTCGGCCTCTTTTTTTTACACCATTCTATCCAGAAAAGAATCAATGAGAAAAAAACACAAGAAATGAAGAAATCGTATATTTGTTTAATTGATGACTGATGAAGTCGTAACAATAAAGCCAATATGTAAGTATATGAAGGTCTTCCTGGCAATAATATCAATAGTATTTCTAAATAACTCAATTTTTTCTCAAGACAGTACGACTGTAAGAGATTTTTAAATGTGGACATCACTTTCCTTAGAGAAATCATTTCTCGACAAGAAACTCGACATCGGCATTAATCAGGAGTTCAGGTTCAACAACAATTCAACTTCGCTGAATAACTACTTCACTGAAGTAGAAGCAGATTATGAAATACTCAAAGATCTGAAAGTAGGAGCAGGTTACAAATTCATTCGTAACAACAGGAATTCGGGCTATAGAAATGAGTATAGATACAATTTGGACCTTGGTTATAAGCACAGTTTAGATCGATTAAATTTTTACTACAGATTTCGTTTTCAACAACATAATCCGTTTGGGAATGGACCCGATAACGATCTGACAACGAAGTATCGTCTTCGTATAAAAACTAAATACAATTTCCGCAAATGGAAACTAGACCCCACTTTTGCATTTGAAGGTTTCTTTGCCTCTGTGAGGAATGAATTCAATTTTGTAGAGTCAATCACTGAAACAGAAAGAGTATCAGGGTTTGAAAAAATCAGGTTTACTCTAGCCACGACCTACAAGATTAATGATCTCATGGAACTTAGGGGATTTTACCGGGTTGAACATCTATTCGGCTCATATCCTTTGCAATACAACACTCCTGCCACCATTTTCATTGGCGGTCTCAACTTAACATTTAAACTGTAAGTATGAAAAAAAAGGCAATAATAGTTTTGGTAGGGTTGCTTGGAGCTTCCATACTACAGTCTTGTATGAAAGAAGATATAATTTCCGGAGGCAATGGATTGGAAGACTGGTCGGATGAAACACATGGATATAATGCAACCCCAAATTATGCTGTCGTTTTCAACCAAAATGAAGTTCAAAGAATTGATTTTCTTATTGAACCGGAATATTGGGCTGTTATGCAGGAAGATTTAGAAGAAATCGTTGCAGATGCAGGAACTGCTCCCGGTGACTTTAGTGAGGAGACACCTATTTACGTACCCTGTCAAATGTATTTCAATGGAAAACAGTGGTATGATGTAGGCATTCGATACAAAGGAAACTCAAGTTTAACGAATGCATCTGAGCAAGGAATGGGTAAACTCCCCTTCAGGATAGAAACGAATCATTTCGAGAATGAAAACCCGAACATCAACGGGCAAACATTTTATGGATTTACACAGCTATCCCTTTCCAGCAACTACAAAGACAATTCTTATTTGCATGAAAAAGTTGCAGCTGACATTCTCAGGGAATTTGGAATCCCGGCAGCTCAAACAGCATTTTATCGGATATATATAGATTATGGAGACGGACCGGTATACTTTGGCCTGTATACTATGGTAGAGATTATCTTCGATACCATGTTAGACACACAATTTGGAAGCAGTTCAGGAAACTGTTACAAACCAGATTCAGATGGAGGTCGGTTGAATGACTTGCAAAACATCAATTCTACATACTTTCCAAACAAAACCAATTCAGGCGCATCGCTGGATGATATTGTGGAACTTGTTTCTGCAATAATATCAGATACCAGAACCACCAACCCAGGTCAATGGAAGCAAGATCTTGAAAGTATTTTTGACGTTGATCATTTTCTGAAATGGTTAGCAGCGAATACCACATTAATGAACTGGGATGTATACGGAAGAGCTCCACATAATTACTATTTATACAAGAATCCTTCAAATAACCTGTTCACCTGGATTCCATGGGATCATAATTCGGCATTTTCAATTAACCCAAATAATTTAGCCTTTAATTTTTCAAATATGCAAACCACACCGATAAGCTCAAGTGGTGATGTTGCCTGGCCATTAATTTCTTACTTATATAGCGACTCTGCATATAGAGCAAGATATAATAACTATATCGATGAGTTTATTACAACAGTTTTTACCGTTAGTAATCTGTCGGCAAAGTTTACTGCGTTTCACGATATGATACAGCCTTATGTAACCGGTGCTGAAGGCGAAATCTCCGGTTATACAACACTCACAAGTCAAACTGCTTTCGATAATTCAGTTACTGAATTAATAAACATTGTAACTCAACGAATCAGTGATGCAGATGCTTATACTCCATAAGAGATTTCTTATTTGGCCTTAGCTTACACCCTCCACTCAACATCCCCCGCTCCATTCTCCTTGGCAAGAAAACGTGCCAGTACAAAAAGAAAATCGCTAAAGCGGTTCAGGTATTTTATGGTAATATCATTGCAAGGCGCAGTTGTGACGAGATCCAAGACCCTACGCTCTGCCCTGCGGCAAACGGTGCGACAAATATGTGCAGTACTTACTGCGGGATGTCCGGCCGGAAGAATAAAATGCTGCAATTCCGGCAATTCCTCATTCATGCGGTCTATCTCCCTCTCAAGCTTCAAAACCATTTCCTCCGATAACTCAGGGAAGAACTTCTGGTCCGCTTTTTCAGGATCAGTAGCAACATGAGATTCAATCAGAAAAAGGTCTTCCAGTATTCCACGCAGAAAATCTTTTGAGTCTCCGGCTTGCATATAATCATGCAGCAGACCGCAAAACGATTTAAGCTCATCAATAGTACCGTACGCTTCTACTCTGATATTATTTTTATCCACACGGGTTCCACCTATCAGTGAAGTTTGGCCCTTATCGCCTTTCTTGGTATATATTTTCCAGTCTTTTTCGCTCATTCGTCAACATCTTTTAGAGTGGCCAGCACATCCTGATAACGGGTTATATTCTGATTTCGCTCATCGGTTTCAATTAAACCATCGCGCAAACGAATAATGCGATGTGCATAACGGGCAATATCTTCTTCGTGTGTAACAATGATTATGGTGTTTCCTTTTTTATGAAGCTCATCAAACAGACCCATAATCTCAACAGAAGTTTTGGTATCAAGGTTTCCTGTGGGCTCATCAGCCAGGATAATAGAAGGATCGTTTACCAATGCACGGGCAATGGCCACACGCTGACGCTGACCACCGGAGAGCTCATTGGGTTTATGTTCCATACGATCATCCAAAGCTACATCAGTAAGCGTCTTTTCTGCTTTAGCCATACGGTCTTCTTTCTTAAATCCCGCATAAATCAATGGCAGAGCAACATTTTCAAGGGCAGAATATCTGGGCAGCAGATTGAAGGTCTGAAACACAAAAC
The DNA here is from genome assembly GCA_002869435.1 of Marinilabiliales bacterium. Classification (GTDB taxonomy): domain Bacteria; phylum Bacteroidota; class Bacteroidia; order Bacteroidales; family DTU049; genus BM518. The sequence continues at coordinate 2,910 of PKSX01000253.1, read as the reverse complement.
CAATCTCCTTATTTCTGATTTCCGCAAGCTGATTATCATCGAGCTTACTCACATCCTGATTATTCAGAACATAGGTGCCACCTGTGGGAGTATCGAGACAACCCAGGATATTCATTAAGGTAGATTTTCCTGAACCGGAAGGCCCCATAAGTGCCAGATAATCACCTTTTTCAAGAGTAAAATCAACCCCGTTTAAAGCTTTCACTATAACAGTACCCACCTTATAATGACGCTCAATACCGGAGATATTAATTATTTCAGACATATGTGTCAATTGTTTGAACAAAGATAAGAAATAGTGGAAAGTAGAAAGTAGAAAATGGAAAGTGGAAAGTAGAAAGTGGAAAGAATTTAATGTGCTAATGAGCTAATTAAGTTTATCGATAGATCGCATAAACTAGTTTTTACACTATTATAATTGGCACATTAAATAATTAGCACATTGGCATATTAAAAAAGCCGCTCCGAAGAGCAGCTTTCTTTGTATAACTTATGGCTCAAAGATTATTCTTTCACAAATGTTTGGCTTCCCAGAACCTGATCATTGAGTATAGTGGTAACGAAATACAATCCATTTTCCAACTCACCAACCGGAATACTTGTTTTATTTCCATCGGCAGGTCCGGTTTGAGTTACAATACGACCCTGTGCATCGGTGATTCTAACATAGAAATTGCTGAAACCTTCAAGTTCAACACTAATAACCTCAGTTGTAGGATTTGGATATACACTCATCTCAATGGCATCAAATTCTTCGATACTGATAGATGGTGTAACCATGAGCCAGCCAATACTATAAATGGTAGAATCCATCGGGTCTATTTCATACTCAGCTTCAATCAACGGAATACCGGTATTTCTCATATTCCATTGGAATCTGCAGGTAATGCTAGTATCCGCTGAAAATGGAATCCAGGTCATCATGGCATAGGCATGAACTGTTGAATATGTGGTGTCAATAATCTGTGTTTTCAATACATCAAAATTTCCGAGCGCTGTAGTAACTGTTCCCCAGCCAATCACTTCCTGTGATTCATTATGAGTTTCTGCATAACGAACACTGTCAACCACAAACCCTAAACCCGGGTCAAAACCTAGATATTGAGTAACACTACCTCCGTAGGTATCCCAGAAACTTGTACCCATTGTATACGGGAACTGATAGATCTCATCAGTGTTGGAATACTTCATATTAAACTCGATAGTATCCATATATCCAATTACACCTAAAATTTCAGCTGCGTTTGCATCCACTGCAAAATATGCCCATGCGCTGTCGCCCATCTGAATACAAAGATCTGCGGTTGGGAACATAGAACCATATGGTGTTGGGGCAGGGTCAATCAGAGTAAAGCCGGTGGTATCACCAACAGCAAGGGCACTAAAGTCCCAGGTATGGTTGGCACCATTTTCAAAAACAACCTGCTGATTTCCGGCACTTGGCAAAGTATCGATAAGCTGTATAAAGCCATCGCCAATTCCGGGCATCTCATTTTCGGTGAGTGTAATTTGCGCCTGCAATCCAATTACAGAAAACATGGCCAAAAGGAGTAAAACTTTTTTCATATGTGAGTGATTTTGATTTTTCTATTAGTGTAGACAAATTTACTATAAAAAAGTTGTTTGAAATAACGATATTTTGCAAACCGGTTAATCTGAACAAAGTTTAATGCCCCGCAATTATCAAATTAACTCACTTTCAAATTGTCAAATTAAAGAAAAGAGAGTATAATTTGTACATTTGCCCCCGAAATGAGTGATAAACGGAACATATTTACCCGCTTTCTGGTATGGAGAATGCGCAATATAAGTAATAAGAACTTCATTCTTATTCTCAGCCTTATTATTGGTGTTCTGGCAGGTATTGGTGCCGTACTTATTAAAAACTCGGTACATTTTATCCGCACTTTGCTTACCGATAATATTGCCGGGCAGGTGGGAAACTTTCTCTATTTCATTTTTCCCATTATAGGTATTGGCTTGGCGGTTCTCTTTATGAATTTCATCATCAAGAAAAGGGTTGGCCACGGTATTCCCAGTGTTTTATATGCCATTGCCAAAAAAGGTGGTAAGCTGGAAGCACATAACCTGTTCTCTTCAATTGTCACTACTACATTTACAGTAGGTTTTGGTGGTTCAGTAGGACTCGAGGGTCCAACTGTTGCTACAGGCGCCGGAATCGGATCGAATGTTGCCCGCGTTTTTCACCTCAATTATAAAGAAACCGTTTTATTACTCGGTGCTGCATCAACCGCAGCCATGGCAGCCATTTTCAAAGCACCTATTACCGGTGTGGTATATGTACTCGAAATTTTCATGCTCGATCTTACCATGTCTTCACTCATTGCTTTGCTTCTGGCCAGTTCAAGCGCAGTACTCACTTCATTTTTCTTTTTGGGCAAAGATGTTGTGTACCCGGTTGCCATCGACTACTCATTGTCTTTTAACGAAGTTCCGTTTTTCATCATCATAGGTATATTGGGTGGACTTTTCGGCCTCTATTATTTTAAAGTGTATTCGGGCCTGTCGAGGGTTTTTGACAAAATTAGATCCTGGATTATAAGACTTTTTATTGCCGGCTCCGCACTCGGTATACTGCTTTTCCTCTTCCCATCGCTATATGGAGAAGGATACGGCCCTATTAACATGGCCCTGAACGGAGATTATAGTTTTATTTACTCCGACAGCATTTTAATAGGCAACGCTGACTCCAATTTTCTGCTCATAATCGGCATTCTTCTCCTGACAATATTTCTGAAAGTCATTACCATGACCCTCACTTTCATAGCAGGAGGTATTGGAGGTGTATTTGCACCCACACTATTTGTCGGAGCTGTACTTGGACTTACTTTCGGCCTTGCTGCAAACCACTTCCTGGGCACGGATCTGCCCGTTCCCGTTTTTGCCCTT
>PKSX01000048.1 GCA_002869435.1 Marinilabiliales bacterium | reverse complement strand
TTCTCCACTTCATACCCCCTTACAAGCCTCGCAATAAGTCCTACCAACCCGGGATACATATATGCTGCAAATATTGGCGATATTTATAAAACATCAGATGCCGGACAAAGCTGGACAAGCATCAAGGGCACACTTCCAATGAGCCAGGCATACTTAACCTACATTGCTGCCGACTCATACGATCCCGAAAAGATATATGTGACTTTCAGTGGATTTGAAGACGGTAAAAAAGTGTATATGACCGATGATGCCGGAACCACATGGACCAATATTTCAGAGAACCTCCCCAATGTTCCGTTCAATTGTATTATTCATCAAAGCGGCACAAATGCATCGGGCGACACCATTAACGGAATATATGCGGGTAGTGATATTGGCGTGTTTTATACCAACGATTCATTATTGCAAACTGCCACTCCATGGATTATGTATAACACAGGCATGCCTTCGGTTGTTGTGAATGAACTTGAAATTCAATACAATGCCCAAAAGATTGTTGCTGCCACATATGGCCGTGGAATCTGGGAGAGCCCATTGTATTCCGACTCATACAATTCAAATGTAGGCATTGAAGAAGCGCACACTGCAATGCTGGTTTATCCAAATCCCACACAAGATTTGCTTAATGTTGTATTAAAAGAAATTCAGGGCAGCGATATAAACTGGATGGTATTTGATCTTCAGGGCAGAGTAGTTGCAAACGGTCAGGCTTCAGATAAAGTATTCAAAATAAACATCAGCCAGATTCCGGCCGGAAACTATCTCTTGCATGTAGAGAATGCCAACACACAGTACAGAACAATGATTTCGAAGCAGTAATTATTCTGCCTTATTCTCAAAGCGATCAATCTGCTCATCGGTGAGTTTATCATCGAAGCGCAGGGTTTGAATTTGCCAGTATTTGTCAGGTTTGTACATTATGAATGTAAAGAATAATGGCTGACGAGCATATTTCACCATATAGGTCCCCTGCACCATGCTTTGGCCTATTTCCTTCACAATGACCGGCTCATACCCGGAATACTCACCAATTACAGCTACCGCAGTACCAAGTTTAAGCTTAATGGCTGTTACCTGATCTGTATTGCTTTCCAGATACTTATTGGTTGAAAAAATAAAATCTACGGCTTCATTCGGACCATTTTCTTCGTATAGTTTAAAAAATTCTTCCACTACTCCCTGATAAGTAGTGTTTTGAGCAAATATTAAATTTGAAGCCAACACCAAAACAAATGCAATAAGCAGTTTTTTCATGATCGTTATTGATTTTAATTCTAATTGCGAAGGTACAGATTTTTATCGAGGGCAGAAAGCAGTTAGATCTTTCCAAAACGCTTATAAAAATGTTCGCGGTGCTTTTGTTTTACCTCATCCAGATTCTCAGGAGTCTCATGCCTGAACCGCTTATGGGTCCACAGCCAATATTCCGGCTTTTCCTTAATCTGCTGTTCCATAAGGCCAACATAAGTTTCGGTTATACTTCCATAAGGTTCTTTAGTGGGCTCAGCAGTAATAATACTGGCTTCCGAACTGTAATAACCCCGCTTAATTCGCTTTGTTTTTAAAAACACCACCGGAAAATCAAACTGATGCGCCATGTATTCAGGACCAAAAGTCCATGAAGTTTCTTTATCATAGAATTTTGTCCAGTACGCATTTTTTCTTGAGGGCGCCTGATCGGCCAAAGCAAGAATGGCCATAAGTTCACCCTCTTCCATTCTGCGTGTAATCTCTTCTTTGTAGTTTTTCGCACTCACCACCTTCATTCCATTTCTTTCGCGCAAAGCATTAATCTTCCGGTTCATAAACTTTTTTGAAAGCGGTTTACCTATACCAATTGCTCTTTGTTTTATTGCAAGGTTCTGCACTGTAATCAAATACTCCCAATTGCTGTAATGCGATGAGGCAATAATTACACTCTTGCCTTCTTCAAAAAACTTATCAAAGATCTCAACATTATCAATTACAAATCGCTTCTGAAGCCTATTCTTTGAGATACTCAGGTTTTTAATCCCCTCAGCCAGAATATTACTCAGGTGGAAATAGTTTTTCCGCATTAGTTTTCGTTTCTCCTTCTTTGAGAGCTCAGGATAACAGCGATCGAGATTTCTAATAATCACCTCCTTGCGATAAGGAAAAAACGTAAGCAGAATCAGATAGAAAAAATCTGAGATACCATAGAGAATCGGCATGGGCAAATGCGCAAACGGCATTAAAACAACGTAATATAAGATTTTGTTCAGCACGGTGCAAAGGTAAGGGATTTATGATTGATGATTGTAGATTTGTGATTTAAGACGCTGATTAACGCAGTATCAATAAATATACGGATATACACTGATTTGGTTCGTACTTGATTAGCAGATTTGCCAAACATGATCAGCGTTGATCAGTAAAATACAAGAGGCCGTGTGTATCTGCGTCAAAATTCCACAAAATAGAGAAATAGAAATGCATTACTTCAATGGGTTAACAATAATCATTATACATTTTACATTATTTATTCATCACAGAACAAAAACCTATCTTTGTACAAAGCATATTAAGTGAAAGCAATTACTGTATTACTCTTTATACTCGCGGTACATTTTCTGCAGGCGCAGGAAACTCAATTACCGGACACAAAAACCATGAGGGATTTTTCCTCCTTCTCGGGAACTCAAACCAGCATTATTGATGGTGACAGTATCATCAGCACCTGGGAAAACGGGATTTTAAATGGAGCCTATACCGTGTATTATTCAAACGGAAAGATTAAGGCCAAGGGAGAATACAAAAACAATCAGCGAACAGGTAAATGGCTGCTATACAGCAGTGACGGAAAAGGAAAGCTACATATTTCATTTAACAAATACGGGTCAACTACCGTGAAAAGAGTTAAGAACCCCGGCAAAGGAGGCGTACTATTTGGCAGAGGGAAGGTCTATTTCAACTATATGAATTACGACATGACCTTTACTGATGATATGCCAACGGGGGAAAAGATTAACGGTGTGGTAAAATTCCGCAGAGGGGTGAAACACGGAGAACAAACGGAGTATTATGAAAACGGAGATTTGCGTTCTACAGCACATTTCAAATACGGTTTATATGAAGGTGCACGCAAAGTATATTTTCATGGCTCCCGGTTAAAAATGGAATCGACATATACCGATGGAAAACCCGATAGTGTCAGAAATGAATACAGTTATGACGGTGCTCTGATACGCAAGGTCGATTATCGAATGAAACCACCAAGTGCAGAGCAGTTCTATATTGACAAATTCGATATTAGCAGAGGTTTCATTACCAAATTATTTGTCGACAGTAGTTTTTCAGGGGCGAAAATCTTTTTCCCGGAAGGAAAGAAATCATTCCCCGGTACTGTAAACCAGGCTTTCACAGACGGAAAAATAATGGCATATGAGGATGAAGAATTACTGGAACCCTATTTCCCCGATCATTTGCACCCGGATTTAAGCCTCTTATCACGGGAAGAACTTGTGAATTCAGCTTTTACCGGATTTATTCTCCATAATTCTGTCATTTTTAACCAGCAAACCTGGCTCATGTATAGTTATCCTCTCGTTTTTCAATGTATAAGTACGATAACTGAGGGAGACAGTGCAAGTCAGGTTACCGGTGCTTATGTATATCTGCCTGAATTCAGAAGAGAAGTTCCTGATTTGTATAAATACCTCCCTACATTAAAGAGTCAGTCATATCCTTATGTGATTTTAAATAATCAGAAAATCAATAATATTGAAAACATGATTGCTGAGCGAATCCGGATGATTGAAAGCGAACATGCTTATTGGATTGAGATTTATGGGCTTTAGTGGAAAGTGGAAAGTAGACGCAGATTTACGCTGTAAACATTTTTTACGGATAAACGCAGATAGAGTATTTTGATCAGCAAATATCAAAAGCCGGAGACTTCAGAAGTATTAGAGACTTCGGAAGTCTGAAGTTAAGCCACATTTTCAGTGCTAAACAATAAACTAACGTATAAGGACGAAAATCCGCATCTAAGATCTAAGTTAATAACAAAAGCGTTCCAATTCGCCTCCTTTGATTATCTTTGATAAGTCTATGAATAATAACGGGAGCACAGAACTGAAACTGGCCTATGACTTTGTATTACAGAGCCACCGTCATGTTTTTCTAACGGGAAAAGCCGGCACCGGAAAGACCACTTTTTTGCACAATCTGCGAAAGAACTGCCCAAAAAGAATAGCTGTTGCAGCCCCTACAGGGGTGGCAGCAATCAACGCAGGTGGCGTTACCCTGCACTCCCTTTTTCAGTTGCCATTCGGTCCGCTGGTTCCTTCCACAGACGGCACCATAAATGAAACCCTCCGGTCCATTCATTTTCGGAAAAACAAAATCAAACTATTACAAAGTATTGATTTGCTTGTAATTGATGAGATCAGCATGGTGCGTCCCGATATACTTGATGCTATTGATGGCATTTTAAGAAGGTTTCGCGATCGGAACAAGCTATTTGGCGGTGTACAATTGCTTATGATCGGCGATTTACATCAATTGCCCCCTGTAATAAGAGAAAATGAATGGAGTATATTAAAACCATACTATCGTTCTGTGTATTTTTTCAGCAGTCTGGCCTATCAAAAAGCCAACCCGGTACAAATTGAATTAAAAAAAGTGTTCAGACAAAGCGATAAGAACTTTATTGACCTTCTCGAGAGTGTTCGCCACAGTGGGTTAACAGATCACAGCCGTGAGTTGCTCAATAGCCGGTTCAGCCCTGATTTGCTTCCTGAAGACCTTGAAGGAACCATTATTCTATGTACACATAATGCCCAGGCTGATAACATTAATGCTGAAAAGCTGAATCATCTTGGCGGGACTTCAGAAAAGTTCACTGCCAAAATTGATGGTGTTTTCCCTGAATACTCTTATCCTACTCATCTGGAACTGGAGCTTAAAACAGGAGCACAGGTTATGTTTGTGAAAAATGACGAGTCCTACGAAAAAAGATTCTTCAATGGCAAAATCGGCACCATTCAAAGTATGGAAAAAGACCGAATTTTTGTTGAATGTGAAGATGACGAAGACTTAATTGAGGTAGAACGACTCGAATGGAAAAACATAAAATACAGCCTCAATGAAGGAAGTAAGGAGATAGAAGAAGAGCAGCTGGGATCCTTTATTCAGTTTCCGCTTAAACTGGCATGGGCCATCACCATACACAAAAGTCAGGGTCTAAGTTTCGACAAAGTTGTGGTTGACGCCCATGCAGCATTTGCACATGGGCAGGTATATGTTGCTCTTAGCCGTTGCCGTACTTTTGAAGGGCTGATACTGAGTTCTGAGATAAGTGACCGTAGTGTAAAAGTAGATCATGTCATTCAGAAATTTACTTCGGATTTTGATGATAATCAGATTTCTGAAGATGAACTTTTCAGGTCAAAACACGAATTCCAGGCCGATCAGATTCTGGAACTATTTGATTTTGATGATTTAGATAAAATCCTGTTTAAATTCCACTCAACTGTAAACAATGCTGCATCATCTGTTAACCCTGATCTGGCCGGACAAATCTCTAAATTGAGACAGGATGCAGATGAAAATATATTCAAACATGCCGGTTCATTTCGCCGACAAATTATGCAACTGGCCGGGAAGAGAATTTTACCTGAAGAAAATCAGGAATTGAAAGAGCGTTTGAAAGCTGCCGCCATCTATTTCGACGAAAAAATCTTTAAAATCATTTTTGAGTTTACACTTCATGCCGATATTGACTCAGACAACAAGTCCATAAAAACCGCTCTGAAGGAATTCCTCTCTGATATTCAAAAAGCCGGTGTAATTAAAATGAAATGCCTCGATCATTTGAAAACTGATTTTATTTCGCTTCAATTGTCAAGAATCAAGAGCAATGCTGAAATAGATTTCAAATTTGAGCAGGAAAAGGCGGCCAGGAAGAAGAAAGTTCGTGAAGACGATGCCACAGAAAATCCGGGATTATATGACAGGCTTCGTGAGTGGAGAAATGAGATGGCCCATGAACTTGGAAAAGGACGTCATTTGATTATGCCCAATAAAACCCTGCTAACTATTTCGAATGCGCTCCCACATACAGAAGAAGATTTACTGGCTATTAAAGGCGTGGGTAAAAAGAAGCTGACATTATACGGCGGCCATATTTTTAAAGTCATTGCCGATTACATAAAAGAAAAAGAGCTTGAGGAAGATAAAGAAACTTCAAAGCTGAAAGAAAAAACGCCCAGCCATGAAAAGTCATACCAACTTTTTGAAGATGGATATTCAGTACCCGAAATTGCCAAACAACGATCGATGACCGTCAGCACTATTTACAAGCACTTGGAGCTATACCTTGGCTCAGGGCAGATTGATATTTCGCGTTTGGTTGCAAAGGATAAGATTGCAGTCATTAAAGAAGCTGCAAGAGGTTCGAATTTTGAATCACTAAGTGAACTGAAGGCAGTACTTGGAACCGAGTATTCTTATGATGAAATAAAACTGGTTCTGCGTTCGATGGAGAGTATTTGATCATGCCTTCGGCTTGACAGGTGTGCTGATGTGCTGATGTGCTAATGTGCTAATTTGCTAATTTGCTAATGTGCTAATTTGCTAATTTGCTAATTAGGATTAGTAGTACTTTAGGACTTTGCTGAAGGCTTGTAATGGCTTCAACGGTTCCATGTCCGTTTTGAATTATGCGAACATTCCTCTCTCACGGACGTTGGAATGTTGAAGCCCGGCTGACATTCCATCGTCGGGCGAGGCACGAGTTCGACGTGGAACCGTATGGCGGACAAGATTGAACTATCTGGAAAAATCTTCTTCTATTTTTTGATGATAATGTATAATATCTTTGAAACTGGGGAATAAATGAAAATGTAATATCCAATTGGGTAAGCACCAAAAAAACTATAAAAACAATCATCATTGGATAATAAGTCCTGTTCCAAAAAAGTCGCAGAACAAGAGTATTTTCTATATGCAGAGTTTTTTACGATAAACATAATTGAACTACTATCTTCTACAGATTCATTAATTGGAGTATTTTTCCAATGTGAATAACTAATATTTGACAATTCTGAAGAATCAAACATTATTTCAAAATTAGGATATTGCAAGGATATATCAATATCATTTATTTCAGAAACAGAATATTGATAAAACTCAAATACTGAACCGTCTGTAGATGGACCAAGAAAATCATGATAACATATTTGCTCATATTTAACGGCTTGTGAGCCATCAAACAAGACTGTATCCCAATTTCTATCAGAAATAATATTTCTATTACAACTAGATAATACAATAGCTACTATGGCTAGTAAAAAATACTGTAATCTCATGGTGCTTTTCTCATTGGCCAAATTCTAACAGCGCAACCTGTCAGGTTATATTGTAGTACCATAGAACCTGTAGGTTCTTTCTACAACTTCGCCAGCAAACCCTTAATAATCGCCGTCATCAATGGCTCAGACTTATTGGCAGCTTCAATCACTTCTTCATGACTTACGGGTACCACCTCATCCATTCCGCCGAGGTCGGTAATAACCGAAAGGGCAAAGCATTTCATACCGGCATGGCGGGCAACAATAACCTCAGGGACGGTTGACATTCCAACGGCATCGGCGCCGATTATTCGGATAAAACGATATTCGGCCGGAGTTTCAAAAGTAGGTCCGGTAACGGCTGCATACACACCCTCGTGAACAGGTATATTAAGTCCGGCAGCAATTTCTTTTGCCAGAGCCAGTGTAGTATGATCATAGGGCTCACCCATATCGGGAAAGCGCGGTCCGATTTCATCGTCGTTTGGTCCCATAAGCGGGTTATTCGACATAAGATTGATATGGTCGTTGATGAACATAATATCGCCCACCTTAAAATCGGGGTTCATACCACCGGCTGCATTAGAAACGATGAGTTGCTCTATACCCAAAAATTTCATAACACGAATAGGAATAGCCAGTAACTGCATTTCGTAACCTTCATAAAAATGAAAACGACCCTGCATTGCAAGAACTTCTTTACCGCCCAGTGTTCCGAATATTAAACGACCATGATGGCCTTTAACGGTTGATACAGGAAAATTGGGAATATCTTTATATTCAATAACCTCCTGGTTCTCTATATCATTAACAAGTCCGCCAAGTCCGGTTCCAAGGATAATACCAATTTTAGGGCTGTATTTGGTTTTTCCCTGTATGAATTTCGTGGTTTCCTGAATTTTCTGCAACATAGTCAAGTATTTTTTTATCAAAAGATTTCTGAGCATTATTATGAAGGCCGACATTTATCGGAACATAATAGACCGGCAAATCTACTAAAAATTCTTTGATATCGTCTTTCTTCAAACGCTGAACATCTTTTTCAGTAGTGACAATAATTTTATTTTTAATCAGATGTTTTTCAAACTCGTCGCGAAGTTTTTTCACATCCTTTTCGGTGTATTCATAATGGTCGGGAAATTCAAATTTCTGCAGATCCATGCAAAATCTTCGAAGATGCTCTTCAAGTGGATATGGGTTAACGATACCGCTCAACAGAAAAATCGTGTAAAAATCACCTGATTGAGTACTCAGACCACCATTTTCCTCAAAAAGAGGTTTCAGATCGCCGTAATCAAGATATGACATATGAAAATCATGCTGTGTTCTCAGTTTTGAAGCAAGATCTTTAAAGATAAGTGGCGAATATACTTTTGGCGATTTTGTTATAACAAGCATATCGGCTCTTTTCAGAGCTGAAGCAGGCTCACGTAATCTGCCTATGGGAAGAACATAATCATGAATATACAAATTATGGTAATCGCTTAAAACTATACTAAGTCCAGGTTTTACACGATAATGCTGAAAACCATCGTCCATGATAATCACCTGTACATCGCTGAACTCTTGCTGAATAAACCGGATTCCTTTCTTTCGATTTCCTGCCACAAAAACCCTGACATCAGGCAGATTCATATTCATATATTCCATGGCCTCATCACCAATATCGACAATGGAATGATCTTTTCTGCACTCAAATATTCCCTTCTTACGGCGCTTATAGCCCCGAAGTAATATTGCTATTGAATATCCCTGTTCTGAGAGCAGTGATGAAACATACTTTGTATGTGGAGTTTTCCCCGTACCACCTGTTGAAATATTTCCAATACAGATTACAGGTATATTGAAAATGTGACGTTTAAATACACCACTAAAATAACATGCTTTGCGCAATGCAGAAAACAAAAGGAAAAGCCACTGGAATGGAAAAAGCAAAAACTTCAGTCCCATAATGCTGTAAAAATATGAAAATAAAAAAAGAGAGACAAATAATATTTTTCTCAGCCCTGAGTTAATTCAATTATTTACGTATTTTTGCACAAATTGTTATTGTGTCCGACTCAATAGTTTTAATACCAACCTATAACGAGAAGGAGAATATTGAGGCCATTGTTCGTAAAACCCTCTCGCTTGATAAGGATTTCCATATTCTTATCATAGATGACAATTCTCCGGATGGTACTGCTGATATTGTAAAAGGACTCATCAAAGAATATCCCGGCAGACTTCATATTGAGGAACGCAAGGGAAAACTGGGTCTCGGCACAGCATATATTCACGGATTTAAATGGGCATTGAAAAGCGGTTACGATTTTATTTTTGAAATGGATGCCGACTTCTCTCATAACCCTGAAGATTTGCCCCGGCTTTATGAAGTGTGTAAGAACGACGAATGTGACTTAGCTGTCGGATCGAGGTACATTACCGGTGTAAATGTTGTAAACTGGCCCATGGGGCGCGTGATGCTCAGCTATTATGCCTCTGCTTACGTGCGATTTATTACTCGCATGAAAGTTCGCGACACCACTGCCGGCTTTGTTTGCTACACTCGCAAAGTTCTGGAACGAATTAATCTTGAAAGAATCTCATTTATGGGTTATGCTTTCCAGATTGAAATGAAGTATACTGCACATAAACTTGGTTTCCGCATTAAAGAAGTTCCCATTATTTTTACAGACCGCACTCTGGGACAGTCAAAAATGTCGAAAGGGATTATTCGGGAAGCTTTTTTTGGAGTCATTCAGCTGAGATTCCGGAACACAAAGAAAAGACATCGTAAGAATACCTGATAAATCATAACTAATGGGACAATCATACCATCTTTCACAGGTAAACATTGTGAATGAAGGAGAAATTAAAACAGGTGATATAATCATCAGTGATGGTATTATCAGCAAGATTGAATTCGGAAAAAAGCTGCAAACACCAACTGCGTCAACTTTCATAAACGGAGAAGGCTTACATCTGCTGCCCGGAATTATTGACGACCATGTGCATTTCAGAGAACCCGGAATGGAAGATCTGGCAGAAATCAGCACCGAATCAAAAGCAGCCGTAGCCGGAGGAGTTACGTCTTTTATGGACATGCCCAACACAAAACCACCGGCAGTAACACTCGATTGCCTGGAAGACAAATATGACCGTGCTTCAAGAAAATCAATGGCCAATTACAGTTTCTACCTTGGCACAAATAATGAGAATTACGATGAAGTGATGCGCGCTTCACTAAAGAACATCTGCGGCATAAAGATGTTTTTGGCTTCATCAACCGGAAAGCTCCTTATTAACGACGAAAAAGCTATTGAAAATATCTTTAAAAACACAGGTCATATCATAGCAGCACACTGTGAGGATGAAGAAACCATTGTCAACAATACCAATTACTACAAGTCTTTAAAGCCTAATGAAATAGACAGCTCTGTCCATCCATTGATACGTACAGATGAGGCAGCATATATTGGAACAAATAATGCCGTTCAACTGGCAAGGAAATTCAATACGCGTCTGCATGTATTGCATATCTCAAGTGCCAAAGAACTCGATTTATTTGACAATACGCTACCGTTACATAAAAAACGTATTACTGCAGAAGCTTGTGTACATCACCTTTGGTTCACTTCTGATTTTTACGCAACAAAAGAGAATTTTATAAAAGTAAACCCGTCTATAAAAAGTGCCGATGACAGACATGCACTTAGGATGGCACTGAGAAACGGACTTATTGATGTAGTGGCTACCGACCATGCTCCGCATCTTATTAAAAACAAAACCAAAGATTATTTCGATGCCCCATCAGGAGCTCCAATGATACAACACAGCCTTCAGGCCATGATAAGCCTGAGCAAGAACGGTTTATGGGATCTCACCGACATTGCAAAGCTTATGGCACACAACCCGGCTACACTTTTTAATATTAAGGGTCGTGGATTCATCAGAGAAGGTTATTATGCCGATTTAGCACTGGTTAATCTTAAGGAAGAAGAAACCGTTAGCTACGACAATACCTTGTACAAATGTAACTGGTCACCTCTGGAAGGAACCACGCTTTCATCAAGAGTCGAAAAAACCTTTGTTAACGGAAATCTTGTCTATGATCAGGGGCGTTTCTTTACGGAAGAGAAAGGAATGCGGCTGGAATTTGAGCGGGAGTAAATAATTTTGCAATTCCGCAACAATCTTAATTATTATTTAATGAGTTTTAGCATATAATTGCACAAAGCTGAAATGATTTGCTTCTATAATCTTTTCATTTCAATTCACTCAAATGTTGTAAATTAGTGTCGTTTATATAATCATTTTGAATTATTAATAGAAATACCAAAAAGAAATGACATGGAAATTACAGGAAAGGTATTAGACAAAAAAACCATCGCGGCAAAATACAACACACAATCAGAACTTTACTGGACGTTTAAAAATGAAACAGATAGTTCTGTTCTGGACAATTACAAAGCCGGTGACGAGATTACACTCGAATTAACTCAGGATGATTTCTTGTTTCTGAGACATGAAGACAACATTATCGAACTGCTACGCGATTTCAATTATTCAGAGCCGGAAATACAAAACCAGGCCAAACTTAAATCCTTCGACTGCCCATCCTGCGGTGTACCGTTGCCATTAAACAATATTGAAATCACAGAGAATACGGATCATAATCATTCCATCGTCTGCGAATATTGTAATAGTAATATTACCATTTCAGACGAAATGAAAGAAATGATCATTCAAAACAAAGAAGTAGAAGAAAAACATGCTGAAGTATTTGAATATTTAAACGAACATTTTAAAAAACCGATAAAAGACCGGGTATTCTTCATTTTAAATTTAATCCCCTATTGCCTGTTTATCATACAAATTGCATTTATTGTGATTCTGGCCTTTTTCAATTCATCCAAATCGTGGTTTGTAGATGAGTTCCTATATGATTGGGTTTTTGAAGATTATAATTTTGCACTTTTCTTTTGTCTGCCTTCGTTTGTAATTTCAAGTATTATCATATTTATTACCAATAAAAACTCGTTTTCAGATATAGATTTACTCTTCAGTTTTTTTAAGCCAAAAACTAATGCAGAAAACCAATATTTCTGCAGAAACTGTGGTAACCCTCTCAAAAGCACAAAAGTGCCTGAATTTATTGTTTGTCCTTATTGCCAAACCCATAATGTTGTGTCTGTTTCAAATCAAAAGTTTAAAAGTATCTCTGATAAACTCAATATTAAACTAGATGAAGTACAAAACCTGGCGAAACTCTATGATAAAAAGGTGAAATCATATACCATTGGGCTTTTTGTAGGCTTTGTTATTTTTTACGGAGTGTTTATTGCATACGCATTCTACTTTGAACATATGGATGATTTGGGCTGGGCCAGTAAATTCATAATTCTGCCTTTTGTTGTTTTTCTTATGTTGCATTTATTCAATTCCTTTGCACTGGTATCAACATCTGCCTATGAAAGTGCCATACCCGGCAATTATAAAACGGGCGAACTTGATAAAGAGGAAGAAAAAGAGCCCTTATCTAAAAGAATCTCGTATTCTGCATTTGCAATTTCCAAGATTATTATCTGGGTTATTTTCTTTATTGCGATGTTCTTTGTTCATGAGGTATAAGGTTTCTATTATCCTTCATGACTTGTAGGTTTCTCATGTTATAACAAAAAATCCCCGCCAAACGGCAGGGATCTCTTCTATGTCTATGTCCCCGGACCTCAGTCCGGCGAACAACAAAACCTAAAAAGCCATTAATCAAGCAAATGCACAATCAAACCACTTCTGAGTTTGGGTTCAAACCAGGTGGTTTTCGGAGGCATGATGTTTCCGGTATCTGCAATATCGATCAGCTGTTTCATGCTTACGGGATATAAAGCAAATGCAGCTTTCATTTCGCCTGAGTCCACGCGCTTAACAAGCTCTCCAAGACCACGGATTCCACCAACAAAGTCAATACGCTTATCGGTACGGAGGTCTTTAATATCAAGCAATTTATCAAATACCAGCGATGACATAATGGTTACATCGAGTACACCAATAGGATCATTATCGTTGTATGTGCCTTGTTTTGCAACCATTTTATACCAATTGCCCTCAACATACATTGAAAATTCATGGAGTTTGGTGGGCTTATAAATCTCAGGTCCCATTTTCTCAACTTCAAAATTCTCACCCAGCTTCTCTACCAGTTCGGCAACACTCATTCCGTTGAGATCTTTCACTACACGGTTATAATCAATTATACTTAGCTGATTATCGGGAAAATGAACAGCCAGGAAGTAATTGAATTCTTCACTACCATTGTAATTAGGATTTTTCTCACGTTTTTCTTTTCCAACCAAAGCTGCTGCTGCAGTACGGTGGTGACCATCGGCTACATAGGTGGCAGGCAATTCTGCAAAAAGTTTAATTACTTTCTCAATAACATCTTTTTCTCTGATTACCCAAACATGATGTCCGATGCCGTCTTCAGCTGTAAAATCGTATTCTGCTTCATTGGATTTGGCATAATCCATAATCAGGTTATCCAGTTCGGGTTTGGCAGGGTATGAAAAGAAAACAGGTTCCATATTTGCGTCGGTGATGCGAACCATTTTCATTCGGTCTTCTTCTTTTTCGTG
>PKSX01000216.1 GCA_002869435.1 Marinilabiliales bacterium | reverse complement strand
CTTTGCACCTCATTTAAACTTACTTTATGCCAAATTTTGAAGAACTGGGCATTTCGTCTGAAGTGCTGAAAGGAATTGGAGAGCTTGGATTTCAGACACCCACACCCGTACAGGAAGAAATCATTCCACTCTTTCTGGAAACCGAAAACGATATCGTGGGGCTTGCTCAGACCGGAACCGGAAAAACCGCTGCTTTCGGATTACCCCTTATAGATCAGTGCGATACAGATGATGATTCCACACAGGCGCTCATCCTTTCGCCAACACGTGAACTTTGTGTTCAAATTGCCAAAGACCTTGAAAACTATGGCAAATATGTGAAGAACCTCCGTGTAACTGCTGTGTATGGCGGCGCCAGCATCGAAAACCAAATAAGAGATTTGAAAAAAGGAACCCATATCATTGTGGGAACTCCCGGGCGTACCCTAGACCTCATTAAACGCAAAAGAGCCAAAGTGGGTGGTATTACAACCCTCATTCTGGATGAAGCCGACGAAATGCTGCACATGGGTTTCCGTGATGAACTGGACGCCATACTTGAAAATACTCCCAAAGATAAGCGCACCCTGCTTTTCTCGGCAACTATGCCTAAAGATGTTGCTCGTATTGCTGATACCTACATGTTCGATCCGCTGCGCGTAACCATTGGAAAGCAGAACTCCGGCGCTGAAAATGTAAAACATCTTTATTATCAGGTGCATGCAAAAGATCGTTATCTGGCCTTAAAACGTATAGCTGATGTTAACCCCGATATTTATGGTCTTGTATTTTGCAGAACCCGTGCAGAAACCAAAGACACAGCCGATAAACTCATCAAAGATGGCTATAATGCCGATGCATTGCATGGTGATTTGTCTCAGTCTCAGCGCGACCATGTGATGAAGCGTTTCCGTGAAGGAACACTGCAAATGCTCGTAGCAACCGATGTGGCTGCCCGGGGTATTGATGTGCAGAATATCTCTCATGTCATTAACTATAACCTGCCCGATGATATCGAAGATTATATCCACCGCAGTGGTCGTACAGGACGTGCCGATAAACATGGTATTTCAATTTCAATTGTGAACTTCAGAGAGAGAAGTCGCATTCCACATCTGGAAAAGATTCTCGGTAAGAAAATCGAGAAGAAAAAAGTACCCAATGGGCCGGAGATATGCTCTAAGCAGCTTTTCAACATGATTGATAAAATGGAGCATGTAACGGTGGATGAGACTCAAATTGAGCCCTTCATGGAAACAGTCATGAAAAAGCTGGACTGGCTCGATAAAGAAGAAGTCATTAAGCGTTTTGTTTCATTAGAGTTTAATCGTTTTCTGGAGTATTATAAAGACGCTCCCGATCTAAACAAGGAAGATCGCAGAGATTCCGGCCGAAAAGATCGTGATAGAGGCCGTGATGGAGATCGTGGAAGAGGGCGCGATGGTAATCGTGAGAGAGGTAAACGTGAACAAAATCGTTCGCAAGACCGTAAAGGAGGGTATATCAAACTTTTCATCAATGTTGGTCGTATCGATGGAGTAAATCCACCACGTCTTATTGGAATGATCAACGATAAAACCCGTGATCGTGATATAAGTATCGGTTCAATCGATATTGCAGAAAAACATACTATTTTCCAGGTGTCTGAACAATTTGCCGATAAAGTAATCAAGGCTTTATCAGATACCCAGTTCAAAGGCCGCCATGTGCGTGTGGATTATAGTGGCGAAGTACCCGGAAAGAAGAAAAAGAAGGGGAAGAAGAAGAAATAGTTTGAATAACTACTTCACCTCTTTAATTATAAATACCGTGCCCACGCTCAGAGCCAGAAACTCCATGGCGCCTACGAGTTGAAGGCCATACCATCGGTAGTAGAAAGCAGCACCCTGTACGGCACCGATAATGATTAAGGGGATTAAGTATTTTAGTTTCTTGCGGAGCAGGAAATCCAGAACTATGCCTATATAAACCGTAATGGATGCAAAATAATTGTGCAAATCGCGGTATTCCTCGAAATAATGACTGAATGCAGCCAGGCAGATGAAACCTATGCCGGCATACCACCTGTGATACAACAGCCATGAACCTAAAACCAGCAAAAAGAATGTATAAAAGTACACCCGGTCTATATCCATAGCCATGGTGGTGGAATAGGTGCCTGAGTTGTGCATCAATATATCGGTGAAACCCACTACAGTAAACCCGTACATTAGAATGCCGGTGATGATTTTTCGGGTGAGGGTGAATCTTTTATCTCTTTCCATTATGAAGCAATTTGGCTCAGGCCTTACAAATATATACGATTATTTTACTGTAATTTTTGCGAGCTCGAAATTACGAAATAAATGGGAAAGTTAAGGGTATAAAAAAACTGCCAGGTAATCTCAACATATTGCTGAATAATACCTGACAGTAATACTAGTTAATAACAATTAAAGCAAGATTGAAATATTACCTGAATAAGTATTAGATTTAGTTTGTATAATATAGCTGTATAATCCACTGTTTAAATGCTCCAGTAAAATGGTTTTATGATCGCCTGTTACCTCCATTTGTATTCTTCCGGCCAGATCAAACAAAGTAAATTTTACCATTTCCTCTTCATTTTCGAATTCGATGTTGATTTTGTCACTTGCAGGATTTGGGTATACAGAAATCATGTGATTATCTGCAAATTCCTGATGAATACCTGTGGAAGGTGTATAGTCAACCTTATAGATACCTGAATCTAAACAAAAATACAATTCACCCTGCGCACTCATTGCAATTCCATCGCAGCGTCCTGTAAAATTGGCTGGAGCGTTTGTATTATATATGGTGCTGCCATCATACATCTTAACTACATCGTAGCTGCAACCATACCAGATATTGCCGGATGCATCTTCTTTAATGCAAGCCGGGACAACACTTGTATCAATCATTGTCCAGGTGGTTCCGTTAAACTTCATAAGTCCACCTGTACCACCGGCCCAAAGGTCACCGTTACTAGCAGAAAACACTGATGAAACGTCTCCCAGGATCATTCCCTGAGCAGTAGAATATGATGTCCATGTGCTGCCATTAAACTTGTAAATTGTTCCTTTAGATGTAGAATACGATGAAGATCCAAGCCATACATTGCCAATATTGTCTTGTTCAATAGATTGAAACCAGTCGCCGATAAGACTGTCGGAGGAATCATAATGGGTCCATGTGCTGCCATTATAATGGCTGGCACCTTCATTTTCCATGGCAAGCCATATATTGTTGCCTGTAACGTCTACATCATAAATTGCAGATCCTTGTAAATCGCCGGGATTTGAATAATTGGTCGGAGTTCCATTATACTGTATCAATCCTCCATATCCACCTGTCCAAATGATATTGCCCCTGGCTTCGCACGATGTTAAGCTCGTGGTAACAAAACCAGCGGAATGATCAATTATTGATGCTCCGTCTTTTTCAAATAATCCATTGTATCCGGCAAACCAAAGAGAATCGTTCGTGTCAAAAACAATTCCTTGTCCTGATGTGTAGGATGTTACAACCGGTGTCCAAGTAAATGTTTGTGAAAATGCAATACCGGTAAGCAAAATGCCAAAAACTGTAAATAAAAATTTATTCTTCATAATAGGTTTTAATTTATACTAAGACCCTTATTTAAGAATTAAGTTGCATGAATACAGTAATTTTTTTGGGTATTTGACCCCAGAGCAATAGGAGTCAGCATTTGCATTCAAAGAAAATCAATAATGAAATAATTCCACTAGGTTATTCCCGTATGATTTTATAAGTAAAATGACTTATAGGTAGAGGTAATCTGGCCAATGACGAGATCCATAATCCGTAATAAATCCTGTCAGGTTGTGCGTAGATCTGCGTCCACTTTCCACTAATTCTTATCTTTGTTGAAAGAACCAAACACTATGATTCTTCTCAAAAACGCAACTTATATTGACCCGCTGAGTTTTACTCAGAAAGAAACCAGCATTTTGGTGGAAGAAGGAACCGGCAAAGGAATTAAGTTTGTTGGACCTGATGCCCGTGCCGATAAAGTAATTGATTGCCGGGGTAAATTTGTGACCCGTGCTTATGTTAACGGACACCACCATGTGTATTCAGCACTGGCTCGTGGTATGCATGCGCCGAAGAAATCTCCGACCAATTTCAGTGAAACGCTTGAATATATCTGGTGGACTCTCGATCAGAAGCTGGATGCTGAAATGATTCGCCTGAGTGCGCTGACTACCGCTATTGCCTGTGCCAAACGTGGCTGCACTTTTGCCATAGATCATCATGCCTCGCCCAATATGCTGAAAGGCTCACTGGAAATCATAGCCAAGGCTTTTGATGAAGTTGGGGTAGGGCATTTGCTGGCGTATGAGATTACCGATCGTTATGGCGAAGCCAAAGCAGTGGAAAGTTTGGAAGAGTCTGATGATTATTTGAAGAACAGACCGGGCCTCGTGGGCATGCATGCCTCATTTACAGTGGAACAGCACACTTTGCTGAAAGCAGTGGAGATTGCCGCCAAACACAATACCGGCGTGCATATTCATGTAGCCGAAGATCCGGTGGATGAGAAGCTTACTCGTGAGAAATACGGTGTGAGTGTAATGGAACGTCTTCGTCAGGCCGGTGCGCTTGATTTGAAAGGCAATATTCTGGGCCATGGCTTGCATTTCGATGATGATGAGCGCGAAATAGTGAAAAACTCCGGTTCATGGATGGCTGTAAATGCTGATTCCAATCTCAATAATCGTGTTGGATTCTTTACTTCTAAAGGTCTGGGTGATAAAATAATGCTGGGTACCGACGGCATGCACAGCGATATGATCAAAAGTGCCCAAACAGCTCTTTTTGCAGGGCAAAATTTTGATGAAGTGGACATGGGAATGATCTATAATCGCTTGCGCAATTCAGAAAAGTACCTTCACGAAAACGGACATGCTTTTGGCGAGAATAACCTCATTGTGCTTGATTATGACAGCCCAACTCCTCTTACAGAAAATAATTTTATTGGACATTTCTTTTTTGGTTTCGAAAACCGCCATATTACACATAGCATCTCAAATGGTAAGCTTATATATGCTGATGGTAAGATACTTAGTGTTGATGAAGAAAATATTCTTAAGGAATCGGCCAAAGCTGCAATGCTCTTATGGGATGAGATGGTGAAGTGATGTAAATCCTCTTCGAATTCATATATTTCACAATTCTTTCATGAAACTCTTGCGTTTAAAATTTGCAATACGCATCTAAATTTCATACATTTGAATATGTCTTCAGTTTTGGTCAGGAATATTGAGATTGTGAACCCGGATCGTATTTTCTGGGCTGATGTTTTATTTGAAGACGAAACAATTGTCAAAATATCTGAAGACTCCATTGAAAGTGAAGCCAAAGTGTATGATGGTACAGGAAAGCTTCTTATTCCGGCGGGAATAGACCCGCATGTTCATTTGTCATTACCCACACATGCAGGACCAAGCTGTGATGATTTCAAAACCGGGAGTCGTGCAGCCATAGCCGGAGGTACGGGTGCGCTTATTGATTTTGTTACTCCGGAGCGAGGACAGTCACTTATTGAAGCAACAGAGGCTCGTCTGAAAGAAGCCAAAGTATCTGAAGTTCCGGTAAAATTGCACGTGGGTATTACCTGGTGGGATGATAGTCTGGATGCAGAAATCGAATCACTGATTAAAGACTACGGTATTAAGACTTTCAAGGTCTACATGGCCTATCTTGATAATATTGGTTTGGAAGTATGTGATTTACATAAAGCCATGAAAAGTATTGCAGCACATGGAGGCATAATGGCTTTGCATGCCGAGCTTGGTCATGAAATTGCAAAAATTCAGCACGATTTTATTGAAACCGGCCGAACTGCGGCTTTTAACCACCCCTGGAGCAGACCGGCTTATTGTGAGTTCGATGCGGTTGAAAAAGCTCTGTTCTACGTAAGTGCTACCCAATGCACAACATATTTTGTACATATAAGTACGGCTGAATCTGTTCAGCTAATTCGTAAAGCAAAAGCAGAAGGACTACCCGTTTATGCCGAAACCTGTCCGCAATACCTTTTACTGGATGATGAGAAATATAATGGTGCGTTTAAAGATGTTGCAGTTTTTATTATGAGTCCTCCATTGCGGCCAAAGGAAAATATTGATGCATTATGGGATGCGTTGAAGAATGGTACCATAGATACGGTTGGAACCGATCATTGTCCGTTTACCATGAAGCAGAAATTACACGGATATAGCGATTTTACCAGAATACCAAATGGTGCGGGAGGAATATATCACAGAATGGCGCTGATGTATACATATGGAGTATTGAACGGAGATTTAACTTTGAGTGAATGGGTGCAGATATGTTCATCAAATGCAGCAAAAATATTTGAGTTTAACGAATTTGGAAAAATAGAGGAGGGAAATACAAAAGCAGTTATATGGGATCCTGAAGCGGAAGAAAGGATAGGGGATACACATCCATATAGTCATGCCGATATTAATGCTTTTAGTGGATTGAAAATCAAAGGAAAAGCAATTAAAATCTCTGAATTATGAGAATCAGATACAGCCTTGATGCCACCGATTATTTAAAATTTCAATTGTTTATAGCTTCTCGCTCCAGGCAGGTAAAGCGCCGTAGAGCCTTTGCAAGGTGGTTTATTCCTGTATTATACATTCTGGTGGGTGTTGTGATTTTTGGATTTGATCACCTGGTAGCAATGATTGTTTTCTCTGCAGTAGCTGTTTTATGGGCGATTTTTTACCCGTTCTATTGCAGAAACAGGTATGTCAGGTATTACAGAAGGTTTATCGAAGAACACTACTCAGATAATTTCAATAAGGATTTCTTCATTGAAACACGCGATGATGGTTTCTATCTTGAGGCTGAAGAAGCTAATAGTAATGTGAAGTACTCTGCAGTTAAGAATATTTTTAATCTGGCCTCTCATTATCTGATACAACTCAATCCCGGAACGGTAGTGATTTTACCGGTTGATAAAACTGAACAGGATCAGTTGGAAGCACTTATCAAAGAAATTTCCGACCAGAGTAAAAAAATTGTACTTGATTGTAGAAAGTGGAAATGGAAATAAAAAAAAAGCTGCCCGAGAGCAGCTTTTTAGTTTCTATATGAAAAGGATTATTCTTTAATCAATTTATGCAGTTTCCTTAACATGTCAACTCTAACTTCAACGTAATAAACACCGTCAGCAAGTGCTTCAACATTATATTGGAAGGTATTTGTTCCTTGTTGCAGATCTTCTTGAGGGAATTGAATAACGAGTTTACCAACCATATCGAATACTGAGATTTGAATATGATCGGATTCTCTGTTATCAACTTCAACAATAAGAATATCGCTTACAGGATTTGGATAAATGCTTGTACTGCTAAGAGTGTAGTCGTCTATACCAACATCGGTAATGGTTAGAATACCGACATCGGAAGTATCGGCACCGCAAGTACCTGAAACGAGGCAACGGTAATAGTTATTATTGACGGTTGGGGTAATACCTGTGATTGTAAGTGTTGAGGTTGTAACACCACTATATGGGGCAGTTTCTGACAGATCTGACCAGGTAGCAGCAGAGTCTGTGCTTTCCTGCCACTGATAAGTGAGTCCTGCTCCAGTTGCTGTAATAGTAAATATGGCATTATCACCTTGCGTAGTGGCAACATCGACAGGTTGCACAGTAACATCAGCTATTTCATTAACGTTAATTTCTATTGGTACAAGATCTGATACACACAGGGGTGCATTAACAGTAATTATTACATAACCGTGACCAGTATTAATACCGGCAGTATTAACCTGATTTGTTCCTGCGTTGTAGGAACCTCCACCGCCACCTTCAGGGTTTCCGGCTGTAGAGCTGTTTGATCGTGCGCCACCGCCGCCGCTATATCCGCCGCCGCCGCCGCCTCTGCGGTTATCCCAGCTACTTGTTCCGCCGCCACCGCCATATCCGCCGTAGCCACGTTCAACACCACCATACCCACCGTTAATAAAGGCTTTTCCTCCGGTATCTCCACCGCCATCTCCTAATAAGCCACCACCGCCGTCAGCAGAAGATGCATCAGTTCCACCATTTCCTCCAGTGCCTCCTGCACCTATATAATCACCATTGGCGCCACTATTGCCACTAGTTGCTGTAGTTGCATCGGTTGTAGCAGTGAATGATGTAGCCCAACTTCCACCACCTCCACCGGCAATTATTAGTGGAGTATTATCAAAATAAGTGATAAAGGTGCCACCACCTCCACCGTATTGGTTACTGCTGCCAACAGGATCCTCTGCTTTTTGGCCAACAAGAATTTTTAAAGTATCACCTGCGGTTAAACTAAAATCACCAATCATATTGGCACCACGACCACCGTATGGTCCATATCCTTGAGCACCTGCTACTTCAATTGTATAGACCCCTGTATAAGGTACTATCCATTGCTGAATGCCTTGTGCTGTTACATCAACATTACCGTTTAAGACACTTAATGAATATGCTGCTTCAATTTCTGTAAGTGTTGGTCCTGTTACACCTGTATCTCCACAAGTTGTAAATATATACTCAATATCAATTGAATCAGAAAATGCCTGAACATATAAAGTTGTATCTGATGTTAAAGGCCCGGTTTGGTAGCTGGAACCTTCTCCTAAGTATAATGTTCCCAAAGAGTCTGCATACCAATAGAAATTACCTGTACTACCACTTGCAGATAGAGCAATAGAATCATCTTCACAAACAGAAACCGGTGAACTAACAACAGGATCGTCAATTTGTGCAACATTAATCTGTGCAGGTGTTAAAGCTGATATTGTTGAATCAGAAATTAGAGTTATTGTTACATATCCATGACCTGTATTTGCTCCGGCAGTATTATTCTGATTAGTTCCTGAATTATAGGATCCACCACCACCTGCAATAGGTGCGCTTGCTGCTTGACCATAATCGGAACCACCTCCTGAATAACCGCCGCCACCACCTGCACCATGATAAGTTATGTTATCTCTGCATGAAGCACCACCGCCACCAAAACCACCAAGAGCAGAAGGAGAACTCCATGAGTTTGATCCGCCTTCTCCACCATCAATAAATGCTTGAGGTGCAGGGTTTGGGTTGCCGGATCCTCCATCGGTTAAAAGACCGGCACCTCCATCAGTAGTTTGATTGTCATATGTACCTCCGTTTCCGGCAGTGCCACCAATGCCACTTGAATATCCACCGGTACCGTCATTTCCTGAGGTTCCTACTTGGCCGGCACTTCCTACGCCGGCAATTTCAGCACCACCACCACCACCGGCAATAATTAACGGGGTATTTGTACTTGTAGTAACAAAACTTCCACCACCACCAGAGTAGTCATATCTGCTGCCTGTAAGGGCTTCACCTTCCTGACCAACAAGTATTTTTAATGTTTCACCGGCAGTAAATGAAAACTCACCCTGCATGTTTGCACCCAATCCTCCATTTGTTCCTCCACCTTGTGCACCAGCAACCTCAATTTTATATGTACCTGACGTAGGTACTGTCCATTCCTGAATGCCCTGAGTAGTAATAGTTACAAATCCATATAAATTGGTACCACTGTACGCAGTGTTTACATCATTTTGTGTAGGACCTGTTCTGCCTGTAACACCACAATTAGTAAAATTGTAAGTTTCATAATAAACTGTTCCAACATACACTGTTGCATCATTGCATAAAGGCCCAACTGATAGTACTGAATCTGAACCAATAAAACTGTTACCTAATGAATCATTGTACCAATTATATATACCAGTACCTCCACTTGCAGTAAAAACAACAGTATCACCACATGTAATTAATGCAGGATTAGGGGTGACAGTTGGTGATGCTAGATATCGAATCTTTGTATTTGGTCTATCATCAGTTCCATAAGAATAAGTTGGTGGTGTAATATCTTGTGCCCAGGTCTGAGCCATTCCAGTTGTAGTTGTATAATACCATGAAATACCGGCACTGGGTGCTCCGGGTCTATACCAATCAACTAGCACCATTAAATTGTCGGTTCCATTATAGATGAATTGATTTCCTGTATTAAAATTAAAATCAATCCAACCAGACGTAGCAGGAATATTCTGTGTTGTACTTTCATAAACCAAAGTTGCTCCCACTAATTCAGTAGCAAAGGTTCCGGAAGCTGCAGGAACACTTGATGCACTGGTGTGCTTTACGTAGATTCTGAATTCTGCATTTCCCAAAGTATAGCTATCCGTATCAGCCTTATCCCATGAAAAACCTGTTAATGGGATATTAGATGCACCAATCTCAGCAGGTGTAAATAGGCTGATATGGTTGCTGTAATAGTAAGTACTTGCTGCAGAACTTACATATATTGGTCCTGAATCATGTGTTGAACTGACTCCGGTCCCGATAATGACCTCATTTTGTGCCTGAACAGTTAATAGAGCCAAACACATGAAAACAAAAAGAAGAGATTTTTTCATATAGAATAAATTATGATTGAATTTGACAAAGATAGAAAAAATGGAACTATATGTATGATGAAATAAAAAAAAAAGCTGCCTAAAGACAGCTTTTTAGTTTCTAAACCATTTTTCGGGGATCGACCCACTGATCGAAATCTTCTGGTTTGACCAGACCGGTTTGAATGGCTGATTCTTTCAAAGTTAATCCCTCTGCATGTGCTTTTTTTGCAATGGTGGCTGCATTGTCATATCCGATATGCGGATTTAATGCAGTAACCAGCATGAGCGAATTATTTAAGTGCTTGTCGATGAATTCCTTATTGGCTTTAATTCCAACAACGGCATTATCGGTAAAGGAATGACAAGAATCGCCGATAAGCTGAGCTGCCATAAGGAAATTGTAAATCATGACCGGCATAAATACATTAAGCTGGAAATGTCCGTTCATACCACCGATATTTATTGCAGCGTCGTTTCCAATGACCTGAGCACAAGCCATGGTCATAGCTTCGGCCTGTGTGGGATTCACTTTTCCTGGCATAATAGAAGAACCGGGTTCGTTTGCAGGCAGCATAAGTTCACCAATTCCACAGCGAGGTCCACTGGCCAGCATGCGGATATTATTGGCAATGTGCATCAGACTTACGGCAACGGTTTTTAGCGCACCACTGGCTTCTACAATGGCATCATGTGCTGAAAGACTCTCGAATTTGTTTTCAGCTGTAATGAACGGCATGCCGGTAAGTTCAGCAATCTTGGCTGCAACTTTTACATCGTAATTTTCCGGAGTGTTTAGTCCGGTTCCGACTGCTGTTCCACCAAGTGCGAGTTCTGTGAGATGTGCAAGTGTATTTTTAATGGCGCGGATGCCATGATCGATTTGAGATACATAGCCGCTGAATTCCTGACCCACGGTAAGCGGAGTGGCATCCATAAGGTGGGTGCGGCCGGTTTTTACGATGTCTTTAAACTCATTGCTTTTGGCTTGCAAAGCATCACGTAGCTTTTCCAGTGCCGGAATAGTATGTGATGTGAGTTTTTTATAAGCTGCAATGTGCATAGCAGTGGGGAAAGTGTCGTTGCTTGACTGCGATTTATTAACATCATCATTAGGGTGCAGTGCTTTTTTGACATCGGTAAGTTGACCACCGGTAATGACGTGACCGCGGTTTGCCACCACTTCGTTCATGTTCATATTGCTCTGTGTTCCCGAACCGGTTTGCCATACTACCAGCGGAAACTGATCATCCAGTTTCCCTTCCAGTATTTCATCACAAACCTGCGCAATGAGGTTGGATTTTTCAGGATCTATCTTGCCAAGATCTGCATTGGTTAATGCTGCTGCCTTCTTCAGAATGGCAAAGGCCTCAATTATTTCTTTCGGCATCTGCTGTCCGCCGATTTTAAAGTTTTCCTTGGAACGTTGAGTTTGTGCTCCCCAGTATTTTTCTGCAGGCACTTTTACTTCGCCCAGACTGTCTTTTTCTATTCTGTATTCCATGGTATTTGATTGATTTAGTTTTCCCTCTTTAAAACAAACTTGCTACTGCATCTTCGGTTTCCCCGATTACAGCCTTGTTCCCTTTCACAATGATCGGTCGTTTCAATAATTTCAAATTGTCGGAAATAATGCTGATCCATTCATCGTTGGTGAAGTTTTTGCCTTTGAGCTCCTTTTTATATATATCTTCCTGTGTTCGGATTATGTCCTGAACCTTTAAGTTCAACTGCTTCAGAAGTTTGGAAATATCCTCCGGAGAAAGACCGGTTTTCAGGTATTCCACTATTTCAAAATCATCCGTGTGGTTTTTTAAAAACTCAAGGCCACCGCGACTTTTACGGCATCTTGTGTTGTGGTAAATTACGACTTTCATAATGGATTGAGTATTTCGATGCAAGGTATAAAAAAAATGTGTATGAATTGTAAAATGATGGATATAAAATAATTGAAAAATATTTTCGACTGATTACCATTTGTTTCAGGCTGCGTTTGACAATAGTATTTAAAAGAAGTATATTTGAAGGTTAATTCAATCATTATGCGCAATATTATAACTACTCTTATTGTTCTGGTCTTCACACTAAGTGGATTCTCTCAGCTTTTGGGGCCTGAACCTTTCGATACGGATTTTTTAATTCATGGAAGCTCTGCATCAACCTCTGTCTGGTTTGCTCCTGATTATCATACTCCGATTGATTATACTGCTTCAGGTGGTTGCACAGGTGGTCACGCTTCTTACAGTGGTAGCTGGAACAGTTACTGGGGTAATTTCCTGCGTTTGCCGGAGGTTGATGCTACCGGTATGGATAGTCTGCTACTGAGTTTCGATGTTTCGCATTCTTATTTTGCATCTCAAACCGATGACTGGATTCGGTTCTATGTTTGGGCTGACGGGGCATATCAGAAGATTGTATTGGCAGTGCGCATCAACGGTGTAGATGAGCTTTATGATTTTGGTGTAAACGGAAAAGGCTTTGTTTTCGATACCCCTCGCTCTTGCGCAGCGGTGGAAGTGGTTTTCGATTTAGCCACTATCAGCAATAAATCATCTATTTTGGTATATCTGGAACCCAATTGTAATTATAATAACTCCAACACCTATTTTATCAGCTTCGATAATGTCTCGCTTTCAGCAGCGGGAGGTTCAACGTATTCGGTCTCATGCCGTGCCGACACTACATTGTGTATCAATGATGCCGCATGGCCGATTAGCGGCTCAGCGCCCACCGGAGGTACATATTCAGGAAACGGAGTTACTTCCAATATTTTCTTTCCAACCATTGCCGGTGTAGGCATACACAGTATTAAGTATGTAAACGACGACGGAATGGGAAGTTCAGACAGTTGCTATTTCAATATCACTGTTCATGATGTGCCACATCCAAGTATTGTAATTGTCCCAAACGATACATTATGCCAGGGCGAAAATCTAATTTTAACTGCAACCGGAGCACAAAACTACCAATGGGATAATGGCGTTACGAATGGGATTCCATTTATTCCTTCTACCCAAACATATAGCCTAACTGTTACTGATGCGAATGGATGTATTAATGATACTTCGGTGAACATATTTGTTTCCAGTCCGTTAGTGACGCTGTACCTGCCCTGGGATACACTTTGTGCAGAACCATATGCTCCGTATCCTCAATATCTATTAAGTGGAGGAAATCCCGGCGGAGGATACTATTTAGGCCAGGATGTGGTGGATTCTACATATATTGAAGGCAATGGTGCGCCTGCTTACAGGTATTCAGTTGTAGAGTATTATTATGAAGATGCCTACGGTTGCGAAGGATCGGCTGTTGATTCAGTTTATCTGAACCTGTGTTTAACCGATATTATAGAGAATCAGAATGCGGACATTATTATTTATCCTAATCCTGTGAAAAATTAATTAAACATTGCAATTTTTGGTCAAATGTCCTCAGTTGAAGTATATTCCAGCGATGGCCGCCTGGTTAAAAAGGAGGACTTCCGGGATTTCAGAAACTCATTTGAATTAGATGTTTCAGCATGGCCTGAGGGTTTATATTTCGTGAAAGTAAGAGACACAGAAGGGAAACTCAGTATTTCGAATTTCATTAAATAAAAAAAAGCGGCCTGAGAGCCGCTTTTTCTTTGAAAAATATGTCCGTATCTAGTAACGTTCTCTTT
>PKSX01000050.1 GCA_002869435.1 Marinilabiliales bacterium | reverse complement strand
ATCGCAGTCTGAATTTCCTTCTGTTTTCCCTCCACGATCAGATCAGCATTCGGAGCCAAAGGTGCAGAATCGAAACCGGTAATGAAAATCTCGCGCGGAGTATCTTCGGGTTTTGCAATTACACCATAAGGGCGTTGACGGATAAATGGCCAGATGCCTGCTTTGAGCATGATATCTACCAGCTGTTCTTTTTTAGCAGAAGCCGGATCGATAGCACCAAAATCAATGCAAGACTGATTTCCGTCACTTTCGATCTCAATACGCAGGAGCTTTCTCTTTGCACCTCTCACCACAGCTTTTACCGTTCCCGACACCGGAGAAACAATCAACATACGCTCATCGAGTTTGTTTTGCACAACGGGAGAACCACATTGCACAGCATCGCCCTCTTTAACCATAAGACGAGGTTTCATCATCCGAAAATCGGTGGGTTGAACAGCAAAGAGCTTTGAGGTATAGGCAACAGGATCAGCTTTTGGAACCTGTCCTTTTAAAGGAATATCAAGCCCGCGCCGGATTTTAATTTCTTTTGCAGTCATAATACTTAGATAATTCGAAACAAATATACTCTATCTTGTTAAATGCGTAACGGTAAAAATGAAATAACCTGACGAAAATCATAAAAAGTAGTGACCCATGACACTTTTTTTAAATATGTTCATATATCATCAAATTTTATGATCTTTGCGATTGGATCGGCTATATTACAATAAAGCCCCCCTTTCAGAGTTAAATTCACAGTATGAAAAAGATTCTCTTTGCCATAGCCCTCATCAGCATTTTTGTTTCCTGTAAAACGACGAAAGATAATACCGAGGTTATCAATAATGATGTAGAAAACAATTTCTCACAAGATGAGCAAATCAATGACGATGATCCCGAGGATTATTTTGTGGAAGACCGTATTAAATATGAAGATCGTGTGTATCTCGAAACCATAAAGTCTGTGGTCATTCACGGCAGCGACTGGGTGTACAGCCCTCCGGTTCTGGATTTGAATGGCGAGAAAACGCTGGAGTTCTATTTTGATGATTTGAGTGAAAACACCAAAGATTTTCGATACACCTTCATCCTTTGTGATGCCGACTGGAAACCGGTTGATCTGCTACAAATGGAATATCTCGATGGATTTTTTGAAGATGAAATAACCGAGTACTATTTTTCCAGAAATACACGTCAGCCTTACATTCATTATCGCGTTCAGCTTCCGGGCGAAAACATGAAACCCACCAAAAGCGGCAATTATATCCTAAAAGTCTGGTACGATGATAATGGCGAAGAAAAGCTGGCTATTACACGCAGGTTTTACGTTAATGAGGGCGTTCTGGGAATTAGTGCCAATGTAAAACCTGATACCGACATTGAAACCAGAAACTACAGACAGGAAGTAGATTTTGAAATCAATACAGGTACTTTTCAAATTATAAATCCTTATCAGAATCTGCATGTGGTTATTCAGCAAAATGGCCGCTACGATAATGCAATTACAAATCTGAAACCAAGATTGGTTAAAGGCACAACTCTGGATTATAATTACGAATCGGGAAATATTTTTGATGCTACAAATGAGTTTCGGTTTTTTGATATAAAAAGCCTGTCGTATAACAGTGAGAATATTGCCAATATTGAAAAACGTGATGATACTTACCATGTAATACTCACAAGTGACCAGCGCAGGCCGTATCAACGCTACATGAGCAGCGATGATATTAACGGACGCCTGCTGATTAAAAACGACGATGGGTACGACAGCAATATTGAAGGCGAATATGTTTGGGTGCATTTCTTTTTGGAATACCCAAATCCTTTGAATGAAGGAAGCGTCTATATCATGGGTGCATTAACCGACTGGAATTACACCGAAGCCAATAAAATGGATTATGATTTTGAAAGAAAAGGTTATGCCGATTCATTACTCCTGAAACAAGGATACTATAATTATCTGTACGCATTTTTACCCAATAACAGCTCTGTTGCCGATGATGCATTTATTGAAGGCAGACATTATGAAGCTGATAATGACTATTCCATTTATGTGTACTACAGAGAGCCGGGAGAAATCTTCGACAGATTACTGGTTTTCATTAGCCTAAATAGCAGAAATAATTGACGTTTAACAAAATAACATATATTTAACATATTATTTTTGGCTTATAAATTGATTATTTTGTCTATTTTATTCACCATATTATATGCTATATATAAATATTTATATATCAATAATACTAAATAAAGGATTATTTTAAATTTCCCAATTGAACTTCGCATTATATTAATGTATCTTAGTGAGTAGTAACACCTGTTTTTTTTTGATGATTATGAGGGAAAATTTATTAAAAATTGCGACAGCTTGTCTTCTAGCTATTTGCATTTCATATGCATCTCAAGGTCAAAATGAAGTTGTAAAAACCACGAAACAAAGTGAAATACCAGATACAACTAGCACCTTCGAGACAAAGGAGACTAAATTCATTCTAAAAATCGACACATTGAGAAATGTGCAGAAAACCAGAATGGAGGAAAAGATAATAATTAATGCAATAAAAGAGGAGGAATAACTATGAAAAAACTTTTATTCACATTAATTGTTTTGACAAGTACCATAGTTTTATTTGCTCAGCCGGCAAATGACAATTGTGCTTCAGCCACTCCAATCGCTGTCGGTGTTGGTTCATGTACATTTACACAATACACCAATCTTAATGCCACCAACTCCGGTGTAGCTGATCCGGGCTGTGGAAACTATCTGGGCGGGGATGTATGGTTCTCAGTAACTGTCCCGGCATCAGGCCACCTTATCTTTGACACCCAAACAGGTGCTGGAACAGTGACCGATGCAGGAATGGCCATTTATTCAGGAACCTGTGCTTCATTAACCCTTATAGAGTGTGATGATGACGACAGTGACAATGGATTATACATGCCAAAAATTGACAATTCGTCGCTAACTCCGGGCTCTACAGTTTATATTCGAGTATGGGAATATGGAAATAACAATAACGGCACTTTCGACCTTTGCGTGTATGAACCGGGAGGCAGCGGCCCGTGCGCTTCAGTTCCAACAATATCATGTGGAGCAACTCAATCAGTCTTATTAAGTGGCAATGGAGACTGGAATATTCAGTACTGTGGAACAGGATCTCCTGGAGCCGAAGCCATTTTTGCTTATACGCCCACTGTAAGTGGCCCGCAACTTCTCACCCTCGTTTCAAACCCGGACCTTGATTATTTGAATTTCGCTTACAATACATCTTGCGCAACTACAGGTTGGACATGTATTGGAAGAACAGATCAAGGATTTGCGACTCTTGGCCCTATTAACTTAGACGCAGGAGTAACATATTATTTCATTGTTGACAATGATGATGCATCTCCAAATTTTCAGAATATTGAGTTTTATTTAAATTGCCCGGAAGTAGGTGGAAATTACGTGCACCCGACAGATGGCATACAGGGAACATATAATGGTGCATGTATGGTAAACACCTGTAGCGGCACCTACGTGGATGACGGAAATGCAAATCCGTATTCAAGTAATATAAATGGAATTTACAGGACATTCTGCCCAGACTTACCAGGCAAATGCATGACAGCAAAATTTACCATGCTGGATATCGATTTTACACAAGTATTCCCAAGTGGTGCCCAATATTATGATTATTTGATTGTTAGAGATGGACCAACACAAGGAAGTTCAATAATGTGGGCTGGGTTGGATGATGAAGATCTGGGCGGAATATATGATCTTGCAGGATCATGGCCATCAGACTCCACCTTCATCAGTACAGACGAAAGTGGATGCTTAACATTTGCATTTTATAGCGATGCACTTTATGTTGGTGCCGGCTGGGTTGCAGAATTCAGTTGCACTGATTGCGGTACTTCCCCCACAAATAATGACTGTAATACAGCCATACCCATATGCGAAGCCACTAACCTTGACGGAGCAAGCCCGGGTCCCGGACTTACTTCCACGTGTGGCGGCTGCAATCTCTCGGAAAATTACTCATCATGGTACTATTTTGAAATTACACAATCAGGAAGAATTGCGCTTGATCTGAAAGCAGAGAACTTTTTCGAAGATTACGATTTTGCATTATATGAAGCCGTTGATTGCACCACGCTGGGAGACCCTGTAAGATGCTCATATGCCATGGCTCCCACTTATTGCAGGGTTGCGTCGGATAATGCAGCATATTATATGAGCAATGTTACAGCAAATGGTTCACCGGGGATTAATAACACCACAACATATCCGACCAGTTTCTATTCTAACTATACGGGCTCATTAGAAACAGAAGTTAATACAGGTGCCACTCTTACTGTGCAGGCAACAGTTGTTTGCCCTACAGGAGGAAGTCCTGCTGCAAGATCCGCTGCAGTTATGGTATGGATTGACTGGAATAAAGACATGGATTTCCTCGATGCAGGTGAATACTATGCAACTACTGATTCATATACAAATGGTTCTACAGCAATATTGAATATTCCGGTCCCGGCTACAGCCAGACCAGGATACACAGCAATGCGTGTAATGATGAATAATTCAGTTGTTCCTCAGGCAAGTGTTTGTACCTCAATTACAGGTGGTGAAGTAGAAGACTATGCCCTGTTTATAAATGATTTCACACATTGCTCAAACAGAGTTAAAGACTTGGATGAAACCGGTGTAGATTGTGGTGGCGTTGATTGTGTTGACTGCTCTGCTTCAAACTGGCCCACCAATACAGGCATGAACAATGTAGCTACTGATGTAAGTGAAGATGTTCAGGGCGACAGCTGGGTAAACTGGATCAATGTTACTGCCGGGGAGAGTTATTTCCTTATGATCAATAACTGGAGTCCGGGCGGATCAGGTTTCGACCTTGTATTTGAATACTACGAGGGTGCTGCCATGGATTGTTCCATTCTGCCTATTG
This sequence comes from Marinilabiliales bacterium, assembly GCA_002869435.1. Classification (GTDB taxonomy): domain Bacteria; phylum Bacteroidota; class Bacteroidia; order Bacteroidales; family DTU049; genus BM518. The sequence continues at coordinate 9,180 of PKSX01000050.1, read as the reverse complement.
AACTCGCTAGTTTCGAAACAGAATGTATTAATGGTGAACCCAGAATTACCTGGTCGACCTATTCAGAAACCAATAACGATTATTTTGTATTGCTGAAATCATACGATGGCATTACCTACAATGCAGTAGACACTATTGACGGAGCAGGTAATTCAAATAGCCTTAACCGATATGAGATTTCCTATCATGAGTTTTATGAAGGTGTTGTTTATTATAAACTAAAGCAAATTGATTTTGACGGTGCTTTTGCCTACTCAGAAATGATAACCGGATCCTGTGGCCTGAACAGAAATATAAAAATTGTACCCAATCCGGTTAATGAGGGTGAACCATGGGAAATTCAGGGTATTTCTGACAATGATATAATATCTATAACTGACATTCATGGAAGAGTTTGGGATACTTACGATTTGCCAAAAGGGGTATACATCATAATCATTAACGGCAAATACCATCAAAGACTTGTGGTTCAGTAAGAATCGGTATTTCTATTACAAAATATCACAAGTCTTTTTTGAGAAATCGTAGATATAAAAACTATCATCATCAAATAACAGTAGAAAGTCGTAACATTTTGTTACGACTTTTTTCTTTCCCAAACCGGATTACGATACCTCTAATCTATGGCAAAATATATAAAATCGAAGAAATTCGCATAAATTAATTTAACACTATATTAACTTTAACTTCTTGTTTGAATTATTAATTCATTTATCGAATTATATAGATGTTTAAAACACATTTGTTACCACCTCGTATAATTGAACATATTCACATAGTATTTATCTGTGATTGCACTTGTATTTTGATACTTATATAATGTAAATTTGCAAATTCAAATTACTGTTTTTGATGATTATGAGGTTTATTGTATTTATTTTCGGAATGATGTTTTTGGGGGCGTTTTCTGCACATGCTCAAAGTAATAACAGAAACACGGCATCCAACACACCGGTTGTTAAAGAAATCAAGGTTCAGTCAAATGATGATTTTGACACGAATCAAAAGTATCGCACTGATTCACAGTCTGCTACGGAAGAATCCACAGGTAAAAAATCAGTCAAGGCTGACCTTACCGGAAGTACTCCAATGATGAAAGTGGTTGGGACATGTGCGCCAAAAGCTGAAAGGAGAGAAGAATGAAAAAGCTCTTACTCATTATCGTGATTTTGGCAATTGGAATTTCACTTCAGGCACAAACATATAATATCAGTACCGGTGGTACTGTAACTGGTTGTACCGGTAATGTTTATGACGGAGGTGGTATAGGTGGAAATTATACTAACAGTGATTATCATACAATGACATTTTGTTCGGGTGGAAATGGCCAAATGCAACTAACTCTGACCAATATAAATATTGGCCCCGGAGATGATCTAGTCATATATGATTCTGATGGTTTCACCCCCATTGTAACTTATAGTGATCAGACTGTAGCGGGCCCGGTTATTATTACAGCCAGCTGCGAGTGCCTTACTATTTTATTGGATGCAGGAGGAGCCCCCGGTGTAGGATCTGGCTTTGAAGGTGCCTTAAGCTGTGCTATAAACAACGATTACCCTATTGGTTCTACGACTATATCAGCGCTCGATGGTACCTGTTTGGTAGGAGAAAGCAATATAGGCTCAACCCCAGACCTAACTGTGGGCTGTTTTACTTCAGGAAATACTGTATGGTATGATTTAGATCTAACCGCAGGCATGAATACACTTGATGTAACCATGGCTAATTCAACATTACCTGATGTTGAATATGTGATGATGTATGGATATACATGTGAACCATTTGTTGGTTATTCAGCAGGTGATTTATGCGGAGCCCCTACAGACGTAATGCAATGGACGGACCTCACCGAAGGTCACTACTGGCTGGGTGTTTCCAGCTCAGGTCAGGGTACTTTCGACTTGTGCTTAACCGAAAGCTATACTGACGTATGCGGCGACTATTATTGTGGACCTGGAGAAACATGTAATACCTGTCCTTTTGACTGCGGTGCATGCCCTGAAGCAGTGGGTGGCCCATATTATCATCCAACCACAGGTATTCAGAACACTTATCTTGGTATGTGCATGGTATCTACCTGTACAGGAACATATTATGATAACGGAGGCCCGGGTGCTACATACATGAATAATATCACCCAGATATACCGTACTTTCTGTCCTGACAATCCTCTCAATGCGGTGCAGGCAACCATAAATGTTCTTGAGTTGGAATACAACACAGCTCCACTTGGCTGCACTGATTATTTATATGTACAAAATGGCCCTACTCAGAACAGCACTACATTATGGAGTGGTTGTGGTAGTCTTACAGCGCCTCAGATTCTTACAACAGGTGGTATCTGGAATACAACTTTTACATCCACTCACCCCAGTGGTTGTTTAACTTTCAGATTTTCTACAAGTGCTGCAAACAGTGGATACTGGGAAGGATGGGATATTTCACTCTCTTGTGTTCCATTTGCCGGCGGACCTGACGGAACCTATAATTATGATTGCTCCAATGCTATACCACTCTGCGACGACATAAGTGTTAACTCACAGGTTTGGGGCCCCGGTTTATCATCTGAGGGCTGTGGCGGATGTGTAACTTCTGAAAACTTTACCGAATGGTATCGTTTTGAAATATCCAGCAGTGGAACCGTGGAGCTTGAAATTCAGCCTCTTGGAAACTCTGACATGGACTTCGCTATCTACAAAAGTGCTGACTGTAATACACTTGGCCCACCGGTAAGGTGTTCATTTGCTGCTTACGCAAGTCCCGGAAAAACCGGACTTAGTACAGCAGCCGGAGACCTGTCAGAAGACGTTACCGGAGACCAGTTTGTTGCAGAACTTGATGTAGTTGCAGGTGAGGCATATTTCATTATGATTAATGAATGGAATAAACTTAATCCGAACGCCTATTCACTTGACTGGACACTAACCAACGGTGCTGCATTTGATTGTGGAATTTTACCTGTAGGATTCCTTGACATTTCTGCTTCTGCTCAAGACGAAAATAAAGTTCTTGTAAACTGGAGAACGGCCTCAGAGGTGAATAATGATTATTTCACCATTGAACGTTCGCTGGATGGTGAAATTTTTGAGTCTATTGGAACAGTTGAAGGTGCAGGAAACAGCAATTCTGTTATACGGTATTCTTTCATTGACGAAGATCCGGGAACAGATGAAATGGTATTCTACCGAATCAAACAAACTGATTTCGATGGTGCTTCATCTTACAGTAAGGTTGTTAGTGTTAATCTTCAGATTAACCTCGATAATATGCTCGACATTTATCCGAATCCCGCAACTGATATTATCAATATTGACGCTGATGCATCATTACTTTATAATTTCTATAGGATTTACAATATCAATGGCGAGGTTGTTGCGTCAGGAATTATTGAACAGCATCATATGGAGCTCAATACATCTGAATTTGCGGAAGGTATGTACTACCTCACACTTGGCGGGTCTCATAAAGAACCGTTTATCATTACACGTTCAGAATAGTAAAATAATCATCATAAAACAGGCAAGGGTCGCTTCCGTTTCGGAGGTGGCCCTTTAACTTTTCAGGAGATTTAGAAATATTAGACATTTTTTCTGGCAATACCTGAATCCAGCCATTGCTTGTTTGATTTCTCCATCCATAGCCATGCAAAAAACATACTTAACGTGCCAATAACGGATCCTACAATAATATCCTCAAGAAAGTGCTGAGAAAGATACACGCGAGAAAAAGACACAAAGACAGCAAGAGCAAAACAAAGTACTTTAACCCAGTTATTCCGGCTAAGCATAGCAAGCATAGCTAAAACGAGAAACGCTGTTGCTGTATGTCCGGAGGGAAAACTATGATAGCTGTGCAAATCTACACCTTCAACCAGATGAAGTTCATAGGAAGATACTTCCTCAAAGTATTTTGAAGGACGTAATGCTTCTGGGAAAAACAAGTGCTTTCCGGACTGAACAAAAATATTACTGATTATTATGCCAAGTGCAAATGCGATTGTCTTTCTATAACTTATCATCAGAAAGAACAATAACATTGGAACAAATACCAGCCCATCTCCCAAATGCGTAAGGTATTTGAAAAACTGATCAAGAAAAGGAGAGTTTATCTCATTGAAATAAATATGTGTTGCTTCAGAACCCATAAAATAAAGCATTACAAGTCCTGCAACAAGAAATATCAGTTGAGGAATAATGAAGTATAGGTTTGTTCTGAGCAGTTTTCTCATATTAATCTACACATTAAGTCTGCTGTCTTACTTCGACAGGCTCAGCATGACAGCAGATTTATGGTTTTCTTACTACAAAGATACGAGGAATAAAAAAAGGAGACACAAAAAGGTCTCCTTTGAGTCTTATTATGAATCAATATTATTCGTTCATGCTAATAAAACGCTCAGCATCAATAGCAGCCATACAACCGGATCCGGCAGCTGTAATAGCCTGACGATAGGTTTGATCCTGAATATCGCCACAGGCAAATACACCTTCAATATTTGTTTTGCTTGTACCCGGTATGGTTTTAATATATCCGTTTTCAAACATTTCTATCTGACCTTTGAAAATATCGGAATTGGGTTTATGCCCGATAGCAATAAACACACCATCGACCTCTATATTTCGTTCTTCACCGGTTTTCACATTCTCAACAGTAATTCCTGTTACAGCTTTAGCAAATCCTTTTTGCTCACCCGTAATCTCTTTTATATTGCTATCCCAGACCATTTCGATGTTCTCGGTATCGAAAACCTTTTGCTGCATGGCTTTCGAAGCTCTGAGTTCGTCACGACGATGAATCAGATAAACTTTTTTGGTCAGTTTTGATAAATATGTAGCTTCTTCGGCGGCGGTATCTCCCCCACCCACAACAGCAACAACTTTTTCACGATAGAAATATCCGTCGCAGGTTGCACAGGCACTTACTCCAAAGCCGTTATACTCCTGTTCTGACGGTATACCAAGCCATTTGGCTGATGCTCCTGTGGCAATAATAACTGTTTCTGCCAGAATCTCCTTCCCGTCGTCATCCTTCAGCAAAAATGGCCTTTTTGAAAAATCGGCTTCAGCAATATTTCCAAAACGCATTTCGGTTCCAAATCGTTCTGCCTGCTTTTTCAGATCTTCCATCATTACAGGTCCGGTAACACCTTCCGGATAACCCGGAAAATTATCTACTTCTGTAGTTATGGTAAGCTGCCCGCCGGGCTGCATTCCTTCATAAACTAAGGGCTTAAGTTCTGCCCTGGCCGCATAAATAGCTGCGGTATAACCTGCGGGTCCCGACCCGATAATCACACATTCGCGATGTTCTCTTTCTGTACTCATGGTATTTGGTTTTATTGAATGATCAAAGTGTCATATACGGAGCCATACCCTCCGAAAACTCCAACTGCACCCTGCACATTGTGCCTGATCGTGGTTGGATTTGCAAAAGGATTACCTCCTGAAAACATTTCCTGCTCGGCAGATGTCCAGAAATCATAATGCGCCACATCCATCGTAGACACCCTAACAATTACTGTATCTCCCTTCTTCCAGTAGCCGAATTCCTCATCTGCATACGCACTATCGTCCTCAATACTACTTATTCCCCGGAAAAAAGAAAAAGTAATACTCTCCCCGGCAAAATAAACATCATCGTAAACCGAGCCGAATAGAGGAATATCACCGCCATCTCTACCCAGTCGCCTTGTAAAAATACGGTAGTAATTTTTCTCCGCAGGCGGATCAGAAAACGTAGCCCAGATATATCCTAAAGTATCGTACTCGGGCTCATCTGGCTCCCACCATAAGGTATCAAAACCATGAGGCTGCGGAATAGTTGTAAAACCCGTAATGACCTTACCTTCCGCTTCAATCCTCAAAGAATAACTACCATTTACTATACCTGTGAATTTTGAACCCTTATAATACACATATGGCCAGGTGTTGGTCATCAAATTATTAAAATCAACCACTAATTGCAATGTATCTTCAAGTATTCCATTGGAGACCACAACTATTGCATCAGTAATAAATAGTGAATCGACAAGGTACGTACTGTCGATGGGGTCAAAATAACTACTATTTCTCGTAAGTACAACTACAGGGTATTCGTCGTTTTCAATCCAACCCTCAACAACCATAGTTGCCTCCGGCTGCGGAAGGTCTATTGTTATCTCCTGCTCACAGGCAGAGAAAAACAAAACAGATAATATGATAAGAACAAATATGTTTTTCATGTCTTAAAATTCAAAGTTCCATGTAATTGATGGTAATATCGGGAAAAGAGAAACTTGTTTGGCATTGATAACAACATTGCCTTCAAGCACATTACCATCCACATCAAAATAGATGAAATAAGGATTTTTTCTATTATAGAAATTGTACACCGACAAATTCCAGCTTTCCTTAATCTTTCTTGTCTTCTTCTTGCTTTTTGGATACCAGGTAATACTGAAATCACCTCTATGATAAGCCGGCATGCGATACCCATTTCTTGGACCATATTCATTTATAATACTTCCACCAATTATGTATCTCGAAACCGGTAGTGTTGCTGTATTTCCGGTAGAGTATACCCATACAAGGGAGAGAACAACATCTTCGGTAATCTGATGAGATAATACCAGTGAAATATCATGGCGTCGATCATATTTTGCGGGGTAAATACTACCTGTATTGATCTCATCAAATTGGCGTTCGGTCTTCGACCATGTATATCCCAGCCAACCTGTAGTCAGGCCAACTTGCTTTTTGATAAATAGCTCTGCTCCATACGACCAACCATCACCAAATGTAAAATTATTATCTACATTATTGTTTACATTATCCTCGAGTAAAGCACCCTCTTTGTACTCGATCTGGTTTTTCATATCCTTATAATACAGCTCAACACTGGTTTCCCATGTATTATCATCAAAGTTTCGATAATAACCTATGGAATACTGTGTACCAAACTGCGGCTCAACCAACTCCGTACTCGGGAACCAAACATCAGTTGGCAAAGTAATGGTGGTTGGTGAAGCCAGGTGAATGTATTGATAATTTTGAGTAAATGAAGCTTTTAGACTGCTTTGATCATTGATCTTAAATCGTGTGCTAAAACGGGGTTCAACATGCCAATAATCACGAATAATATCTCCGCTACCATATTGAATTGTTTCATTAATCAAGCCCGTAACCGAATCAATAACAAAGCGATCAAAAGGCCCGGTATGTGCAAAATAACTTCCCCTAAGACCTAAACTAAATTTAAACCGCTTACCCAGCTCAAATTCATCATTAATATATACTGCAGCCTCGTGCGAATATAGCTTCACCTCATCACCAAGCTCAAGATCAGTGTCACCAGATCTGGCACTAATATTATTCGGCGTAAAAATATGATGAACATAATTCAATCCAAACTTAATATTTTGCTTTGGGGAGGGCAAATATGTTAAATCGATTTTGGCATTGTAATCATTAATTCCTGAGCGCAGCTTCATCTCATACAAGTCCTGTTCCGCTGCCATTTCAAATTTATAGTCACTGTAAATCAATGATGTATTTGCAAATAGTTTTGGCCCGAAAAGATGATTCCAGCGTGTGGTAACAGTAGCATTGCCCCAGCCAATTGAATTCGAAAACTCGTCCTCAGCAACGGAAAGATCGAAAATATCCCTGCCAAAATATCCACTTGCAAATATCCTGTCCTTGTCTGAAATCCGATAATTTACTTTTGCATTTAAGTCATAGAAATAATATCCCGAGTTTTTCATCGGGCTGGTTTTCCTGATAAAAGGTTTCATTACAACATCAGCATAAGTGCGTCGTGCTGATACAATAAAGGAAGCTGTATCTTTTTTGAGTGGTCCCTGCACCGTCAGCCTAGAAGAAATAAGCCCAAGGCCACCCTCAGCATGGTATTTCTTCATATTACCGTCCTTCATGCTTATGTCAAGCACAGATGCCAATCGTCCGCCATAATTGGCAGGCATACCTGCTTTGGTCAATTCAACATTTTGCAAGGCATCGGCATTAAACACACTAAAGAAACCAAAAAGGTGACTGGCATTATATACCACTGCTTCATCAAGCAAGATCAGATTTTGATCTGGTCCGCCACCTCGGACATAAAAAGCTGAGTTTCCTTCACCTCCGGTCTGTACACCTGGTGTTAGCTGTATGGTCTTCAAAACATCCACTTCACCGAACAATACCGGTATGGTTTTTATCTTTTCCACGGGCATTTTAAAATTGCCCATATCAGTACTTTGGATATTTTCATCAGGTCGGTCTCCTGTAATTACAACCTCCTTAGTTGTAATGGCAGTTGATGACAAACTCACGTTCAGACTGATGTTTTGATTCAGGTTTATCCTTTGAATTGAATCCTGATATCCTACATACGAAAAAGCAATATCATAAACCCCTGCATTCAGGGTAAGAGAATAAAACCCATAGGTATTGGTTGTTGTTCCCTGAAAGGTTGCCTTATCGTAGACCGTTGCCCCGATAAGAGACTCACCGCTTTCACTGTCTTTTACGTATCCGCTAATGGTGTATTTCTGACCCAAAGCAAGTTGCGAAAAAGCGAGTAATATGAATAGTAATACTAGTTTTTGCATTCGTAAATTATAATGTTTGCACTTTGTCGAATTTCATGCCATTTCAAATATGGCACAAATTTCTGACATAAAGACAGAAAATTAGCGAAAAGGTTACATTATTATTGTATTAAGTCGGCAAGCTGCAGGATTTTATCCGGGAATGACATAAAAACTTAGAAGTGAGAAGACAGAACTTTAAGGATAGGAGTTTTTGAATTTTGAATCAGGAATACAAAAGTTGAGTACATATTTTACGTTCTGCATTATACGTTTTACGTTCAACGTATAGTAAAACCATAAAGAGCTATGAATCCAGATCAGACTATCAACGCATCAAAACCATTTTCCCGAATTCCTTAGTAAAATACTGCCCGGCAGGTGTTTCAATCTTATCCATTGCAGCACCGTTCAGTTTCACAATCACACGATACAGATAAACTCCGTTGGCAAGCTGATCGCCAAACTCATCTCTTCCATCCCAGGCATATTCCGTAATATTTCTGCCAATATGTATTGGGCCAAGCTCCGATTTATCAATTTCCCGAACGATCCGACCTGTGATGGTCATAATCTGGATTTTCATGTACTCCGGAACTTCCGATCCT
>PKSX01000093.1 GCA_002869435.1 Marinilabiliales bacterium | reverse complement strand
AGTGAATTCAGAAAAGAAAATATAATCCGTATCAATGGCAAAGAAATCGAGATTCTTGATTTTGACAGGTTGAAAATGATTTTCGATCACGGATAATTCTTATGCACGAAATTGAACCCTTCTACAACTGGCGTCATTTATATACAAGCGAAAATGACACTGACTCGCCATTTTATGGTCGCGAATACAGCGATATTTATTTCAGCCACACCGTATACAACTATTATATACATCCTCAGTGGGATGAATTTGGCTCAAACACTTTATATCTAAAAATTCTTTTTATTGACTATGAAAAGGCCACAGCCATTATTGAGTTTATTGGGGAATGGAACGACTGTTTGTATAATGATATTATGTTCCTAAAAAGAAATGTACTTGAATTATTGATGAGTAAAGGTATTGCAAATTATATCCTCATTGGAGAAAATGTGCTCAATTTTCACTATTCTGATGATGCATATTATGAAGAATGGGTTGAAGATATTGATAGAGGATATATTGTTGGGCTCGGGTTTTTACCACATGTAATAAAAGAATTTGAGAAAGGAAAAATTGATCGGTATCTTATTTTTAATGAAAATATTTTGGACCTCGACTGGAGAACATATACACCTGATAATTTGATTAATAAAATTGAATCATTGCTATAAAGTAATTTTTTTACTTAAAAAAGTATTAGAATACCTAATTATCCAAAAATATTATTTATCTTTGTTATTGAATTAACAACACTAAGGTAAGATTAATCGAGCCAAAGTGCCCTGAATTATCTGATCTATAAGCTGTTATCCTTATGGAAAAGAAACTTGGAGTAATAATTATCGCAATCAAGGACCGTAAAATGGTCCCTCGTATTAACACTTTGCTGGGCGAGCATGGTGATATTATCCTTTCACGTCAGGGATTAAATATAAACGAGGACAATATTCAACTCATTTCCCTTTTCATTAAAAGCGAGGCAAACATCATCAATTCGCTAACAGGAAAAATAGGAAGGCTGAACGGAGTTAAAGTAAGAACCTTGCAATTAAGTGACATTGAGTAAAATTAAAAGACATGAAATTCTATCCTGAAAAATGTAAGATTGAAGATAAACGGATGCAACCGTTTATAGACCCTGATGAGATTTGGGATTACATTAAAAACACCAAAGCTGATCCGGAGTATGTACGCAGTATTATTGCAAAATCACTCAATAAAGAGCGCCTGACTCTTAAAGAAACAGCAGCATTAATCAATGCAGACACTCCTGAACTTATTGAAGAAATAAAGGAAGGTGCCAGGCAGCTTAAAGAAAAAGTATATGGAAACCGAATCGTACTTTTTGCACCTTTATATATAGGCAATAAATGCAGTAATAACTGTTCATATTGTGGTTTTCGTTCAACCAATACAGACGCCATTCGCAAAACACTTGATGATCAGGAAATCATCCGTGAAGTAGAAGCTCTTGAAGACAATGGTCATAAGAGACTTATTCTGGTATACGGAGAACACCGCGATTATTCAGCTGAATATATTGCACACACTGTAAAACTTACATATAAGGTAAAAAAAGGACCGGGCGAAATCAGAAGGGTTAACATCAATGCAGCACCTTTTGATATTGACGGGTTCAGAACAATAAAGGATGCAGGAATAGGTACTTATCAGGTGTTTCAGGAAACATACCATGAGGACACATATAAGAAATACCATCTTGGCGGAAAAAAAGCTGATTACAATTGGAGGGTTACTTCTCTTGACAGAGCACAGGAAGCCGGAATAGACGATGTGGGAATTGGTGCTCTATTTGGTCTCTACGACTGGCGTTTTGAAGTCATGGCACTTGTTCGTCACACCAATCACTTTGAGGCTATATACAATGTAGGCCCCCATACTATTTCTTTTCCACGCATTAAAGATGCTGCCGGCCTTAATCTGGATCCTAAATACGAAGTTAGCGATGAAGAATTCACCCGCCTCATTGCTATTCTACGTTTGGCTGTCCCCTACACCGGCTTGATTCTCACTGCCCGAGAAACTCCTGCTGTTCGCGATGAAGTGATTTCGTTTGGTGTCAGCCAGATTGATGGAGGTACTAAACTTGAGCTGGGATCCTACAGTGATTCACTTAATGAAGAACAAGATCTGAATAAGGAACAGTTTCATATTGCCGATAGTCGTTCATTGAATGAAGTTATAGATGAGCTTCTTCAGAAAAATTTTCTTCCATCATTTTGCACTGCATGTTATCGTAAAGGCCGTACAGGAGAACATTTCATGGAATTTTCTGTACCCGGGTTTATCAAACGATTCTGCACACCCAATGCCATTCTTACTCTTGCTGAATACCTGATGGATTACGCTCAGGATGATACAAAAGATAAAGGTTGGCAAAATATTGAAAATGAACTTAAAGGTCTTGAAGATGGCGGTTACGACACGAAAGATCTTCGTGAAAGAATTGAAAAAGTTAAACAAGGCGAAAGAGATTTGTATTATTAAAAAACAACGACCATGACTAGACATAAAATACTGGGCATTCTGATCAAAGACAGAATTAAAGAAGCCGGAAAAACACAAACCGTACTATCGGGATATGGAAATATCATTAGTATGAGATTAGGCACTCATGAACTTAGCGACTCGAAAAATTCAAGGGTTGGAATGATAGTACTTACGCTTAGTGGTGATGAAAGTTTGTGGCCAAACCTTGAAAAAGATCTAAATGAGATCGGTGGTATTGAAGTAAAAGATATCGAGTTTAATTATTAAGAAAATCGACATGAAAAAAATTATATTGGGCGTAAAAGTTCCGGCACAGTCACCTCATATTATTGAGATACAAAACACATTGCTAAAATATGGAGGCCTGATTAAAACCCGTCTAGGCCTGCATAATGCAGGAGATGACGAGTCCAAACCATTTGGCATTGTACTACTAGAAATGTATGGTGAAGAGCGTGAGATTGCATTATTTGAAGCAGATCTACTAAGACACCCGGAAGTGGAAGTGCAGAAAATGTATTTCAAGATGTAATTAAGAGATCACTGATATCAGCAATCTCCTTCCTCCCGCTCTATTCCTGAATTCGCACAAATAGATGCCCTGCCAGGTTCCAAGTGCCAGCCTGCTGTTTCGTATCGGAATGGTGACTGAGGATCCCATTAAACTTGATTTAAAATGTGCCGGCATATCGTCACTTCCTTCCATGGTATGAGTATAAAATGATTCATCTTCAGGCACGAGTTTATCACTTATGTTGTTCATATCCACTCGCACAGAAGGGTCATAATTTTCATTTATGGTTAATGCTGCAGATGTGTGCTGAATAAAGATGTTCACCAGTCCGTTCTCAGGCAAATTATCCAAATGGGATTCAATATGAGTTGTTATTAAATGAAAACCGCGTTCAAATGGAGGTAATGAAATATCAAAAATCTCTGTCATAACTTCAATCTCTCTTTTTCATACTCAGTTTAATCTGCTCCACATCGTTTTTTAACTCTGCCACCGTGTTAACAAGTTCATTCCTTGGTAGTTCAGGCTCAGGCAAATCACTACTGATATAATGAACAAAACGCCAGATTTCTTTTATCTCATTAACCGACATTTCATATGGTTTATATAAAGGGTTAAGCGAATACAAATACAGTTTCCCGTCAGATTTGATTTTATTCTCTAAAACTTTAAAAACAATACCATCATTAACCGTGAGTAATATATAAGCCTGCCGATCACGAATCATATTCCAGTTCTGTACAAACTCGCCGGTTACATATGCTTTATCAGGAATAGGCAACATGGAATCGCCACTGATTTGAAAAGTTCTGTATTTCTTACTTTTTGAAAGAAAAGGCAGAGAAAATGTAGGTAACACTCTTATATAATCCGGATCAGCAAAACCTGTTTTATATCCGGCCTTTGCTTTTTCATTTACCAGCTCAATGTTCTCATTATTGCCGGAATCTACCGTTGTACTCAATACTCTTATCTGACTTCCGCGAATATATGGATCAGAGCCCCTTTCAATTTCGAGCAACTGCATTTCACCAATTGAACTGACGTCGCTTTGCAGCAAAAGATCAACGGAAACATGAAAAAACGCAGCTATTTTAATCACATCTTCAAGCGAAGGCTGAGCCACTTCATTTTCGTATCCGCTATATGTAGATATTTTCAGATCCAATGCTCCGGCCACTTCATCCTGTGTATAGCCTTTACGCTTTCTAAGAAATTTGAGATTAGAAGCAATATATATCATGATTATTTTTTAAGCAAATATAATGATTATTTATTAATCACCGAAGTTCTAAAGATAATTTTTAAAAATATGCCGAAAACTATAGAAAAACAACCGTTAACTTACTGAAACTGTACTTTCATAAAAAAAGTGATAAATTAATGCGTATACATTGTGAAAAATATATATCACTTGCATCTAATGCGAAGAAAAACCTCAGAAAAACAGAAAAGCTATGAAAAAAATTATCATTTCAATTACAAGTTTAGCCGCACTATTACTATTATCTACATTTGTACTGGCACAAGCGGGTGGAACCATAAAAGGTAAGCTCGTAAACAAGGCAACTGGAGAGCCTGTGCCATTTGCAAACGTTTATGTTGAATACGGAGATCAATTAATTGGTACCACCACCGATGTTGATGGCAACTACACTATTAAGCCAGTACCTGCAGGGGTTTATACCCTAACAGCTAAAATGATGGGTTGGAGCACAACCGAATTAGTTGGCATTAAAGTTTATGACGAAACCATTACCTTTGCAGAAGAGATGGCAATAGCGGAAGGGATTTACATAACAGATGTAATCATTACCGGTGATCCATTATTGGAACCAGGTGCTCCCGATGTTGTAAAAATGAAATCGAAGGACGTGGAAAAACTTCCAAACAAAAGAAGCATTAATGGCATACTTAAAGTGATGACCACAGATGTATTTGTTGACGAGGAAAGAGACGAGATTTATTTTCGCGGATCCAGAAGTGGCGATGCAGCCTATTATATCGATGGCGTTCGCGTTGACGGATCACTCGCAGAATGTCCATCCATGTCAATTGGAACAATTATGGTGTACACCGGTGGCGTACCTGCCAAATACGGTGACTTCACCGGAGGAGTAGTGGTTATTGAAACCATGAGCTATTTCGACTGGATGTCTCAAAAAGAATCCGAACGACTAATGAACGGAGGAAACTAAAACTGTATGCAGCTTATACTGAACAATAAAAACCGAAATATGAATGACGAGGAAGTGGTCACCCGCTTCTCCCAAACGGGTGACCCCTCTCTTGTCGGGATATTGTTCAACAGATATGCGAGACTGGTTATGGGTTTATGTCTGAAATATCTGAAAGATGAAGATGAAGCTTCTGACATGACCATGCATATCTTTAAAAAGCTGCTCGAAAAAATGGGAGATTATGAGATTCGCACATTCAAAAACTGGTTATATACCTTTTCGAAAAATGAATGTTTGATGAAGCTCAGGAAGGGATCTAAAGTGATCAGAGAAATTGAAGTTTCCAGCCTTGAAATGAAAGAAGACGATGAAAAAACATATACAGAAACTCATTTTCAATCACTATCAGATGCCATAAGAGAATTAAAAGCAGAACAAAGAATGTGTATCGAACTCTTCTACCTCAAAGAGATGTCGTATAACGAAATCGAAAGCCAGACGGGATTAAGCTGGAAAGAGATTAAAAGCCACATTCAGAACGGAAAAAGAAATCTGCGCAACATGATTAAAATGTAAACACATGAACAAGAATAATTATATACCGGAAAACGACAAGGAAAGAGATCCTTTCCTGGAGGAAGCCATGGAGGGATGGGAGCAGTTTCCGAATGCACGCTTCAAATGGTTTAAAACCAAAGCGCGCTTCAGTCTCTTCCTCTTTGGAAAATACTGGTCGTGGCTGCCCGCAGGAACCAAATGGATGATAGGATCCATAGCTGCGGTAAGCACTGCCACCATTATAACTGTTTCAACACTGGTTATCCGCCCTCAGAATGACCAGATGATCATGCAACAGGCTAATAACGAAACCAAAGACCAGATAGAAAACACACAGACCTCACAAGATGACGATGCAACTGATAATATTACCGAAGAAGAAACTATAAATATAACTGACCAGTCTGAAGATGTTGAGCAAGAAATAACAGAACCAGACCATCTTGAAGATGAGGAGATTGCTATTGCAAATGAAACAACTAACACTACTACAACCAGAGACAACAGAGGCTATGATGACAATACTCCCGGCTTAAAAAGCAACGATTATTATTACAGTTTATCAGGTGGGGCCGACAAAGATGATGCCGGAGTTGTGGATGAAATCGATGTCAAAAAAATGGAAAGACTGGTTGCGCCTTCTAACGACAGAACAGTTGCTGCTCTACCATGGCTCAATGTACATGATTTTAAAATTGTCGATTATGATATGCTTCGCACAGATCTTGACATGCCGGTTGTTAGCATGAATCAAAGTTTGAATCCCAGATATTCCTCCAATGCCGAAAAAGAAAAAATGGCCATGGAAGACGCAGTCATTCAATATGATACATTGTCGTACAAACAGTACCTGGCATCTGCACTACTGATGATTAAACAGCAAAACTATCCTGAAGCTCAGCGTCAACTCAAAGTTCTTGAAAAGAAATATCCCGATGATGAGAATGTAATCTTCTATACGGGTTATATGTACTATCAGCAGGGAAGTTTTTCACTGGCTATCCCATATTTCGAAAAAGCAATAAACAGCACTTATAAAGCATTTGCAACAGATGCCGAATGGCTTCTTGGAAACTCATTACTCAATATGGGTAAAACAAGCGAGGCATGTGTTATCTTCAGAATGATTGTTACCAAAAACAATTTCTATTCAAAGGATGCCCGAAAACTATTGAAACTGCATGATCATGAGTAAACTTTTACCTTTTCTCTTTCTGCTCTTAAGCGGAATCTTTTTGAATGCACAGTCAATAAATGGACGTGTAGTCAATACAGATGGAAAAGGAATAAGCAGTGCTCACATCAGAATTCAGGGAACTACAAAAGGGTTTTTAACCGACCCGGAAGGATATTTCACCATCACTGAAGTATATGACGGCGATGTATTGGTTATTAGTCATCTGAACTACGAAAACTATACTGTTACTGCTGATCCGGAAGAAAAATATCTCAGGGTAATGATGATCCCAAAAACTTATAATCTGATTGGGATCAGCATTTATGACAAACCGGTTGTCTGCCTCATTCCGGATACTCCCTTATTTATAACAGATTATGAAATCTGGAACGGGCAACTTGTACTTACTGCCAATAAAATGCGCAAAAGCAATCAGCCCAGGCTCATCTTTATGAACATGGACGGCATGATTGGAGCATCGGCAGAATTGAATAAACCGGAAGGACTTTTTAAAGATCCGTTGAATAATTTATACTATGCGTCAGGTGAAGATGCCTGGCAAATATTTAATTACGGCGACACCGTATTTTTCTCACAGCCATTTGATGCAGAGTTATACCGTGATGCAGAAAACCACTGGGCTGAATCTATTGGCGACAGTATCATATTTTCTTATCATTATTACAGAAATCAGGGGCTTGGATATTTTCTTAAAACCGAAGAAAGTGACTCGGCTCGCGAATGGTTTAGCTTTGTAGATGAAGACGCATTGGATCGCATGAGCTGGGGTGGTTTTTTTGATAATAACCAGTTTGATCAGCGCTTTGCAGAACAAATTGTATACAAACCCATACAAGTACCCATGTACTTTTTTGAAGACAGCATTGTGGCTTTCAATTTCATAACTAACGAAATTGAGTTTTACCGGCACAACGGAGAACTGATCAGAACCGTGGAAATGCAATATGCCTATAAGAATAAAATGGAAGACGAGATTTATTACGACGAAGTTTATAAAAAGTTTTACGGCAGAGAAATAAGAAATGGTCGCAATTCATTAATAGAAATAAATATCAATACCGGCCTTCCGGTCGAAACATATACTTTTAAAGGCTATCCGCATATTGAAAACCTGCAGGTTTACGGCAATGAGCTCTTTTTTATATATAAAGACTATGCCGGCGACGAGTATCGAAGATTATATAAAAGCCCTCTTATTAAGCAGAGCGCAGGATTGTGATTTTAATTATGATTAGCTAAAATCACTATAGCTCATTTGCTAATCACCGAATCAGCTAATCAATTACTTCATAGATCATAGCTCATAGATCATAGCTCATAAATCATAGTTCATAAATCTAAAATCATAAATCTCGTACCTTTGCAAATAAAAAGATGCGCATCGACATCCTTACCATATTTCCTGAAATGTTTGACGGGCCTTTCTCACACTCTATTATTAAACGTGCAATAGAAAAAGAAAAAGCTGAAATACACCTGCATAATATCCGTGATTATACGCTGGACAAGCATAAGAAAGTAGATGACTACCAATTTGGCGGTGGTGCAGGCATGGTTATGATGGCTGAACCCATAATTCTCGCCATAGAAAAACTTCAGAAAGAGCGTAAATACGACGAAATAATTTTTCTCACTCCTGATGGAGAAGTTCTGAATCAAGGCATTGCCAATCAATTAAGCATGACAGGCAATCTCATTCTGCTTTGCGGACATTATAAAGGTATTGATGAGCGCATTCGCGAGCACTTCATCACCAAAGAAATCTCTGTAGGCGATTATGTACTAAGTGGGGGTGAACTTGCAGCAGCTGTACTTTCAGATGCGATAATAAGACTTATCCCTGGGGTTTTAAATGATGAAACCTCCGCATTAAGTGATTCGTTTCAGAATAATCTCCTGTCGGCACCGGTTTATACAAGACCTTCCGAATTCAGGGGATGGAAAGTACCCGAAGTTCTGCTAAGCGGAAATGATAAGCTAATTCAGGAATGGCGCCATGAAAAAGCTTTAGATAGAACGAAAAAAAGAAGACCGGACTTATTATGAAATTATTTAAATTGGTCATCTAATCAATTATGCGCATCAGAATACTTATTCTTTCAACCCTTCTATTGACTTTTTTTGTCAGTTCTGCTCAGTCCAATAATCAAGACTGTAGGTTCTGTAAATCAGTTCAAAAAGGCAATTTTGGCAAACTCGAACGCTATATCAAGTCTCAGGTAAGACATTATAAAAGAGGAATCGAGTATTATAACGGTCCCGGAAGCGGAATGCAAATAAGCCATGCTGAAAACCTTGATTCTATTTGCGAAAATTTGAAGAGATTTGATTGTGTTGAGGATGCCACCTGGGACAAATGTGCTACGAAGATTTCAATATATCCCGGCTGGGTTGTTATTGGTGTGAAACTAAGTACAGAAAGTGGAATTATTGAAAAGTGCTTTCACATTCAGGCCGGAACCACTGGGAATATTCAATTCTTCGGATGTAAATTTCATCTTTTCAGAGATCGCAACATTCTGAAATACATAAAAATGTATGATTGCAACGTATTTGTTGATGAACAGCATAAACTTTGTGAGGATTAAACAATACGATCTTAATAAATTCCTGCGTTAATATCAATGACAGGTTAATTTTCATTTAGATTTGTACCATGGCATGGGGTAAGAAAAAGAAGAAAAGCGAGGGCTTGGTTTGGCGTCTGCTGTGGATGATAGGTCTGGTATTTGTATTTCTGCTGCTGATTGCCAATATTTCGCCACTTATTGCTCCTGATAAAATGTGGGTTCCTGCATTTCTGGGCCTGGCCTACCCTGCTCTTCTAATTGTTGTATTACTCTTTTCACTGATATTGGCCATCAAAAACGTAAGAAAAGCTTTCTTACCTGCCATTGCAATTCTTACCGGATTCGGATTATTAAATCACACCTATTCATTCAGAAATCACACCGATAAATTCCCGGAAGAAGAATCTGAACTTAAGATTATGACCTGGAATGTTCATCTTTTTGATCTTTATTCCTGGAAGAATCCCGGAAAAATTAAAGACTCCATCATTAATTATATAAATGAGGTTGACCCTGATATTCTATGTCTGCAGGAGTTTTACAAAAACAATGGACCGGATTTTAATACAGATAATGACCTGAAGAAAATTTGTGGATTTGAGCATCATTATATTGATTATTTTCAGATTAAAAGAGACGAACATCATTTTGGCATTGCAATTTTTTCAAAGCATCCTATTATAAATTCCGGAGTGATTAAACTGAATACTGACAAGGCAAACGGAAATTATGTGGTATGGACCGACATTCTTCTCGACGAGGATACATTCAGAATATATAATGCTCATCTGCAGTCTATTAAATTCTCGCAGGAAGATCAGACCCTGTTTGCCAATCAAACCAATCTCTCTCAGGAGGATTTCACCCAACAATCAGGAAACCTTTTGAGGAAATTAAAAAGAGCTTTTACAGCCCGCGCAAAACAGGTGCGGTTTATTACAGAAAAAATAAATGATTGTCCTCACCCCTATTTCATTTGCGGTGATTTTAACGATACACCTACATCGTATGCATACAGGCAAATGCGCGGCAAACTAAACGACGCCTTTCTGGATGCCGGTCCAAGGGGATTTGGCAAAACATACAATGGAACATATCCTTCATTCAGAATAGATTACATTCTATATCCTGATGAGTTTGAAGCATCACATTTTACCATCAGTAATAAAGAATTCAGTGATCATTTCCCGATTTATTGTAATTTCAGGCGTCAGAAAGACGACTAATAGATGAAGGAATTCAAACTGAATAGTGAATTTACACCTACAGGAGACCAACCGGAGGCAATCAGAGAATTGTCTGAAGGGCTGACCAGAGGAGATAAGTTCCAAACGCTTTTGGGTGTAACCGGATCAGGAAAAACTTTTACCGTTGCCAATGTACTGGCCAAAGTGAACCGCCCAACCCTTGTGCTAAGTCATAATAAAACACTTGCAGCGCAGCTCTATTCTGAATTCAAACAGTTTTTTCCGGAGAATTCAGTAGAGTATTTTGTTTCATATTACGATTATTATCAGCCGGAAGCATATTTGCCTTCCTCTGATACCTATATTGAAAAAGATCTCAGTATTAATGACGAAATAGAGAAATTCCGGTTGTCAGCCACTTCTGCTTTGCTTAGTGGCAGACGTGATGTAATAGTGGTTTCGTCCGTTTCATGTATTTATGGAATTGGGAATCCCGAAGACTTTACAGCAAACGTTATGCGATTGGAAAAGAGATCAAAGATTTCTGTCCAGGTCATTCTTCAGAACCTTGTAGGAGCTCTATACTCAAGAGATGATATTGGTTTTAAGCGTGGTAGTTTCAGGCTTAAAGGAGATACACTTGATGTGTATCCTGCCTATGCGGACCATGCCATTCGAATTATATTCTGGGATAATGAAATTGAAAGTATAGAAACCTTTGATCCTGCCAATGGAAAACGCATTGAGGAAGTAGATGAGACTGCAATTTTTCCTGCAAATATTTTCATGACCACCAAAGATAAGCTGGGACAGGCACTTAATCATATCTATGTAGATCTTGGAAAGCAAACTGAATTCTTTAAACAAATTGGTAAGGAAAGCGAAGCCAAAAGACTGGAAGATCGAGTTAATTATGACATGGAAATGCTGAAGGAGCTGGGATATTGTTCGGGTATTGAGAATTACAGCCGCTATTTTGACGGTCGTAAACCCGGATCCCGCCCTTTCTGCCTGCTGGACTATTTCCCGGATGATTATTTAATGATTATTGATGAAAGCCATGTTACTGTGCCTCAGGTAAGAGGAATGTACGGCGGTGACCGATCGAGAAAACAGGTGCTTGTGGATTATGGATTCCGGCTTCCATCAGCTATGGACAATCGTCCGCTGAAATTTGATGAGTTTGAAATGATGCTTAATCAGGTTATTTTCGTGTCGGCAACACCGGCGGATTATGAATTGATGAAATGCGACGGAATCTTTACCGAGCAGGTTATCCGCCCGACCGGAATTCCTGAGCCGGAAGTATTATTGCGACCTTCCTCTACTCAGGTGGATGATTTATTGAATGAAATCAGTCTGAAAAAGGATCTTGATGAACGTATATTGATCACAACCCTCACCAAAAGAATGGCCGAGGAACTCACCAATTATCTGGTTGAGCTTAATATCAAAGTAAAATACATACACTCCGATGTGGACACGATGGAACGCATAGAAATTCTTCAGGAACTGAGGGATGGTATTATTCAGGTTCTGGTGGGAGTGAACCTGCTTAGAGAAGGCCTCGATCTGCCGGAGGTTACACTGGTTGCCATATTGGATGCCGACAAAGAAGGATTTCTGAGAAATGAGCGCAGTCTGATCCAAACCGCAGGTCGCGCTGCGAGAAATATCAAGAGTAAAGTTATTCTCTATGCGGACAAGGTAACCGAATCCATGCGCAGGATGATGGAAGAAACGGCGAGACGTCGTCGCAAGCAACTGGATTACAATGAAAAATACAATATTACTCCTGAAAACATTATTCGAAAAGATTATTCTGCATTTGGAGGAGGATCAAGAAGATCGCAACAAAAAGAATATACAACAGAGGAACTTCTTCAGGCAGCTGCCGATCCTCTGGTGGCCTATATGTCGCAGGATGATATCAAAAAGCAGGTAAAAAAGCTTCAAAAAGAAATGGAAAAATCTGCCAAAGAACTGGATTTTNTTAAGAGATGAAATGCTTGCGATGAAAAGAATCCTGAAATAATCTATGAAGTGAACGCAATAATCACAAGTTACATATCATACCTCCGCCTTGAAAAAGCGCTGGCCGAGAATTCAATAAATGCTTATCTACGTGATATTGAACTGTTTAATAAATGGAACCATGAACTTAATTCGGGAAAGAGCTTAAACACAATTAAAAAAGATGATATTCATTCCTTTGTTCAGTGGCTAAGCGATATTGAATTTACTGCCCGATCTCAGGCCAGAATCATTTCCGGTATTAAATCATTTTTTAATTTCTGCTACCTTGATGAAGTAACAGACAGCAACCCGACCGAACTTATTGAAACACCAAAACTGGGCATGCATTTACCTGAAACATTATCGCTTGAGGAAATAAATGCCATGCTGGCTGTAATTGACATGAGCAAACCTGATGGCCATCGGAATGAAGCCATAATTGAAGTATTATACGGATGTGGCTTGCGTGTTTCAGAACTGGTGAATCTCACATTATCCCGCTATCATCCGGAAGAAGCATTTATAAGAGTAATTGGTAAAGGAAACAAGGAACGGCTGGTTCCGATTGGAAAGTCGGCCATGAAGGCACTGAAACACTATATTGAATATTCGAGAGTACACTTCCCTATTGTAAAAGATCATGAGGATTTTATCTTTCAGAATCAACGTGGAAAACAATTATCGAGGGTTTATGTTTTTACGCTGGTGAAGAAGCTTGCCGAATTAGCCGGCATTAAAAAAAGCATAAGCCCGCATACCTTTAGACATAGTTTTGCCACTCATTTGGTGGAAGGCGGTGCCGATTTGCGGGCTGTACAGGAATTACTCGGACATAAATCGATAACCACAACAGAGATTTACACCCATTTAAGCAAAGAATTTCTACGGGAAACGGTGGAGAGTTTTCATCCGAGGAATCAAAAATCTTGAGTCGAGAATCGTGAATCTAGAATCCAGAAGTTTCATACTTCACGATTCAAGATTCGATATTCAAGACTCACGATTCATTCACTCTCACTATCCACACTCACACTCTTGCTGCTACTCCATTCCCCAGCTGATGCTAACCAGCTTTTCGTCTTCATCAAAATAGAAGTCGATCATTTTGTCTTCGTAAGAAAGGCGGAATTCTCCCCATTCCTCTTTTTCCGAGTCTTCTTCTCCTAAACTCAGACCAGCTGCCATTTTTCTTATGGCATCCACTCCTTTTCCAAAGAGTTCTTTCCCGGCCAGGGTGAGGTTTGTTCCTTCCATTTCAATACCTGATAAAATCATCTCGCCTGCATCGAGTTTATCAAAAAACAAACTCAGACCATGCTCATCATAATACCATATGGCTGAGCTGATGCCTTCTTCCTCAAATGATTCCACTTCATCGGCTTCGCCAATAACAGTAAGAACATCCTTTTCACTTGCTCCAAAGCGGAAAAGGCTGCAACCTTCAAGAGGTAATAATTCAATTGTTGAACTTTCCATTTTTATTTTGTCTTTAGCGGTGAATCTTTTTCTTTATTCATGTGGTTAAAAACCATATTATCGACCCATTTCGGGAAGAATTTTCCGAGTTTTACAGTAAGTTTTCCGGTTACAGTCATCACCAGCGTTCTTTTGCGTTTCTCAATACCCCGAACGATGCGCGCAGCAACTTCTTCCGATGTCATGAGCTTTGATTCATCAAGCGGATTATCGGCCTGCACTGTTCCATCGGCAGTGAGAGCTGTGTTGCGGATATTAGATGCTGTGAAACCCGGGCATGCAATCATCACATGAAGGCCCTGCTTCAGCGTTTCTACCCGAATGGTATTGAGCAAACCATGCATGGCAAATTTGGAAGAAGAATAACCGGTACGAGCCGGCAGTCCCTGAAAACCGGCAATGGAAGAAACGCCCACCAATGAACCTTTTGCTTCAAGAAGGTATTTGTATGCTGCATTAGTACAATACACCGTACCCCAGAAATTTACATCCATAAGTTTCTTAATAACCGAAATATCAAGATCTTCAAAGATCGCCCGCATCGAAATACCGGCGTTATTAATTAATACGTCAATTTTTCCAAATTTCTCAGCAGCAGCCTCCACAAAAGCAACACAATCTTCTTCTTTTGAAACATCTGTGGCTTTAATCAACACTTTTTCTTCAGCAAAATCCTTTGCGATTTCCTTCATTTTATCCTCGCTGCGCGCAGCCATGGCTACAGAAGCACCCTTTTTCAGTAAATCCCGGCAAATGGCCTCCCCAATTCCTGATGAAGCACCGGTTACAAGTACAACTTTAGTATTCCAATTCATAATTCAAATTTCTATTGCAATATTAGATCAAAAAGTTGGAATCGGGATCAAATTATTGAATTTTCTTTCAACAGTTTCAGTATTAAAACTTTCAGAAAGATATGAATATTCCGATTGAAAAAAAATGCCCTAAAAACTTGCAGGTTTAAAATAATTTGTATTTTTGCAGTCCCAAAACGAAAAAAGGAGACTCAGTAGCTCAGTTGGTAGAGCACATCCCTTTTAAGGATGGGGTCCTGAGTTCGAGCCTCAGCTGGGTCACTAAGAGACAAAATAGTCTCAGAAAATTAATCCTGATATCGCGCAAGTTTACTTGCATAAGATGTCAGGATTAATTTTTTGGGGTTCAAAGAAACCCAACTATTTTGTCTCGGAATTCGGACTAACCTGAGCCCGGCGAAGCCAACCGAAGCTGGGTCACTTTCGCAGAATCCCCGGTTTTGTCTCGGAATTCGCACGAGTCTGAGCCCGCCGAGATAATAAAATCATATGCGAGGTCATTGAGCTTGTCGAAATGTCCAATACTGTGTCATGTGGTTTCGACTTCCCTTCGACTCCGCCCTTCGGCTGCGCTCAGGATAAACTCAGGACAGGCGCTCAACCACCGTTGTTTATTTTGTTTTAAAACACGGAGCAAAGTCAACCGGCAATCTAATCCAAACTCATTCTAAATTCCCCCTTAAACTTCAAAAATCATAACTCATAAATCATAAATTATTATGTTTGTACAAACATCAAAAAAAGCAATATATGAGTATTAAAGGAACCAAAACCGAGCAGAACCTGCTAAAATCATTTGCAGGCGAATCACAGGCTGCACGCCGTTATAAAATGTTTGCCAAAGTAGCTAAGAAAGAGGGTTATGAGCAAATTGCAGAAATGTTTGAGGAAACTGCTTTGCAGGAAGATCAGCATAGTAAACGCTTCTTTCAATTTCTGGAAGGCGGAATGGTAGAAATTACCGCTGCATATCCTGCCGGAGTCATCGGAACCACAGAAGAAAACCTTTTAGCTGCTGCTGAAGGGGAAAATGAAGGATGGACCGACCTTTATCCTGAATTTGCAAAAATTGCTGAAGAAGAAGGATTTAAGAAAATTGCAGTTGCATTTAAACTCATTGCCAAAGTGGAAGCTGAGCATGAGGAGCGTTACCGCAAGCTTCTGCAAAACATTAAAGACAATAAGGTTTTTGAAGATGACGAAGAAATAGAATGGATGTGCCGCAAGTGTGGACATATTCATAAAGGGAAAAAAGCATTGAAAAACTGCCCCGTTTGTGAGCATCCGCAGGCGTATTTTGAGAGAAAAAGAAAGAATTACTAATACTTCTGCCGCTCTTCGACAGGCTCAGAGTGACAGAATTTTATGAAATTAAACCGCAAATGCATCTATTCTGTGTTTGCGGTTTTTTGTATCTTTATTTTCTAATTCCGGCTTATGAAATTCTTCATATCATCCATTGTATTATCACTCGTTCTTCAAATCAGCATTTTCGCCCAACCCAAAACCCAGTTCGACTGGCAAACCCTGTACAAAATCGATGGTGAAAAATGCGAGTCGGTTACCGGAATGGAAGTTACTACCAACGACGACGTAGTGCTTACCGGAATTTATCAGGATGAAGGAGGATGCAGAATTGAACATGCCGGTGGAGAAAAAACATACGGCATCAACTCAGATCCGTTTGGCACATATTCTTATTCCAACCTTTTTCTTGCACGTTATGATCGCGAGGGAAATCTGCTTTGGTCGGTAAACGGAGAATCGAGCCGGGGAATACATCCGTGGAATCTGCATTGCGATAAAGACGGTAACAGTATTGTGGTTGGCAATTTTCGGGATACCGCCATTTTGTACTCTACCGATGGAAGAGAAATCCTGCTCGAAGGTGTTATTACTGATTATTACAGCGATTACGAAAAACGCCCCCTAAACTATTTTGTGGCCAAATACGATTCAAAAGGGCGTATTTTATGGGCCAGAAGTGGCAGAAGCAATAAACACTCCGTGGCTTTCGATGCCGGTAGCGATAAAGATGGGAATATTTACGTGCGCGGCTATTGCCATAGCAATACCATGGGTTTGGAAAGTTTTATGGTTATGCCGGTTCCAAAATCGGGCTGGTATGTGCAGAACTATTCCATTGTGGTGGTGAAATACAAACCCGATGGCACAGAAGAATGGGTGACATACGGCGGAGGCGGAACAGTTAAAGAGTTTAAAGTGGATCAGAACGGCCATTGCAGCCTGGATATGCTGAATTATGATGATGTTTTGCTTTTTTCC
Organism: Marinilabiliales bacterium; assembly: GCA_002869435.1. Lineage (GTDB taxonomy): Bacteria > Bacteroidota > Bacteroidia > Bacteroidales > DTU049 > BM518. Next base: position 10,042 of record PKSX01000093.1, on the reverse strand, counting down.
AGCAGTGGCGAGCAATGGAGTATAAAAAATAATGACCGGCGAATGAAGCGCAGCATTATCACGCTTGGGCCTGATGGGAGCCCGGTTGACAGCATTTCGTATCACCAGGGCGATTCTACCATGCGGATATTTAAAACCATACAGCGAGAGGACGGACGCACATTTGGACTTGTAACGACCAATCCCACCGAGTCAAGGGGACGGAATTTTCATTTGGTATGGAACGAAAACTACTATAAAACGAATTGGTATGATGTCTTCCTGGCTTCATGGGATTCACTTGGAAATGAAGACTGGATTGTGCAATTTTCCGGTCATGAAGAGGAAAGACCTTTGGATATTGTGTTCGATAGAAACGGAAATATTGTGATTTCCGGCTGGTACGAACAATTTATTGAAATTACGGGGAGAAATGGTAAGACCATTAAGCTTGAATCTGTGCTGAGAGGACTTTTTGTAGCTGTTTTTAATGAAAACGGGGAGCTTCTGCATGCTGAGAATTGTGGCGAACTACCCTATGATTCATGGGCTTTCGAAGAATATCTGCATTTGGATGTGGATTCTAAAAATCGCTTATATATTTCAGGGCAAACCAATATGGAATGTAGTATTGCCGGCAGAGAAATGAATATTGACGGAGAAATGCGGGAACAACGTCAATGGGAAATAGAAAATGATGTGAAGATTTACCGCTATAGTGATGCATTCTTTGTCAGCGTTGATCTTGAGTATATTCAGGAACCTGTTCTTGCCCAAACAGACAGTATTGTGGTTATAGACAGCCTTATTTCGATTGCAGAAGACCCAAAGCCTAATGAAGAAGATCCAATTATTCCTGAATTACCGGGCTATGATATCAAATTATTCCCAAATCCTATTGGCGTAAACCAGCATGAGGTAAATGTTCAACTTCAAATTGCCATACGCAGGGATGTTCAGTTTATCATTATGGATCAAAACGGCAAGCAATTACAAACTCGAAGTAATTTTTTCGAAGCCGGCACACATGTCGAGAAATTCGACATGACCGGTTATGCTGCCGGTGTTTATCTTATGCTCATCGGCTTTGATGATATTGTGATTACAAAACGTATTGTTGTGGTGGAGTAAATTATCGGTGGTTGAGCGGAGTCGAAACCACATGACATAAATTGTATAGGTCATTTCGACTACGCTCAATGACCATACACGGTGGCTGAGCATACACGGTGGCTGAGCGGAGCCGAAGTCACATGACGATTTATTCACTGGTCATTTCGACTCCACTCAATGACCAGTGATTTGATTTTGCCTATGCCACAAAAATCAATATCTTCGCACGGAAATCCCTGCCCATGAGAAGTCGTCGCATAAAAATTATTTTATTCTTTGTGTTTGCTGCACTTACAGTAGCATTTTGCTTCAACTCACCTGTTCCCGAGCTGATGCTATTGAATCATTCAGCTACCATTCTTGCCGGTATTTTCCTCATTTTTGTAATGCTGCGCGATAATATTAGCACATGGTCTTTCAAACTCATTTTGGTGTTTACACTTTTGCATTCCATTGGGGCAAAATGGACATATATTTATGTTCCTTACGACGAATGGTACCAGTGGCTCACAGGCAGCACCCTTTCCGAGATTTTTGGTTGGGAGCGTAATAATTACGACCGCTGGGTTCACTTTGCCTATGGTCTGCTGATTTGGTATCCTGCCAAAGAAATTTTCCAGAAATGGTATGGCTATAAACTGCGTCAGGCAACATTTGCAGCCTGGATGTTTATTGCAGCGAGCTCTATGCTCTACGAATTATTTGAATGGGCACTTACTGTAGTAGCTGCATCTGAAACTGCCGAGCATTATAACGGGCAGCAGGGCGATTTCTGGGATGCACAAAAAGACATGGCTTTAGCTTCAGGCGGTGCTATTCTTGCCTGGATTATCAATAAGATTTCAAGACTGGTTAGACGGTAGTTGAATCTCCCGCTGTTGTATCTTTGAATTTTTTGTGTTTACGTTTTACATTATATGTTCTACGTTTTACCCACAGCAAAATCTCAAAGAACAAAATATCCTAATTGGCACATTAATTCAATTGACACACCTGTCAAGCCGAAGGCATGATCAGCACATCAAACTTTATACTTTCCACTTTTTACTTTCCACTTTTTGCTTTCCACTTTCCACTAATTATTTATCTTTGAAATAAAAAACAATGTCAGCTTTTCACGCCTACGATATCAGAGGAATTTATAACACTGATTTTAACAAGGAAACTGTTTACCGCATCGGATATTATCTGCCACAGGTTCTCGATGCAAAGAAAATACTTATTGGCCGCGATGCGAGAGCATCATCTCCTGAAATTCACGATGCTCTTATCAATGGTCTGAAAGATGCCGGTTGTGATATTTACGATGCCGGATTAAGCACAACACCAATGATTTACTGGGGCACTGCAAAATTTGAATTCGAAGCTTCTGTAATGATCACAGCCAGCCACAATCCTGCTGAATACAACGGCCTGAAAATTTCGGCCCGCAATGCTGTTCCCGTTGGTTATGATACAGGCCTCAATAAACTTGAAGAACTCATTGAACAGGATATAGTGTCAAAAAAAAGCGATACTTCATCACTGCACGAATTTGATTTCAAAAACGATTACACAGAATATCTGAAAAGCTATTCGAAAAACATATCAGATCTGAACCTCACCATTGATTGCAGCAACGGCATGGCCGGTTTATTTGTCCGCAGCATTTTTGGCAACACTCCACATTATCTCTTTGAGGAACTCGACGGTACTTTTCCAAACCACGAACCCAACCCGCTGAATGAGAAAAATCTAGTGCAGATACAAGAAGCTGTTCTTACCAACAAATCAGATATCGGAGTTATTTTCGACGGTGATGCGGACCGCGTAATGTTTGTGGATGAAAACGGAACCTTTATTCCGCCCGATCTGATGATTGCATTGCTGGGACATTATTTTCTGGAAGAAAAGAATCTGAAAGGCAAAGTCATTCAGGACATTCGCACTTCGAAATCTGTTGCTGAGTACCTGGAACCCATGGGTGCAGAAATGGAAATATGGCGTGTGGGGCGTGCCTATGCTGCCAATAAACTACGTGAAATTGATGGTATTTTCGGTGGTGAGCTTGCCGGGCATTATTATTTTCGCGATTTCTATTACAGTGACAGCGGTATGCTGGCTGCCGTACTTATTCTTAATCTGATTTCAAGATTTAAAAGAGAAGGAAAAACGGTTTCAACACTTATTTCCAATATCAGAAAATATGAAAACTCAGGAGAAATTAATTTCAGAATTGAGCAAAAGCGTGAAGCCATGGAAGCTGTTAAAGAAACACTTATGGCTGCCGAAAAAGCAGAGAAGTTTCTCGATTTCGATGGTTACAGAATTGAGTTTTCCGATTGGTGGTTTAATATACGCCCATCGAATACCGAGCCTTATTTAAGATTATTAGTTGAGGCCCGAAACAATAAATTGCTGGAAGAGAAAGTTAATCACATTAGAGAAATCATTGGCAGATTTAAATAATGAGAAAAATTCTGAAAATTAGTGCATTAATAATGCTCTCATTGCTATGGGCATGCAATCCGGATGATGATACCGATGAGCCTTCTGACTCATACAGGCTTGACGAATATCAAAGCAACTGGCAGAAAAGGAAAATAGCCGATCGTCCGAACTGGGATGTATCAGGTGCACTTCCCGGTCAATTCACCCCGGTTCAAAGCTCATTTATGTATGAAAGCAACAATAAAATTGTTATGTACAGCAACAGATACCTTTATTCTCCTAATTCGTTCATTTATACAAGCACAAATTACGGACTGGCCTGGTATCAAAACAGTAGTATAAACGGCACTTTCATCAATACATGTCAGATTGGAGAAGACACCGTATACGCACTTCGCTCCTATCTTGGAGGTACAGAATTTGGTAAATCGGTTAATGCAGGTCAAAACTGGACATGGCTTGCCATTCCATCTGACCCTTATTTGATTTCTTTTGCAAATGCGAACAAGGGCATTTCTCTATGCACTGATGGAATCTACAGTACATTGAACGGTGGTTCTTCCTGGACGAAGATTAGTTCTGACACACTTTCATATGCTTATGCACTGAATGATACTGATTTCATTGGAATTACGGGAAATGAAATTCATAAATCTTCCGATGGTGGCAGCTCATGGACTCTAAAATATACTTCAGGTTTTGAACTGAAAACTATATATCAAAGCAACGAAGGTGTTTTATATGTCGGCGGATATTCCGGTTCCGTAATCAGGAGCTTTACAAATGGAGATATATGGACTCAGATCTTTCAGCTGGGACAGTCATATACCGGTGTTCAATTGGCTCAGCTAACTGACTTCTGCATGGTTGACAGTTTGAATGGATTTGCTACGGTCACTTTTGAATATCTTACCGATATGGGCTCACCTTACGATAATACGATTGGTTTGATTCTGCGTACCCCTGATGCAGGTGAAACATGGACCATAAATTATTATTCGGAAATCATTCAATACAATGGAATAATTTCGGTAAGTGGTCCAATAGTACTTGCTCTCGGAAAGCAAGCTGAAGACAATATCTGGTCGGGTATATATTTGACTCTTACACAAACTTTAGGCAACTGATATGAAGATTAGAGCAATTTCGGGCATAATAATGCTGGCAGTACTTGTTTCATGCGGAGGAGACAAGATAAAGAAGGCGCTGGACCTTAAGCTTGAAGGAATCAATCTGGTTCAGTCATCTGATTATGATGAAGCGCTGGATAAACTTGAGCAATCGCTTGATTACAATGATCAGGATCCTGAAACATATTATTATATTGGTAATGCCTGGTTTGGAAAAAATGATCGCGACAAAGCCTTTGATTATTATTGCAAAGCCATTGAAGTAGATTCAAACTATGCACAAGCTTATGTAAATCGTGGTAAAATTTACTCCATGAGAAATGATAAGGATAATGCCTGTAAAGATTGGTTGAAAGCTGAATCACTGGGTGTTACAAACCTGAAAGAAGACACGAAGTTTTGTAAATAAATGAAAATCAGCGTTGCCGTTATCAACGATCTGGTTACAGATCAACGGGTACATCGTACCTGCACTATGCTTCATGAGATGGGACATGAGGTGACGCTTATTGGAAGAAAAAGACGCAAAAGTCCACCCATGGATACCCGCTCATACGGCTATATACGTATGCGACTTCTTTTTGAAAAAGGTGCACTTTTTTATGCATTTTTCAATATCAGACTATTTCTCAGACTTCTTTTCTCAAAATTTGATGCCGTATGGGCCAATGATCTGGACACATTATGGGCTTGTCATATGGCTTCGAAATGGAAGAGAAAAAAAATCATTTACGACAGTCACGAGTTTTTCACAGAGGTGCCTGAATTGCAGGGTAGAAAATTTGTAAAACGATTCTGGGAGCGAATTGAGAGACGTATTTTCCCGAAATTGCCATTTATCATTACAGTTAACGACTCCATTGCGCGATTGTACGAAGAAATATACGGCAAAAAACTGTTCGTGGTTCGAAATGTTCCTATGAGCCTTCCCGATGTCCAGATTAGAAGCAGGGAAGAATTGAAATTACCGGGAGATAAAAAAATCATCATTCTTCAGGGCAGTGGAATCAATATCGACCGGGGTGCAGAAGAAGCAGTGCAAGCTATGGAAATTGTGGAAAACGCTGTATTGGTTTTGGTAGGTGGCGGGGATGTTTTTCCGGTACTGCATAGAATGATGGAGGATAACGAGAATCTTCAGCAGAAAGTGATCATCAGAGGCCGTGTTCCGAGAGAAGAATTATTCTCGTATACATCGCATGCTGACATAGGGCTGACACTTGACAAAAGCACTAATATCAATTATTTATACAGCTTACCAAATAAGGTGTTTGATTATTTACAAGCCGGAACCGCTGTTTTATGTTCCGACTTACCGGAGGTGAGCAAAATTGTGAAAGAAAATGATTGTGGCAAAGTCATAAGCAACCTTTCGACTGAAAATATTGCCTATACACTAAATGAAATGCTTTCAGATGAAAAAATCTTGGAGCATTGGAAAAAAAATGCCAATTTAGCGGCGCAAAACTTGTGTTGGGAAAAAGAATCAAAGCGAATTGAACATGAAATCCGGCAATTTCTCCAATAAAAAAATGCATATCGTATCTTTCGATATCCCGCTGCCGGCTAATTACGGAGGGGTAATTGACATATACAATAAGATTCGGGCATTACATAAACTCGGAGTAAAAATCACCTTGCATAATTTCCAGTATGGTGGCCGGAAAGCCAGTAAACACCTATTGAAATATTGCGAAAACGTTTTTTATTATCCACGCAACAACAATAAAACAAATTTATTTTCATCAAAGCCTTATATCGTTGCAAGCAGAACATCGGAAGAACTTCTAAACAGACTTGCGGCAGATGATGCACCCATTCTTTTTGAAGGCCTGCACACCAGTCTTTATCTGCCAAATCTGAAATTAAAACATAAACGTAAAATTGTTCGTACGCATAATATCGAGCACGAATACTACAAAGGACTGGCCATTGCTGAAAATGATCCGTTGAAGGCCATTTATTTTCATAATGAAAGCAGAAAACTCAAGCGGTTTGAAAAAAACCTGAGTTATGCAGATGCACTTGCTGTAATCTCGCGAAATGATGCAAGGCATTTTAGCAAGATTCACGATAATGTTGAAGTTATTAGTGCTTTTCATCCATCAGAAAAAGTAGATGTAAAAGAAGGACTTGGTCAATATGCACTCTATCATGGCAGCCTTGATGTAAGTGAGAATAACCAGGCAGCATTGTTTTTAGTGAACGAGGTTTTCGATAATCTGGATTATAAATTACTCATTGCCGGAAATAAGCCCGGAAAAGAACTTAAGGCCGCTATTAGAAACCAGAAAAACGTGGAGCTTCGCACAAATCTGAAAGAAAATGATTTTGAAAAGCTCATTGCTGAGGCTCAGGTAAATGTTTTACCTACATTTCAGGCCACAGGTATCAAACTTAAACTCCTACTGGCTCTGCATAAAGGTCGACATTTACTGGTGAACCCGCCAATGGTGGAACAAACAGGACTTGAAGAGCTTTGCCATGTAGTTCAGTCACCTGAAGAGTTCAAAAATTCAATACAAGATCTGATGCAAAAACAGATCAACACAAATGAAATTGCACAACGAAATACCATGCTACTTCAAAATGGGTTCAGCAATGCTTATAATGCCGAGAATCTTGCAAAATTGATCTTTGTATAGGTATTAATCGCTTCCGCCAAAATTCAGAGAAATAGAAAAACCTTTTGCCAATGGAGGAAAGGTCAAATCATCTTTATCCACTCTCGGAGTATATGTTGGGTTTATTTCATTATCGAGCGGAACTAAGCTTATATCTCCCAATGGTAAATGAATATAGGGCTGAAAATTTAGAAAAACATGAGGTCCCATATAAATGCTCAGATGAAATAAAATATTCAGCGAGAAGTAGTGATTTCTTTGGGGATCTCCTTCCCGCAAAACACGCTCGCCCTGTGTTTCCTTAATTAAGATTTTATAGGTTCCCAATCCGCCCCCAAGTCCGGGGCCCATTTTTACAACATCGCCATCAACAAAATTGTAAAAAATATTGAAAAACATGTAGTTATACCTAAAATTGAAATCCATGTTGCATTCCACATTGGTTGAATCAAACCCGTTTCCTACACGGCTTTGTGTTCGAGATGACCAGCCAAAAGTGTACATGGCTTTTTCTTCCACAAAAGAACATGCAAGCAATATACCTGTGTTCCAACCAAAATGTTCTACATCCTCGCTCAGCCAATATGTATTCTCATTATAACGGTCAATAATTCCATGCAGGGGATCATTGGCAATAAGGGCACTATTGACGCCAATGGTAAAAAAACCGCCTTCCTGGGCATTGGAGACAGAAAATGAAATAATAAAAACAAGAAATGGAATTAATTTCTTCATACAACATGAGTTAGATGTACGAATTTACAAAATTCTATCCATACTTCGACAGGCTCAGCATGACAGAATTTTGTTTTACGGTCTGTTATCCTGCACCTTAAACAGTTTATTGGCGAATTTCCGGGCATTTCGACTTCCCTTAGACTCTGTTCAGGACAGGCGCTCAATGACCGGAATTGATATTTTATATAGTTCCACGGTGGTTGAGCCTGTCGAAACCACATGATAATGAAGTCCTAGGTCATTTCGACTCCGCTCAATGACCGTACTCAGTGGTTTTACTTGTCGAAACCACATAAATATGTCTCGCACAACAAAATTGTTTTATGGCCTGTTATCCTGTACTTTACCGTTATTGAACCAAAGCGTTCTGGACGCAAATTTCTCGGTTACCATTAAATCGTGAGTGGCCATTAATATGGTAATTCCCTGCTCTTTCAATGCTATTATAGTATTCATAACCTCTTCCGAAGAAATGGGATCGAGGTTTCCTGTGGGCTCATCGGCAAGTATCAGATCGGGATGATTTAGCAGCGCACGTGCAATAACCACTTTTTGCTGCTCCCCGCCAGAGAGTTGGTGAGGCATTTTTTCGAGCTTGTCCGGAAGACCAACAGTAGTCATTACTTCCACCACACGCTCATCCATGGCTTGTTTGTTTTTCCAGCCGGTGGCTTTGAGCACAAAATACAGGTTTTCCTGAACTGTACGATCTGTAAGCAATTGAAAATCCTGAAAGATCATGCCCAGTTTCCGGCGTAGTGTTGGAATCTCTTTTCTGCGAATATCGCTGAGTTCAAACCCAAGCACATAACCTGAATCACCATTGAAAGGAAGATCGGCATAAAGAATTTTAAGCAACGAAGATTTACCACTACCTGTGCGACCCATTAAAAAAACCAGCTCGCCTTTTCGTACCTCTAGGGAAACATTCTCAACAACAATGCGCTCGCCCTGATACACATTCACATTGCGTAAATCAACCAGGACATCACTGTCGCGCTCTATCACTTCCTGCTCCTCTTGTTCTTGCTGCTCGGGTTGCTCCTGCTCAAACTCTTGCTGTTCGGGCTCGTGCTGTTCGAATTCTTGCTGATTATTTTCTTCCATGGATATTCAAATGTGATTCGATACAAATATAATTGTTTTTTAAAGAATTTTGATTCATTAAATTCACAATTTCCCTCGCACTTCCACGTTATTCATCAGAACAAAACCCATGAATATGAGAACCCTGATAATACTGCTTATCGCATCTTTGGCATTTTCGGCCTGCAGCAAACTGGATATCGAAAAAGACGTTCCACAGGTAATTAAGGATAAAATCAAGACTTTTAGCGAATCGTCAACCATTTGCAGCGATGGAAAAGTGGATGAATACAGTTTTCAAAGCCAGACCGTTTATGTTTTCGATCCCGGAATTAATTGCGGAGCAGATATGACCTCGGAAGTGGTAAACTCCGATGGCGAAACACTTGGGTATTTGGGCGGACTTGCAGGAAATACCACCATCAATGGCGAAGATTTTGGAAATGCCGAGTATGGTCGAACGGTTTGGAAGAATTAAATAAGGAAAAATTGAAAAAGTAATATTGAAAAAGTCAAAAGTAACTGTAGCCAAACTTTTTACTTTTCTACTTTTTCATCCCGATAATTATCGGGACAACTTCAAAGCCCTCCTTTGCCCCGATACAGCGACAACGGCGCGTCGAGTTCCACCCGCAAAACGGTCATGTATTTATCCTGAACACCTTTGGGAACACAGATATAAACAAGCCCAGGCACCTTCGACCAGGAAATTTTGCCTACCACTTTATGAGAGCAAACGGTCCCCTCGCCTAGTACGGTAACAGATTTTATTGCATTGTTCAATCCTTTAATCATAATATTACCATTTTGTTGTCCCTGCAAAAAAAGATACAAAACGGTCGAGTCTTTTGATAATGTGGTTGGCCCATAGAAATGTCCCAACGGCATTCCCGGCAATGTACCGAAAATGGCATCTGCATGTTTTTGGTTCCATGCTCCAAG
>PKSX01000115.1 GCA_002869435.1 Marinilabiliales bacterium | reverse complement strand
GGTAAATAATGGCCTGCTGCATCAGGTAACGTTGACTACGGTCATTTACTGTGTCTATGGTAACATCGTATGGAGACATGCATTTTATATCGGAAGCACCAACTTTGCAGTTGCTTCTGGATAGTGCAATTAACCACTGAAAAGACTTATGCATGCAGTGACTGAGGTCAATTAAAACATCATAATCTTTTTTGATAAGCTCATCAACAAAAGAAGCAGTAGGAACACCCATGGAATTATAATGCGATGTTAATACATACTCAAAATTAATTCTGGGGGTGCAGTAATGAGCTTGCTGTTTCATGTTTGTGAAGCCAATGGCCCGAATACTTTTCCCTTGTTCTTTGCAATAATTGTAAATCTTCTCAAATTCACGGTATTTTTCTTCACTGGTGCAGTCAAAGAAAAACAGAATCGTTTCCAGCTCGTCGAAACTTTTATTGGCAACATTTCTGCTGAATGTTTCCAACTGTTTTTTCAGCCGGTTATTAAAGATGCTGTTTTTTATTCCATTAAACATTCGTAATCACTGTTTTTACAAATATACAAACAAATCGAATTCTAAGTGGAATTCAATTATTTGGTTTTGTCCGGATCAGCAGGAATATCAGGTATACCCTTGAAGTTTTTCAATTCTTCCAGAATTACTTCAATGGCTTTGTCAAGCTGAGCATCCTTTCCAGTATATTCTTCATATGGATCGTTGTCAACCTCAATATCGGGATCTACACCGTATCCTTCAATAATCCATTTGCTTTCATCAATGCTGTAACTTGCAAATTCGGGTTTATTGAGTACAGTTCCATCAACAAAAGGCAGGGATCCGCGAATTCCAACAACTCCACCCCAGCTTCTTACCCCAATGGTTTTACCAACCTCGTGCTTTTTAAATGCATAAGGGAAAAGATCACCGTCTGAAGCTGAGTATTGATTCAGTAGGAGAACTTTTGGCCCTATCATGGTTTGGCGAGGTGTTTGCCCCGGAATAGTAGAGTTTCTTGACATGTTTGCACGGGTAGGTTCACGCATGAGACGTTCCAGAATCATTGGGGAAACATTTCCGCCACCATTTCCACGATCATCAATAATAAGCGCTTTTTTATCGAGTTGCGGGTAGAAGTATTTTACAAATTCATTCAGTCCCTGTACACTCATGTCGGGAACATGCAAATAGCCAACCTGTCCGTTGGTTTTTTCATTTACATAAGCTATGTTTTTCTGAACCCAGTTATAATAATAGAGTGAGGACTCATCGGCAATGGGAACAACAATAACTTTGCGGGCCCCGGTTTCAGATGCTTTGGAGTTGACCATCATTTCTACCTGTTTGCCTGCTTTTCCCTGAAGAAGAATATAAAGATCGGCAACATCTTTACATGATACTCCGTCGATACTGATAATAAACTCGCCTTCTTTAACATCTACACCATATTCGGTAAGCGGGCTGCGCAATGATGTACTCCAGTTTGCTCCTTCAAGAATTTCCTCAATTTTGAAATATCCGGAAGGATCTGTAGAAATCTTAGCTCCGAGCAGACCCAGTTGAATACGATCAGGGTTTGGACGATCGCCGCCACTTATATATGCATGACCGACATTCAACTCCCCAATAAGTTCACCAATTATGTAATTAAGATCATGTCTGTTGTTTACATAAGGCAGCAATACGGCATATTTGTCGCGAAGTTTTTCCCAGTCGGTTCCGTGCATGTTTTCAACATAGAAGAAATCACGCATCTGACGCCAGGCTTCAAAATATATTTGCGACCATTCTTCCTGACGATTTACTTCTGTTTTTAATCCGTCGAATGAAATATTTTTTTCCAGCTTAATATCTGATTTTGGTAAAGAAATCACATAGTATTTTCGGCTTTTAACCACCATCATTTTCTTGCCGTCATGGCTTATATCAAAGCCTCCGGCTTCACCAAGGTTGTCTTCTTTCCGGTCTTCAATATTATACATGACAAGCGAGCTTTTTGAATCACCTTTGCCGCGTTTCATGTAATAAATGCTATTTCCTGTCATTTCAACACCCCAGTAGTTTGAAGCTTCAATGGGCAAAGCAAGTATTCTACTTTGAAGTCCTTCCTCGGTAACTTCAACAGAAATGCCGTTATCATCGTCTTCTTTATCATCGTCTTTGTTGGCGTCAGCTTCTTTTATTTTGACTTCATCGTTTTCAGGGCCAAGTGGGTTCTCAGTTTCAGCAGAGAGTGGAAGAATATACACTTTAGACATGTCTGTATACACATGGTTCCATTCGGTATGGCTGTATGTGGGGTTGAAATCACGGTCGGAAATGAAAACGAGGTAT
>PKSX01000211.1 GCA_002869435.1 Marinilabiliales bacterium | reverse complement strand
GCTCCATTCAGCGAAGATGATTATAAAAAGGCAATTAATGTTGAGGCTCTCCACGGGGAAGCAGGTTATACAACTATCGAAAGAACCGGAATTCGTCCAACACTTGATGTTTGTGGAATTTGGGGCGGATATACCGGTGAAGGTGCAAAAACTGTACTGCCTTCAAAAGCATATGCTAAGATTTCATCTCGCCTTGTTCCACATCAAAACAATGAGAAAATTGCAGAATTGCTGAAGAATCACATTGAGAAGATTGCACCGAACTATGTAAAAGTTAAAGTTGATATTTTGCATGGCGGACAAGCCTTTGTTACTCCGATCGATTTTCCTGCTTACAAAGCAGCGGAGAAAGCTTTGATGGATGTATATGGAAAAACAGCAATTCCTATGCGTAGTGGTGGATCTATTCCTATTATTGCCACTTTCGAGGAAATTCTGGGCATAAAATCATTATTGCTTGGGTTTGGTCTTGAGGATGATGCCATTCACTCACCAAATGAGAATTTCCCGCTTGAGAATTTCTATAAAGGCATTGAGTCTATTGTGAAGTTCTACGAGCATTACAAGGGATAAGTACCTATTCGTATATTCTTTGTTAAAGCCACAGTGATAATTATCATCATTGTGGCTTTTTCTTTAATATGTTTAATATATTTACATCATAATTAAACAAAAACAAAGTATCATGAAAAAGAATATGGGAATTGCAGACCGCGTTTTGCGCATCATGTTGGCTGTTTTAGCCATTGTTTTATATTTCACCGGTGTTGTAGCAGGGCCTCTTGGCATCACTATACTTGCTATTGCCGGTGTGTTTTTACTGGTTAGTTTCATTGGTTCGTGCCCGTTATACCTGCCCTTTGGTATTCGCACCCGACCGGGGACTGATTAGGTTTTTTGTTCCATACAAAAAAGAAAGAGGCTGTCTCGTATGAGCAGCCTCTTTTATTATACAGAAGGTTTAAAATACTTATGATTTCTTCAGTCGCATTCCGTAGAATGAACGAATCACGAAGAAAAGGGCAATTAGGAAGAAAAGAACTCCCAGGTAAGGTGCAACTCCTCTGAATGATTCCGTAATGGCAATTTCCATAGCCAGAAGTCCAAACAGCGTAGTAAACTTAATAATAGGATTAAGAGCCACACTTGAAGTGTCTTTAAAAGGATCGCCTACGGTATCACCAACTACTGCCGCTGCGTGAAGGTCAGTTCCTTTTTCTTTAAGGTCGACTTCTATAACTTTCTTTGCATTGTCCCAAGCGCCACCGGCATTGGCCATAAAGATAGCCTGAAATAGGCCGAAGAGTGCAATAGAAATAAGGTAGCTTACAAACATTGACACAGGAGCATTATATCCTCCTTCACCTGGAGCTGATAAGAATGCAATGCCTAATGCAAAAGCAAATACAGCAATAAAGATGTTGAACATACCATTTTGCGCATACTTTGTACAAATGGCAACAACTTGTCGTGATTTTTCTGTCGACGCTTTCTTTTCAGCACCGGGGTCAAGATTAATATTGTTTTTGATATAATCAACAGCGCGTCCTGCACCAGTGGTAACTGCCTGAATAGATGCACCGGTGAACCAGTAAATTACAGCTCCTCCCAAAATAAATCCAAAGATTGAATACGGATTAAGGATATTGAGCAATGTAGCCGGGTCGACGCCAAGCACATCTTTTATTACCAGAATTAATGAGAAAATCATGGTGGTTGCACCCACTACGGCTGTACCAATCAGTACTGGTTTTGCGGTAGCTTTAAAGGTGTTTCCTGCGCCATCATTTGCTTCGAGATAATACTTTGATTTTTCAAAATCAGGAGTAAAACCAAAGTCTGCTTCAATTTCCTTAATCTTCTCTTCTTGATCTTCTTCGATAAGTGAAAGTTCATAAATAGATTGAGCATTGTCAGTAACCGGACCATAGCTGTCAACCGCAATAGTAACCGGACCCATTCCCAGCATACCAAATGCCACGAGGCCAAAGGCAAAGATGCTAGGATACACCATGAACTCATCAAGCCCATAGTTGCTTGCAAAATATGCTATTGCCATAAGCCCAACGAAGACAATACCTTTCCAGAATGCACTAAAATTACCGGCAACAAGACCAGAGAGGATGTTCAATGAAGCTCCACCCTGTCTGGATGATTCTACTACTTCGTTGACGTGTTTAGATTTTGGACTGGTAAATATCTTGGTAAATTCTGGAATAATGGCTGCTCCAAATGTGCCTGCAGAAATGATTATACTTAGTGAGATCCATAGATTATTGGGTAAGTCTCCAACTAAGTAATAACTACTTGCAAATGTTGCT